>CALXTD010000008.1 GCA_944391315.1 uncultured Alphaproteobacteria bacterium | reverse complement strand
TCGGCGAGGCGTTGGGCTTGGTCTTCCATGACCAGTGCGTCGATAATCTCATCCAAAGCGTCGCCGGAGACAACTTCATCCAGCTTATACAAAGTCAGATTAATGCGATGGTCAGTGACGCGGCCTTGCGGGTAGTTATAAGTGCGAATGCGCTCACTACGGTCACCGGAGCCGACTTGTAATTTTCGGCGTTCCGAATATTCGGCGTCAATCGCTGATTTTTGGGCGTCATATAACTTGGCGCGCAAGTGGTTCATTGCTTTTTCTTTATTTTTATACTGCGAGCGATCGTCTTGGCATTGGACAACGATTCCGGTCGGGATATGGGTAATTCTGACTGCCGATTCCGTACGGTTAACGTGTTGTCCGCCGGCACCCGAAGCACGGTAAACATCAATTTTCAGATCCGCCGGATTGATATACATATCAACTTCCTCAATCTCGGGCAGAACTGCAACGGTTGCTGCCGAGGTATGAACGCGGCCTTGAGATTCCGTTATCGGCACACGCTGAACTCGGTGAGCGCCCGACTCAAATTTTAGTTTCGAAAAAACATCTTTGCCGGTAATCTTGGCCGAAGCCTCTTTATATCCGCCCAAGCCGTTTTCATCGGCGTCAATAACCTCAAACTTCCAGCCTTGTTTTTGCGAATATCTTTGATACATTTCAAACAATACCGCCGCAAACAAAGCCGCTTCATCACCGCCGGTTCCGGCGCGGACTTCGAGAATCGCGTTTTTCTCATCTTCTTCATTTTTCGGAAGAAGCAAAATTTTTATCTCTCTTTCCATAGCCGGAAGTTTTTCTTTTAACTCATAATATTCGGCTTCGGCCATGTCACGCATTTCTTTATCCAGCGACGAATCTTCCATCATGGCTTTGGCGTCGTTGAAATTTTGTTCCAAATGCTGATAATTTTTTATCGCCTCAACCACCGGCGTTAACTCTGCCAGCTCTTTATTCATCTTAACCATGTTTTCCGGCGTGCAATCCGGTGATGAAATCAGCGCGTTTATTTCATCATAACGGTTAACAACATTGGATAATTTTTCTGCTAACTCCATTAGTTTAATTCCTCTTTTACATCAGTCAAAGCGACGGTTTTTTGGCTGCCTTCATCCAAATCTTTTATCGTGACTTTGCCTTCGGCCAGCTCATCCGTACCGATAATAACGGCTTTAACCGCATTGACCTTATTGGCCTTCATCATTCTTTTTTTCAAATTTCCGCTATAAGCCTGCTCAACGCGGAAGCCGGCCTTTCTTAAATCATATGCGATAGCCAAGGCTTTTTCTTCAGCCTCTTCGCCAACCGGAATAACGGCTATCGGACGCGGTAAAGACACATCTTCTTCCAGCAACATGGACAATCTTTCAACGCCGCAAGCCCAGCCGATACCCGAAACCTTGCCGCCGCCCATTTGTTCAACCAAGCCATCATAGCGACCGCCAGCCAAAACCGTTCCTTGCGCGCCGAGCTTGTCGGTTACCAGCTCAAAAACCGTGTGCGAATAATAGTCCAAACCGCGAACCAAGCGGTTGTTCAAGCGGTATTTAATTCCTAAGTTATCCAGCCCTTTCAAAACCGTTTCAAAAAATGCTTTTGAGGCTTCGTTCAAGCTGTCTTGATAAAGCGGGGCGTTTGCCACAACGGCCTTATCACATTCTTCCTTCGAATCCAAAACACGCAGAGGATTTCTCTCCAGACGATATTTTGAATCCTCTGACAGCTTATCATAATTTTCTTTCAAGTAAGCAACAAGTTTTTCGCGGTAAGCGTCGCGGCTTTCTTTATCGCCCAAAGAATTTATCTCAACCGTAACCGTTCCGGCAAGCCCTAAGCTCTCTATAAACTCATAGGCCATGGCGATAACCTCAATATCGGCTTGCGGCGTTTCTACGCCCAGCAACTCGACGCCAAACTGCGTAAACTGGCGCTGACGTCCCTTTTGTGGGCGTTCATAACGAAACATCGGGCCGGTATAATACAGCTTGACCGGCAGATTTTGCTGCATTCCTTCGGAAATAAAGGCTCTGACCACGCCGGCTGTTCCTTCCGGACGCAGGGTTAAGCTCTCGCCGCCCCTATCCTCAAAGCAGTACATTTCCTTAGTAACGATATCAGACGTATCGCCCAAATTACGCGAAAAAACTTCCGTAAACTCAAATATCGGGGTTTCAATTTCTTCAAAGCCATATTTCTCAACAATACTGCTGCCTACAGCAACCACTCTTTTGGCTTTTCTTTTATTCTCACCATATAAATCATAGGTTCCGCGAACACATTGTACTTTATTCATCTTAACTTTTCTTTCCTAAGCAGATATTTTTTCTTCAACTAATTTTACTAATTCATCGACAATATCTTCATCTTTGACTTTTCTTGCCGGTTTGCCCTTGATAAAGAGCATATTTTCATCATGACCACCACAAACGCCAAAGTCGGCGTGTGCGGCCTCTCCCGGTCCGTTAACCACGCAGCCCATAACCGCCAAGGTCAGAGGTTGACTGATATGAGACAAGCGGCGCTCTAATTCTTCAACCGTCTTTTGAACATCATAACCACGACGGGCACAGGTCGGGCAAGAAATTATTCTGACACCGCGATGTCGCAAATCCAGCGCCTTCAATATCTCGTAACCGACTTTTACTTCCTCTTCAACATCAGCGGTTAGCGAAACGCGCAAAGTATCACCAATGCCGTCCATCAGCAACGCGCCAATTCCCAAAGCAGACTTAACAGTTCCTGTTCTTAAACCTCCGGCTTCAGTCACACCCAAATGCAAAGGATAATCACAAGCCGCCGCCAGTTTGCGATAAGCGTCTATCATCATCAAAGTATTTGAGGACTTAACGCTGATTTTAAACTCTCTAAAGTCATTGTCCTCAAGCATTTTGGCTTGTTCCAAAGCGCTCTCAACCATGGCATCTGCGCAAGGTTCGCCATATTTTTCTAACAATCTTTTATCCAGAGAACCACCGTTTACGCCAATGCGAATCGAACAGCCATAATCTTTTGCTGCCTTAACAACCTCTTTAACTCTATCGCTTGAGCCGATGTTTCCGGGGTTGATTCTCAAACAAGCGGCTCCGTTTTCAGCCGCCAAAATTCCTAAACGATAATCAAAATGGATATCCGCCACAATCGGAATATTTACCTGTTTGGTAATTTCCTTTAATGCATAAGCCGAATCTTTATCCGGACAAGAACAGCGCGTGATATCGCAGCCAACGGCTTCTTGTCTTTTTATCTGCTCAACCGTGGCCTTTACATCTGAGGTCAAGGTATTGGTCATCGACTGAACACTTATCGGCGCATCGCCCCCGACGGCGACTTTTCCAACCATAATCTGACGGCTCTTGCGGCGAATAATTTTTTCCATTTTTCTCTCCTTTTATAACAAAAGAAAATAGCAAGCCTTTAACCTGCTATTTTCTTCTTGTCAAAAAAAATTTGCTACTGGTTGTCGGCTTTTTCTAATACGTCGTCAACCTTAATACCAGTTTTTTTCTTTGCTGTAAAGACTGTTGTTAATTTGCCGTTTACGTAAACATCCGCGGCGTCAACACGACCGACAGAAATTATCATACCTTCTTTTTCCGGCACATTGTAAACGAATCCGTTATCAACGACTTTACTAATGTACAAGGTTTCGTCATCTTTAGCTTCAAACCATGTTTCTTTTTTGATTTTTACAACAACCGGAACGTCGGTATCAATCTCTGGTTCAGAGGGGGTTACCTCTTCTTTCTTTTCTACTTCTTTTTTTTCAGAAGTTTCTGTTTTAGTCGGCTCTACCTTAGGCTCTTCTTTTTTGACTTCCTCTTTCGGGGCTTCTTGTTTTGTCGGCTCAGTTGTTTCTGACTTTACTTCTTCAGTTTTTGCCGGTTCTTCAACAAAGCTTGATTCTGTCATTACGACCTGAGGGGTTCCCTGCTCTGCACTCGAATCGACATTAATCAAAGGCAAAGCCTCGTCAGCCGGAGAAGAAACCTCTTCCGTTGTTTGTTCAAAATTCTCAACCTGAAGCGGGTAGTCTACGGTAGCATTTTCAACAACAGGAGATGATGATTCAACTGTTAGATTTTCTTGCAATGATGTGTAGTAGCTCCAACCGGCATAAACCAAAACTAATGCCAGCAGACTTATGACGATATATTTTCCCCCAGGGGCAGTGCCTTCTGCCTGTGGTTCTAATACATAGTAGTTTTCTTTATTTTCGTGGGCTTCGGTTTCTTCTTTATATAACTGAGCCATGCGAATTGCGTTTAATCCCAAGTAATCTGCATATGAGCGGACAAATCCGGGACCATAAGGTGCTTCGGGGATTTCATCATATTTGCTGTCTTCAATCGCCCTTAGATAGAAGGCTCTGATTTTTAATTTTTCTGCGATTTCTTCAACCTCTTCGCCTTTTTTTAGGCGGGTTTCTCTTAGCATTGTGCCGACACGACCGTCGTTATCCAAAGTTTTATCTTCTTCAACTTTGCTTGCCGCATTTTCCTCTTTTTCGATTTTTTTGCTGTCAATCGCTTCAGATTTTTTGCTTTTGGCGGCGGTGTCCTTGCTTTCTTTCTTCACGGTTTTTTCCTTCTTAATATAGGTTGAGTTTTGCTTAGTTAAACATAGTTTTTAAAAGATTTCAATATTGTGATCATTTGCATACGCAACTAATTGCGGCCGCAGTGTCTTGTTTTTTGAATTTAACAACAGCTGCATATAGTCACTTATGTCGTCTACCCTTAGGCTGCGTATCATGCTTTTGACACGGCAAAAGGTTGATCCAGACGAAGATAAATTTCTGTATCCCAATCCGATTAAGGCCATCGCCTCTATCGGATTTGATGCCATTTCTCCGCAGACAGAGCAATAAACTTTGTGTTTGTCAGCTTTTTTTACAATCGTATGCATCATGCGCAAAAACGGAGCCGACAATACATCATAGCGCTCGGTCAAGCGCGGATTGCCTCGGTCACAGGCGAAAAAGAACTGTGCTAAGTCATTGGTTCCGATGGAAATAAAATCAGCCTTTTCCAAAATTTCATCAAGCTGAAAAACAATTGACGGAACTTCAACCATCAATCCGACATTTACTTTTTTGGGAATCGGACGTTTGAAGCGTTTTTCTTTTTCAAGCTCCAGCATAAGTGTTTCTTTGGCTTCTTCAAACTCTGCCAAATTTGATATCATCGGAAACATCACGTTAAGCTCTTTGCCGGCGGCGGCTTCCAAAAATGCTTTTATTTGCTTGCGGAGAATCGCGCGTCTGTCCAATGTGATGCGAATCGAGCGCCAGCCGATTGCCGGATTGCCTTCGTTCAGCCCTGCCCAGTATGGCAATAGCTTGTCTGAACCGACATCCAAACTGCGGAAGATGACTTTTCTGTCTTCGGCCTTATCCATCAGCTCTTGATAATAAACTTTTTGTTCCTCAACATCGGGCATAGACATTGATGACATAAACGGAATTTCCGTGCGGTATAATCCTATGCCGTCACAGTTTGTGCTCTTTAGATAATCTAAGTCAAAAGACAAGCCGACATTGATATAATGACCTATTCTGACGCCGTCTAACGTGCAGGAAGGTTTGTCTTTAAGTTCTGCCAGCTTGGCCTGCAAGCGTTCTTTTTCCTCTAGCTTTTGGCGGAACTTGCGCTGAGTGTCTTCGCTCGGACGTAAATAGACATAGCCCTCGTTACCGTCAACAGCTATCAGTTCGCCGCTTTTTATTTCATCAAAAAGTCCTTTGATTTTGGCAATAACAGGAATATTTAGCGCCTTTGCCACAATGGCAACATGCATTGTCGGCGTGCCTTCCTCGATAATCAAGCCGCGAATCTTGGTATAATCATAATCCATTAATTCTGCCGGCCCCATTGCCTGAGCAATGATAATAACATCTTTGCTCTCCGCCGCTACAGACAGGCTCTCGCCAAAGTCCCCGCTTAAATAACCCTGCAAACGGTCCGAAACATCTCTTAAATCATGAAGGCGCTCTTTTAGGTAATTATCTTTTGTGGCTGACAGGCGGTTCCACATATCCTCATAGGCGCGCTCAACCGCTGCCTCTGCCGTTAAGCCACTCAATACATTATCGGCAATCTTTTTGAACCAGCCTTTGTCTTGGGCAAACATCAGATAAGCGTCTAAAATATCCATGTGTTCGCCAATACCAAGCTTGGTTGTATTAAACTTGGCTTCCAGGTCATCATTCATTTGCTGATGCGCAAGAGTTAAGCGCTCCAGCTCCTTATCCTTATCCTCTGAAAAAATTTTGGTCACAGCATGGCGGCGGCGGTGCAAAACAGCACGCCCAATTCCATAACCCTTGCTTAGGCTCAAGCCCTTAATTCTCTCTTTGGTAACAATGCCGCGGGATTTTATTAAATTGTTTTTATATTCGGTCATTTCATCAGAAGAAACAACGTCAGACAAAAACATCGCAATCGTTTCTAATGTTTCTTGCTCTTGGCGACTAAACTCGTGCGCAGATTTTGTTTCAGCCACCAGGACGCCTATCGCGCGGTGGCGTCTCATCAAAGGAACGCCTAAAAATGAGTTATAGCTTTCTTCTCCAAATTTTTCTTTGATGACATATTTCGGATGATTTTTTGCATTGCTCAAAGCCAGCGGGCGACCGTTTTTGGCCACACTGCCGATTAAGCCCTCACCAAAGCGCAACGATACTTTGTGCATGGCATCAGGGTTAAAGCCATATTCGGCAAAAAGCTCAAGATAGCTGTCATCAATCGCAACAAAGCACGATACGCCGTCGTAGCCCATTTGCTCCGCGATTATTTTCATTATTCGACTCAGGCGGTCTGATATTTTTGCTTCCTCATCAGCGGCCTGACGCAACTGTTTTAAAATTACAATTGCTTGATTTGTCGTCGAGCTCTGCATTCTCTTTGCCTAATTTTTAAATTTATCTTGCGCTTTATTTTATATCTTTTATATTCTCTTTCATCAAGCTAATTTTTCGTTAAAAAGGATTAAAAAATCATGGCAAATTCTTATATTCGCGGAAGTCACGATACTCGCCCTTGGGGAACGTGGGAAGTTTTGGACTGTGGTGATGATTATTGCGTTAAAAAAATTAAGGTTATTCCGGGGGGAATCCTATCGCTGCAATCGCATAATTTTCGCTCAGAGCATTGGATTATTGTTTCCGGTGAGGCGGTTGTTACGCTCGGGGAAGAAAAGCTGCCGAAAAAAGCTAACGAATCGGTTTTCATTCCCGAAAAAGTTAAGCACAGAATCCAAAATAATTCTCAAGCCGATGTGGTGTTTATTGAAGTGCAAGCCGGTGAGAATCTGGACGAGAACGACATCATCCGTTATGAAGACGTTTACGGTCGCGCTTAAAGTTTTTTTGAAACAAGAAAATATCCCCGAAGTTAATTTTTTCGGGGATATTTTTTATAGCAGAATTAAAACATAAGATGTAAAAAAAAATAATATCAATAATTTTGTCTAGACAAAAATTAATTTTATGCTATTGTAACTGATGAATCTTTATTATTAATCTTTTAAAAATTTATAATTATGAACGAAGACCGACTTTCTCCAAGCAACGAATTGCTTGACCGTCAAGACATTAATTTACTGTGGACAAATTTTGAAAGCGCGATGCATTTAGAGGTGTGCATTCGTGAGTATTTTTTTGAAATCTGCCATACCAATGACTTAATAGAAAAATATTTGGATTTTTATGCAAACAAACCCGAATATCTGTTACGATTGCACTTTTGGAAAGGACAGCACCAGCGCCTAAATAGTCTAAGAAGAGCTTGTTTGGTAGAAAAATTCCAACAGGAATACACTAATAAAGACAAGTATTATTATCGGGCAATAATGGATAGGCTGTGTGATAGTCTTAATTTGCGCGCTATGCTGCCCAAAGACTTCTTTTATCTTTTGAATTGTCAGGAAAGCGATTTTATCAAAGAAATCAAAGGTTATCTGAAAATGATAAAAGACATGGACCTCACTGCTGATACATTTATCAAAATTGTGCCGCAAGAACATCATAATTTTATGTTCAAACATAATTTCTACAAAGTGCGAAATGACGTATACGAGCTTACAGATAGAGGCGATAAGGCACTCTTGGTTTCTTATAGCGATGAAGCTCTCGAACGCTATAAATTGGTGGCCTTTATAGAAGCTCTGAATACGCCAATTTAAGTATGTTGTGCGACATTAGCAGACGAAAACTAAAAAAGAGCGGGGTTTTTACCTCGCTCTTTTTGTTGATTGGCTGACTGTGTTATATTACATATCTTCTTGTGATGTCCTTAAACTGATCGCTGCCGGCTTTTTCCAGCCATTCAAATACGACCATTTCATAAGTCACAATATTCACACCGTCATGGCTCATTCTTTGCAGCGCAAATATATGCTGCAAATTTTGGCGTGATGAGCAGGCATTTGCCACAACAAAAACCTCATATCCCTGTGCTGTTAAATCTAATGCCGTTTGCAAAACGCAAATATGTGTCTCTACTCCGGCGATGATAATCTGGCTCTTGCCGCTTTGCTTTATTTTTTCCATAATTGCATCATTTTTTGCACAAGAAAACTCTAGCTTTTCAATATAAGAATCCGGCTTTTGGGCGGCTTGTCTTACATCTACTATCGTTTGGCCTAAGCCCTTTGGATATTGCTCGGTAATTAAGTATTCAATCCCCAGTTTCTCCGCTATGGCAACCAAATGTGCGCAACTATTTATTACCTCTCGCGGGTTGTCCATCGCCGTTACCAAACGCTCTTGAACGTCTATTATCAGCAGCAGCGAATCCTCTTTTCTCATTAACATTTTATTACCTTTCTGCTTACGAAACGGTTGACTCTCTCATCAAAATAAATAATACTGCATTTAATCCTTTACAACAATTTTTTTATAGAAGATTTAACATGAATTTTTTAGACCTCGGACTTAGTGATAAAACCGTTAAAGCCATTGAAGAGCTTGGTATCACAGAGCCTACTACCGTTCAAAATGATGTTATTCCCTCTATTTTGCAGGGAAAAGATATTTTTACCATTGCACCTCAGTGCTGCGGAAAAACTTGTTCTTATGTTTTTCCTCTTTTGGATATTATCAGCAACGCAAAAGCTGATTCTTCAAAATCAGCGCCGAATATTCTTATCATTACGCCTGATTCCGAGCAATCTGTAGCTGTTTCCGACCGATTGGCCCTGTTTAATAAATATCATGAAATTAACGAGACAACCGTTAAAGATGCCGAAGAAGATATTAATGCCGAGGCTAATGTGATTATCGGTTCTCCTGACTTGTTGGTGGAGCTTATCGAATCTGAGAAAATCGACCTTTCAAAAACAAATATTTTAGTTGTGGACGATATTAACCTTATCAAAAAACGCAAGCAGCTCGCAAATCTGGAAAAAGTTTTAGATATTTTGCCCGCAGATAAGCAAAATATTGTTTATACAAATCGTCGCTCCAAAGAAACTCAGGGAATTCTGGATAAAATTTTGAAAGCACCAGAGGAGATTAAAGTCGATAAAAACAAGGAGCAAGAAACTCAGCAAGTTGCAGCTGTCGAATCAACGTCTCAGCCTGAGAAAGCTCAGCAAACTCCGTCGCAAAAAGAAAAAGCTCCTCGTCGTTTTTGCCAGCCGGTTAAAGATAAAGAAGCGATTAACTACATTAAAAACTATAATTCTTTTAACGGGAAAACCCCTGAATTTTTGACATTCAAAGGTCTTTTGGTGAGAGATTAAGTTTTTTATCCATTAATTAAAGCCGTTTTTTAGGCGGCTTTTTTTTGTTGCTAGGTGATTTCTGTTACGGCTCTTAGGTTGCCCTCACGGTTAATCTGAATAACTCTTAAACGGCGGTGCATTTCCTGAATTGTTTTATTGCGGTCAGCTGTTGGGTAAGTATGCAAAATTCTATCCATAAAAGCCTCATAAGCGGCCTCCGAACTCTCAGCGTGTATGGTGGCCAAACAGTTGTCGTGTCCTGAGCCCATAAGCTCCCAGATTGCTCCGGCATTTTGCGTGGAAATCTCACCGCCGATGATTGCATCAGGTGTAAAACGAACAACCAAGTCAATAACCTTTGCATAGTCAAACTCGTTTGTTTGCTCAGTTCTTGACAAAACAATATGTGCCCTGTTGGGGTGAGGAACAATTAATTCTCGTGTATCTTCTATGGTCACTATCCGTTTGTGCATATCCAATATCTTGAGCAGGTTATTCAAAAATGTTGTTTTACCAGTCGAGGTAGCGCCGCTTACTAATATATGGTCACCTCTTTTGATACTCAACAATAGTCTTTCATAAGGGTCTTCCGGATCTTTTATATTTTTTAGTGGATTTATTTTTTGAAGTTTTTCTCCTTGCTTAATTCCGTAATCTTGCAAGCCAAACGCGACCTCATCTGAATGTACACGAATCGTCAGAGCTATTCCTCCGGTTAAGTCATGTTCATCATACATGATGTTTTTTCCGGCTATGGCAGAAAAACGATGGTCTCCGGGAATTGTGGCATAGACCACCGGACTGCCAGCAACAGGATCAAACGGAAGTTCATAAGTATTGGCTACAATGTAGAGCAAGTCCGTCAGATATTCTTTAGTGAGCTTTTCGTCTTTATACATTACCCACGGGTAGGCTCTTTTTCCTCTGAGTCTTAGCCAAATCATGCCGGCATTGTTGATTGCGACTTCTTCTATATTATCTTGGTTATACCAATAAGATAATGGTCTTAATACAGATTCTAAAACCTTGAAACTATCGCTCATCTTTTTTCTCCCTAGAACAGCTGCGGAACACTATCATCACTTCCTTTGCTGTTTTCAACTTTGCTGGTTGTTCCGGAACCGGACGTTTGTCTGCTGGTTGTCGATACTGCCGGTGTCATTGATGATGATGGTGGCGGCGGTGGTGGAGGAACTGCGCCGTTTATGTTGTTTTTATTTGATTTTGAGCTATTTATAAGCACAGGACTACCGGAAGATGTTTCTTCTGTATTGTCACCACCATAAACTTTTTGACTATTATCATTGGCAGATGAATTACTTCCGCCTGACTGGGTTCCATTTTGCTTATTTTCGTTTGGATTGATAAAGACTTCTGGCGGTTTACGTTCTTCTGTAATAGCATCTCTTTCTGAGGTTCTTAACCACAAATCGACATTCGGAAATACAATAATTCTGGTTCCGGCAGGGACGTAGGTTAATGGCTTAATGTTACTCTTG
The DNA here is from genome assembly GCA_944391315.1 of uncultured Alphaproteobacteria bacterium. GTDB lineage: Bacteria > Pseudomonadota > Alphaproteobacteria > RF32 > CAG-239 > HGM16780. The sequence continues at coordinate 48,042 of CALXTD010000008.1, read as the reverse complement.
TCTTCTAAAATCTCGGAGAAGACGTCATTCATTTGAGTTAAGAAATTGTCTCTGGCATCATTAGCTGCTTGTTGTTTTGAGGTTTCTACCTCTCCACTGCTATCGTCATTTGTGGACATTAGATAAGATGTATAACTGGTTAAGGCGGTTGTCATAACCGGCAAAGTATATTTCTTAAACAACTGTTGATCAAGATAACCCAAAGCACCACCGCGGCCCATTGCATCTGCGGTTATACCTTGGAATGTGAAGAGCATACCATCCGGACGAATTAGGCGTTCCCAAGTGATTTGAACACGTGCGGATGATGATGTCTCTTCCGTTGTTGCAACCATTCCGTTTAATGTGCCCATTAAACGACTTCCTGCCGGTATTATTATGTTTCGGCCTTCTTCAGCATAAACATTACGCTCAACATAAGCAGTGACTGGTGTTGGGTTATTAGAGTCAATAGAACGAGCAATTACCGCAGGAATTGGTTTATCTGCCAAAATCATTTCGCTCAAATCAACACGCCACGATGAAACTGCTTTTGATATTCCTTCTGCATCCCAGTTTTGTTGGTATCCGTCGAATGTTTCTGGTTTTATACCACTTGAAATATGTCCTACAGCAATATTTTGGCGGCGGAAATTTTGTGCTGCAGCTAAAGCGGCCGCACGTTGCGGATCATATCTTTCTCCGGGGCCGAATCCGCCTCCCGGACCTAAATTGCTGGCAACATTTCCTACGCCATAAGCTCCGCCATCACCAAATGTTCCGGAGGGAACAAACATATCTTCACCTTCGGGGCGTTTTACTTCTTCTATACCGATTAGAGTTCCGTCATCGTCCATTATCAGTCCGTCTGGGGTTCTTCTGCCCAGGTAATTTCCGTTTTTATCGACGACTCTTCCGTCTTCGAGTATATCGCCAAGATATTCTCCATCAGGGGTTAGGGCTATGTTCAGAGATTTTCTGTATTGGTCTCCTGTGTATGGAACTTCTTCCGTTTTTTCGTATACACCGATTTTTGGTAAGTCTTTTTTTACTTCCGTTTGGGGCTTGCGCGCATACCAATCTTGTCCTTTTCCTCCGATTATGCTTCCGTCGGCGCCTCTGACCGTGCCGTCATCGCCTAGCGTTCCGATTAATTTTCCATCTTCATCGTAGACATTGCCTTCACCGGCGACATAACCAACAACATTTCCATCAGAATCATATATTTTTTCTCTGTCTTGGATAACATTGTAATACTGCAAGGAGTTTGCTTTGCCGATTTCTTCTCCAGAATCGTTATATATTCCGCCTTCGGCGCCTAATTTTCCGATGACTGCTCCATTTAAGTTTACCAAATCTCCGTTAAATGAAAGCTCGCCTAAAACCTCATTATTTTTTTCATTGATAATATAGTAATCACGGTTGCCTCTGGCCAAAACTTTTCCGTTTATGTTAACCATAAAGCCGCGGTCAATTTTGCCGATTTTGCTGCCATCAATACCTCTGATAGACCCATCGGTACTAAGGCTGCCTATAGATTTATTGGCACCGTCATAAACATACATATCATATAGCGCATAGCCGATATTTGCACCGGCAGCGTCTTTAACAAAACCGTTCCAAGTGACTGTTCCTACCGACTTTCCGCTATTATCGTAAACCTTTCCGTCAGAATAGATTTCGCCCATATAGCGATTTCTATTATCAAAGGCATATTTGTATTTAAACAGTCTTCCGATAATTGCATTGTTGCTCGATTTTACATTTTCATCAGGTGTGGCTTGTCCTATTAACTGATTATTTTCATTCACGACCTGATTATTCAATATTGTTTGACCAATCGGAGTACTGTTAAAATTCATAACCGGATACTGGGCTATTCTTGTTCCGAGAAGTTTTCCGTCTTGAGCATAAAGTCTGCCTTGCGCATTTATGCAGCCAAGCATTTTGTTTTCTGCGCTTAAAACTTTTCCATCAGCAGAGATTGTGCCGATTATACCGTTTTCGCCAATGACGGCTCCCATGTCAACACCATAACCGATAAAGCTTCCGCCTTCATCAAAAGCTTGGTTGTTGAGCATTATTCTTCCGATTTTTACGCCACGATTATTTCTTATATCTCCGGTTGAATTGAGGTAGCCCAATGGTTGGCATTTTGTATCAACGATGGCCTTATAATCCATTAGGCCGCCAATTAAAATACCGTTATTATCTGTTACGGCCCCGCTTGCTCCGGCTTTTCCGATAATCGAGCCGCCCAAATCTTTTACCTCGCCGTTGTCTTGGATATATCCAAGCTGTTCACCGCGGAAAGAAATGACAACATCACCAGCCAATCCGGAACCGATTTTTGGCATCAGCTGCGTTTCATCTGCATTATTGGCTTTTGCAACAGACAAATCCGGCAATATTTTTCCGATTATCTTGCTTTGATTATTAACAATCAGATTGTCTCCGGCGATATTGCCTAATGCTTCTTTAAAAAAGCTTAGCGCCTTTGTTGCTAATATCTGACCGCCTATCAGGCTTCCGTTTTCTCTTAAAGCTATTCCTGACTGAGTGATTTTTCCTCCGGCATCTGAGCCATTTATTTTTAAGCTGCCATCTGCAGAAATTCTACCGCTTTCTTGCCCATTCATGCTGTATATGGCACTATTGCTTAAAAGGTGGCCGCCCAGCTGCCCGTCTGCTGAAAAGACATAACCCAAAGGAGAGACCTGATATTCTTTTTCGCCTTTATTAATTGTTCCTCTGATACCTGAAATTCCAAGCGGTTGATTATTTAAGTCGATGGCTTGTGTCAGGCTTAATGTTTTGCCGAGAAGTCGGCCACTTGTTTCATAGCTATTGGCGCCATAGCCATAGCCCAGTGGACTGCCTTCTATGCTAACCGTTTCTCCAGAAAAAGTATTTTGCCCTCTGATTTTTCCTTGATAATCAAGAACGGGGCCTGTTTGAATTATTTTTCCAAGCTCTTGCTTTTCAGTGTTTTGGACTATTCCGTTTGGCCCAACGTTTCCTATCGTCTCGCGGGCTTGGGCGACTTTTCCTTCCGGCATCAGTCGACCTATATATTCGCCCTTACGGTTTGATATTGTTGCACTAATCTCCAGAATCTGTCCGATAACCTGCCCCTCAGCATTTAAGGCAAGATTATTCATTCCCTGATATCCAACGACATTGCCTTTGTTTACAACTTCGCCGTTATAAGTTACTAAGCCGATATATTGGCCCATATTATCAAAAGCATAGCCATTTCGAACAAGTTGACCAATAACATTGCTCTCTTCATCATAAGCCAAGCCATTGGCGTGTATCTTTCCGATTTTTTCGCCGTCTAGGTCTCTGACTTCTCCTCCGGGGACAATGCTGCCGATAAACTTTCCGTCAGGAGAAACAACCATTTTATTTGATATTAAACGGCCATCAAGAATCGCCTCGCCTCCGCTTAAGCTATAAGCGTAACCATCTGCTGTTACAAAGCCTTTCTTTCGTCCTTGTATATCTGTATATTGGCCGTTTCCGGTTAATCGTCCGATAGTCTCTCCCGTATCAGAATAAACCAGTCCGGGGAACAAAACGCCTCCGATGATTTTAAAATAATCATCAACAACCAAGCCATTTGGTAAGGCCTTACCGATTATGCGTCCCGAGGCTTGTCGAACAGAGCCATCGCTGTTAACCTTACCAAGAATCCTATTGTCAACCCCGATTGCGATGCCTTGCGGAACAACGCCTCCGATTAACTTTCCGTCAAAATTAACAATCAAGCTGTCTGCCGTGACATTTCCTATCAGCTCGTTTTCATAGCTGACGACCTTTCCGTCAGAAATGACTTTTCCAAGTAAATCGCCGTTAAAGTCTATGGCGGTGATTTCTGCCGCTTGTGTTTGGGCGCAGAATAATGCCATTATAAATGCCGCGAGTAAACATATTCTTGATGTTTTTTTCTTCACTTTTTAATTCCTCCGGTTCTTTGCAACTTCCTGCAAAGCATAGCCTGATACCTTTTTATCCAGATCAATATACGAGCCATTATTTTTTACATTTCCGATTAACTCGCCCTTTTGCCCCAGAACAGAGCCGTCTGCTGACAAGCGGCCAATGTAATTTCCTTTATTGTCCAAAATTGAAGCGCCTATCTTAAAGGCACGGCCGATTATATTGTTTTCGTTATCAACAGCTATTTCTTCGTTCAGCATATGTCCGATTTCGCTCCCGTCTTCTCCTTTAATCTTTCCGTTAAGCATAACATATCCTGCAAATTTGTCACTGTTATTTATTATGATATCTCCTTTTACTATTGCTCCGGTCAAGCTGCCGTTTTTATTGACGACGCTGCCGTCTGACAAAACTCGTCCGTACTCAATATTTGAGGTATCAATAACACTACCGTCAGGAAGAACTGTTCCTGAAACATTTCCTTCAAAATCAAGGAAAGTTCCTCTTCTTAAAAGGCTTAAATCTTTATCGGTTGAGCCTCCGGGCAAGATTGCCGTGATTGTTTGATTGCGCATATCAATAACATCACCTAAAGAATTCATGCGTCCTTTATATTCGCCCCAAATATCAACCATAATATTTTCTTTTATAACTTCGCCGGTGACTTCTCCTCTGGTGTTAAGCGCCTTTCCGTCAGAGCTGACGCGACCGACTTTATCGCCTTCACCGTCGATAATATCTCCGTTGCTTATGGCGTATCCGATATAGCTGCCATCATAACCGATCGCGGGGCCGCTAAGGGCAACGCTCCCTTGATATTCTCCATTAGAATCGATTAAACGACCATTGCCGTCTATCTTGCCGACATTGTCGCCGAAACGGCTTATTACACGGCCATCATTTAGCGTTTTTCCAAGGCTTTGGCCGTTAAAATCAACGACTTCTCCTTGTGGCAAATTTATACCTAGCTGGCCATTATAAAAGTTAAATCCGTCACCTTTTATTGTTCCGACTTCAGCGCCTTGGCCGTTATAGACTTTTCCGTCAGCAAAAACACGCCCGATAAAATTGCCATTAGAATCGGCTATAACCGTTTTAGGATCAAGAGTTATTCCTTTTATCTTGTTATTCTCATCAACAAGAATGTTATTTGCCAAAAGACGATATTCTCCTTGTCCGGCAACAGAAACTTTTGCATTTTCATCAACCATGTTCAAGAAATTGCCGTTCATGTCAAATCCATAGGTGGCATTTTGGATACGACCGATGTATGCTCCTTCTCGGTTAAAAATATCTCCGGAGGCTCCGATACATCCTATTGGCAGCATTGACTTGTTTATTATCACGCCATCATCAGAAACCTGCCCCAAGTATTCTCCATCAAAAGACACGGCTACGCCTTCTTTTTGAGCTCCGCCGATTATCTCTCCTTTATCATTCAAAACACTTCCATCCGGATTAACACAGCCGACATATTCTCCTTGAGCGCCTCGAACTAATCCGTCGCTTCCGATTTCTCCTATCATATTGCATTTATTATCAAAAGCTCTTCCGGTGCGAACAACCTCTCCGATATACTGATTGTTCGAATCGACAACTGTTCCGTCAGGCATAACCTTATATGCTAGCTCTTCACTACCTTTTCTTATTTTTCCATCTTGTTCCAAATAACCAATATTACGGCACCCATAGCCGACGACAAGTCCGCCTCGGACCATTTTTGCAATTACTTTTGAGCCACTACTGTCTTTTACTAATCCATTAGACAAGACTCTTCCGATAATGCTTCCATCTGGTGTGGTTATGCTGCCGTCATTATTTACTTTTCCCAAAACTTCACCGTTTGGTTTTATCGGAATCATATCGGTAGAAACCAAAGATCCTATTTTTTTTCCGCCCATACCAATAATATTGCCGTTTTCATCGAGCGTTCCCAGCTGTCGTCCATTGGCCCCGATTACTCTGTTGTCAGAGGTAACATAGCCTATTATTTTTCCGTTTTCATCACGAGCAACTCTTACCGCCTCACCAACGACACCAATCTCATTGCCGTTTGCGTCTACTATTCTGCCGTCTTCGGTTACTTTACCTATCGTATTACCGTTAAAATCAACGACATTGCCGTTTTCATCGACATATCCTATAACATTTCCATTTTTATCATAGGCTAATTTTCTTGTGTCAGATTGAGAATTTGCCTCTGTGTCGACCTGCCCAATGACATTGCCCATATTATCAATTATCTTGCCGTCATAAAGCATTTTTCCGGCAATTTGACCATTGTTATCAACAAAGTTTCCATCCTCGTCAACATACCCGATAACGCGTCCATTTTTATCTTTAACCAGATTTCCTTTTTCTGAAACACGCCCTATGACCTGACCATCTAAGGAGACAACGTTTCCGTTATCAAGGACTTTTCCGATTGTATTATTATTGTTATCCTTGACGTTACCATTTTTGTCGACATAGCCTATGACTTTGCCATTGGCGTCTCTTACCAATCGTGCAGTATCTCCGGCGCGTCCAATGTCATTACCGTTAGAATCGACTATTCTACCGTCATTTGTTGCTCGGCCTATCGTTTTTCCGTCAAAGTCTTTTACATTGCCATTTTCATCGACATAGCCTATGACTTTGCCGTTTTTATCATAAGCCAAGCGGCGTTGCGCGCCACTGTCTTTATCGACTTTTCCTATAATTTGGCCGTCATTGTTAACAACTTCGCCGTTTTCTAATACTCGCCCGACTACATTGTTATTTTTATCTCTGACATTGCCATTTTTATCGGCATAGCCAATAACTTTACCATTGGTATCTCTTACTAAACGAGCTTCCTCCCCGACACGGCCGATTTCTTTGCCGCTAGAATCGACTATTCTGCCGTCATTTGTTGCTCGGCCTATTGTTCTTCCGTCAAAGTCTTTTACATCGCCATTTTCATCGACATAGCCTATGACTTTGCCGTTTTTATCATAAGCCAAGCGGCGTTGCGCGCCACTGTCTTTATCGACTTTTCCTATAATTTGGCCGTCATTGTTAACAACTTCGCCGTTTTCTAATACTCGCCCGACTACATTGTTATTTTTATCTCTGACATTGCCATTTTTATCGGCATAGCCAATAACTTTACCATTGGTATCTCTTACTAAACGAGCTTCCTCCCCGACACGGCCGATTTCTTTGCCGCTAGAATCGACTATTCTGCCGTCATTTGTTGCTCGGCCTATTGTTCTTCCGTCAAAGTCTTTTACATCGCCATTTTCATCGACATAGCCTATGACTTTGCCGTTTTTATCATAAGCCAAGCGGCGTTGGGTTCCTTGAGCGGGATCTGCTTTGCCAATGATTTTACCATTGCTGACGATTTGACCGTTATCTAAAACTTTTCCGATTTTATTGCCTTTAAAGTCAACAACGTTTCCGGCATCATCTACATAACCGATAATTTTGCCTTCATTATCTCGGGCTAATCTTCTGTCGCCATTGACTGTTCCTAATACATCTTTAGTAATAATATTACCATCAGAATCCGTCCAGCCAACGACATTTCCATTGCCATCGACGACCGTTCCGTCTGGCATAACAACACCTAAAATCTTGCCGTCTTTGTCAATTGCAACTCTGCCGGGCTTTGAAACTTTTCCTATAACATTATTCTTAAAATCTACGACCTCTCCTCTGGAGTTGACGCGGCCAATTACATTGTTTTCTCTATCAACAACACTGCCATCTTCTAATACGCGCCCGATTATATTGCCTTTTTCATCGTAAACAAAGCCTGTATCAACTGATTTTCCTAATATATTACCGTTAGTATCGACAACCGTTCCGTCAGGTTGTGACTTTCCTATAACATTACCATCTTTATCAACAACTGTTCCATCAGGATTTACATAGCCTATAACATTACCGTTTTCATCTAATACGATTTTACGATTTGAGCCGACGCCAATAACATTTCCATCAGCATCAATCACCATGCCATTTGCATTTACGCGCCCGATTATATTGCCGTTTTTATCGCGAACATAACCTCTTTCATCTATGGTGCCAATTTCTTTTCCGTCTGAGCCAACGGCTATTCCGACTGTTTTGGGCTGAGCTTGAGGTATCTCTAACGCTGGAGCATCAACCGTTTCACAAAAGTTGCAATCTTCTTTGGTGACGGCATTTCCGATAACAGGGACTTTTTCTGACTTTTTATTGCCTTCGCCCAAATTTGTCTCATACCATGTGACAATAAAGTTATTTTGCATATTTCCGGTGACTACGGGGGTCCACCTGATAACAACATTACAGGTTTTTTCTCCACGCAATTCCATACGGCTGCATCTTTCTTGAAATTTAAATCCGTCCGCGGGCGGCTCGGCTAGTTCAACTGAGATTATTGTTATCGGTGCACGCCCCGTTGTCCCGATGGTCAAAACATTATCTGCCGATGTCCCTACTAAAACTTGTCCCAAAGGTATTGGGTTGGGCGTTAAGGTTATCGGCAAGGGGGCGTCGTCTAAGTTATTGAACTCTATGTTATTATCCAGAGGACTGACATCGCCAAAATTTAGTGCATCATCGTTATCCGTGAAAACGGGGTCTGTGTATTCACTTGTTTGCTCTCCGCTATTTAGCAACAAGTATATGCCGACCAAAAAGATTAATAACGACGCAATACCAACCGCAAGAATTATGCGGTTGGTTTTTTTTACGTATACCTCTGAATAAGTTAGATTTTCTTTGTTCATTGGGTCCTTACTACGCTACAAAATACTCCGTTACGTCCTAAGCGGCTGCATATCATGTCGCCATCTTCCAACTTCTTTATCGGCCCTATTCTCAAATGGAACAACTCTTTTCCATGGCCATCAGCAGGCGTATCAACCGAGTAATATGGTTCGTAGCCGGTCAGCAAGTCGCCATATTTTTTGCTTAAGTCTGCCCAAAGAGATTCAAGGTTGCTGACATTAGAATCTGTGCCAAGTTCAATTGAAACATCTCCACTACCGGCTCCGTTCAGACCTTCACCAAAGCTCATTGCCCCGACAAAGCTATTGCTCTTTGAGTAATCTTGCGTATTGGTGATGTGCTGCATTTGAGAGTAGTCAAAATCATCTCCTTGTCCGCCCTGATTTGAAATATTGGGGGGATAATAGATATCTAACATTGAGTTTCCTTGTGCAGGATATCCGCCATTGGTTCCGGCCGGTTGATTATATCCTAAATTTCCGGGAAGCCCACCAGACAGCTCTCTTGTATTATTGCCCAGCCCCTGCATCATCATTCCATCACCAAAGTCAGATGGGTGTTGTGCCGGAATCGGCGCTGTTTGAGACCATTCGTTAGCAAATAAATCATCTGCATAGCTTATGTTTTCAAGACCGACTTCATCTGAGCGACGCAGTTTTAAGCAGACCATTCTTTTGCCGTTGCGCAGAACCATGTCGCCAATTCCTTCAACAATTATCAAGCGATTGTTTGGCCCTTTTGTTCTGAAGCCTACAGGAATCTCCGAACGCTCGACAATCATCGTAACTATTGGGCGCTGAACCATATTCAAAGCCTTGGCTCCTAAGTCAATATAGGTAAAAATATCGTCTCTCCATACACGTTCAGGAGCAATAACAACATCATCCGGATTGGGGATATATATTTCTATGTCGAATCTGAATTTTGTTGGATCAACCGGTATTTCCTCAATCCAATTATTGCGCTGATTTCTTTTAGTCGCTGTTGATGCGACGGATTTTCCGCCGCCGGAGCTAAAATTTCCGCCGAAACTTCCGCTCCCTCCAAAGCTGTGGTTTCCGCCGCCAGCACCGCCGTCGTTTAATACTTCAATGTCAATGATTGAGTTGGTAAGGCGCTCGGTATTTACACCTTCGCTTTTTACATAAAAGACATACCTATTACCAGAGCGGCCAAATAAGATAATATTCGTATCAACACCAACATTTGCACCTTTGCGCGGATACAGCAATATTGTATTAGGACCGGTAATTTGCCCATCTACAGCAGCATTGTCTCCGATATACATATCCTCAATTAACTCCCAATCAGGGAAATTAACCAGCGTCATCATTCCTTCGCGCAGACGTATCGGCAAGACCAAATCAGGGCTCCAATAATATTTTGAATAAGCAGGTCTTGATTGCCCTTCGCCAAGATTTTGCAAAGGATCAAGCCATGCAGCTTGCGTCATTCCAAGAGAACTAAAGCCGGCATAGCCTAAATCCATAGGCATGTATTGCCCTTGGCTTTGATCTGCATTTTGATCAAGATTATTCATCGTCACTTGTGACTTTACTCCTGTTGACATAAATATTATGCCACCGCTGAGAATAAGTATTTTTGATAATTTCCTGATCATTGATATGTTACCTTATTTTAATGCTTCTTTATTTTTTATTTTAACTTATTATAAGTTAATGAATACTGTACAACAGTAAAACCAATCGGATTTTTTAGTCTTTCACCATATCTTACCGTTTTAGCTCGATAAGTAATTCTCAGACTGGCAGTCCAATAGTTGACATCCGGACGAGGAGAATCCGGATACATGTCTTGTGTTTCATATTCAACCTGCCACAACCCGCGACCAAGCTCATTAACGGTTAATATTCTTACCGTTCTTTGCAAATTTCTGGTTCTAATCAGTTCAAGAGCTCGCTGGGCCGTATTTTTTAAGAAATCATCATAAACCGCCTGAGAAGACATTTCCTGAACAAGGCCGCCAGGCATCCAGCGCGCCTCCATTTCAGGAATATCTCTATCAAAGGTACTACGAAGAAGAACATATTCACGAACAAAGACCTCCGTTATGACCTTTTCGTCTTCCATATTTTTTACTTGTTGTATATTATAAACTTGTTCTTCTTTGTTTTGAAAAGTGAGTAAAAAAGGCTCAACTCGATAGAGCGGGATAACCTGCGTTATTGCCAAAAGCAAAACAATATTACAGCACAAACTTATTGCTGTAATTACCGCAAAGGCTCTTGCCACCCAAAGATATCTTTTTTCTCCGGCGTTTCCTACAAATATATCTTTATCAGCACGAGCTTTTATCGGGGCTGCTTTGCTTCCTCCCAGTAATTTTTGATTACTTCCGCCTTCGGGCAACTGCTCTACCATATCTATCAGCCTTTGTTATATTGTTTCTATATACCAATCAGGCAAATTTTTGGGCAAATCAAGCTGAAGGCATGCACAAGGTGAAAGCTTTAGTTCGTCTACCGCCTTACCTATTCCTATTGGCTCTGCTTCATAGTATGAACCAAATATTCCGCAGGCTGAAACCAGCACGGCTCCCATGATGATAATTATTTTTTTTCTCATCTAAGGTCCTTTCTCTTCTTGCTTTTTTGTATTATCTTTTTTTTATTCTTATACTTTTTTATTACAAAAGTATAGAAGCAAACAGAGAAAATCCCCAACTATCTCATTTTCTACATTGCTACTTCGGCTTGGGAGTATCTGGTCACAGTGAATCCCAGCGGGTTTATCAGTCTTAAACCGACAAATTGGCGTGTCGGAATGAAAAAGGCCGTTACAGATGCTGTCCAATATCTTATCCTAAGTGACAGGCCTCTTGTTGCCTCATCTCTTTGTGCATCAGACAAATCATAAGTACGAAAATCTACCTTCCAAACCGGACTTTTTTCTCCGCCAACGCGATTAACCGATATTATTTGAACTTCTCTGACAATTCTGGTTCGAATAATATTGTCCCAGTTTCCTTCACGATAGGTATTAAACGCATCAAAAACATATTCCGATGACATGAAATTTACCATTCCTCCTGGGTACCAGCGCAGCATCATTTCCATTTCATCTCTTATGATGGTGTTTCTTAATATTACATATTGTTTGATGAACATTTCCATCAACTGATTTTTTGATGCCATGTCGGTTGCTATCGGCTCGTCTCTTACTATCCCATCTGAGCTATTTTGATTGATTATTAAAAACGGCTCTACCGTCACTTCTTGGCTCAGTTTGAACAAAGATAAGCTTGAGCTTAAAAATACAATCAGTGATATTGTGGCAAAAAAGATGAACAGCCGCGACAGCCACAAGTAGTATATATACTTTGCTGTAGTTCTTTCTTCCTCAGCACGCTGTATAAATTCATGCTCCTTTTCTTTGCCGTCTGTTAACAAAGCTTGTTTTTCGGCATTTATGCGGTTTATTTCTTCTGGCATATCAGCTTCCTCTTTTCCATTAGTATACCGCACAATAAGGAATCGGATAATGATTTATTTGATCATCCATACTGTTATCAGCTTCTTCTTGATATTTGTTTGCAACACTTTGATTTGCTTCTTCCGACTTAATGGTTTCATCTAAGCTGCTATCTGCTGTTGTGGCTTCAGATAAGTTAACCAGCTCATTGCTATCTTTTTTCATGGCGGCAATGTTATTTTTCAGAGTTGCCACTCTTCTTTTAACAACTTCGGTATCGTTTGTTTTTACCTTGCCCATTAAGCTATCGACTTCAGACAATATGTCATCCTTCATTTTATCTAATTTATTTCGGGCTTCTTCATAGTCTTTATCATCATAAATATCAAAGTCTTCAGACGGGTTAAATCCAACTTCTGTCAGTTCCGTAATCAGTTCTTGGCGTGCTTCTTCTATCTTTTGTGCCATTTCTTCTACTTGTTGACGATAATCTTTTTCCATCTCGGCAAAGACCAAGAAATCTCCGATTTGGTTTTTCTTAAACTGGCCTTTAACATACATGTCATCAGACATTTTTTCTTCTATCTCTGTGCCTGTATTTTGGCTTTCGTATATTTCTTTGAGACGTTCAAAGGCTTTTTGTGTTTCTTCTTTGTAATATAACTTATTGTCTTTGCTCGTGAAAAATGTTCCAAGTTCGCTAGGTGTTTCTTCTCCTGCAAAGGTTTTGGTTTTTACATTTTCTTTGTTATTTGTGCTAAGCTCTAAATTTATGACGGTTGAGGTCAACATTCCGAGCAAGCCGTTTCCGCCGGAAGCAATCTCTAATCCTTGGCAGGCAACATAATCGTCTCCGGCAGGTTTGCTGCTCAGATAATATGTCGGCTCTTTTTCTTCGGCATCTATTAATTTTGTTTGGTTATAGCACGGAAGTGTTCCTCCTCTTAGGAGATTTCTTACCTCTCCGCCTTTATTCAACGCAACCTCAAGATTAATATCTTTTTCAACATAGGCCGGATTTTTAAGCATATACTGCCATACCTCGGGAACTTTGTGACCATAATTAATCACACTGTCTTTGGCAACGCTTCCGTCACTCAGCCTTGGGATATTTTCGTAGTCGATGTGGTCAAAGTAAACAAATTCTCTCATCGGAGCAGCTGTGGTTGATGGGGCTGCCTTAGGTCCGGCAAAATCTTTTTCTTTTCCGTTTTCTCCGACAAAGTATTCTTCGTCAGGCTCGTCACAACTGATGTCATTACAGATGTGTTCGGTCATCAAAGCGCTATATGCTTGACTAATTAATTCACTTGCACCACTTAATTGGCTGACTGAAGCGGCCTCTGATATTGTGTTTACATTGATATTTTTTAGTTTTTCTATCAAATCTTTATGTTTTGACAATACAGGCTCACCACCTTCGGGCATGTAAATATTATCCCCCAGCGCAAATATTTCTTCTTTTGTTTTATCGACCTGTTCAAGAGCATAATTTCTTAAAGCAGCAAACACTGAATTTGCTTGAGATATGACGCCGCTTTTTTGTGTTTCGGCGGCTATAGCAAATATCATATTTGCGCCGCTGATTGCCGGTGCTTCAAAGTTTTTGAATTCTTCAACTACGGCATTTTCTTCTACGACATTAAAGCCATACTGAGCATCTATTTCTTGCTCTTTTGTGATGTAAGCTTTGTTTATTTGCTCTATCATCTGATCAATGTCGGCAAGTTGCTGCTCGTAGGTTTCTACTTCTTTTTCTTTGGCGGTTCTTTCTTCCATTAATTTTGTTACATCATATTCTTCATCTGTCGGCTCCTCGGCGCGGCCTTCTATTGTTGCTCTGTTGATATCTGCATTCAAATCACTTACTGCGCTCATTGCCGAATCGAGTTTGCTTACGATCGTCTCTCGTTGTGTGGCAAGTTGGGCCAGTTTTTCGTCTCTGTTTTTAATTAATGCGGCTTTGCTTTCTGCTTTTTCCTGAGCTGTTCCCGAAGAAATATCTGCAGGAATTTCAAGTCCGGCAGGAACGGCACTTAAGCCTTGATAAATGGCCGAATTTACCAAACTTCCTATTTCTTTGGCCTTTTTTTCTTCCTCTAATGCAGCTTGGCGTTCTTCTGCTGTTTTGGCGGCTTTTGCTTTTGCCTGTGCTGCTGATACGGCTGATGAAGTTATTTCTTCATTCAACAGCATTGCCAATTGTCCGGCTTGTCTTCTTAAATCTACTCTGGCCAAGTAAGATTTTATGTTTTCGTATTTTCCGATTATATATTGACCATAAAAGCTTTTTTGGTCTTGCCAAATCGGAAATTTCTTTTTAACCGTTCCCCATTGCGGGCTACTGCTGTATTGATCTGAAGCGATTTGGGCAACAGCTTCTGCGCCGACTTGCCATGACAGTAATTCTGCTTTTCGTTCATTTTCTTTGGCTTTTTCTTCTTTAGATTTTTCCTTAAATCCGCCTTGAAGATTTTGGCTGTCTACACTGCTTTCAACGCTTGATACACTGCTAAGGTTTGTTGAATCTACGCTTGGGTCAAGTTCTATTTCTGCAAGATTTGAACTGCTGTCATCTTCGTTGCTGAGCTCTGCTTTGGCTGCCTCGTATGTAGCCAATGCCCAACCGGAAATTCCTTCTCTTAAATCGTAGTCTGTTACCTGATCTCCAATATAAACGCCATACCAGCTCTTTTCTCCATCTTGATAATAGCGATTTAAAAACTTTATGACGCAAGCATCAGATTGTTTCAGGCGCTCTACCACTTTTTCGTGCAGACGAACAAAATCATTGTATTTTTCTGCATTTTTGCGGCGACTGGGCAAAGATTGTTTAAGATTATGTATTTTTAAGGCGGTAATAACCTTATCATAAACCGGATCTATTGCCGCTAAATCTGCCAGAGCTTCTCGGCTGCCGGCATAAGGAGATTCTTGTCCGGCTTCCGTACTTACCGAAAAGCTAACGCTTGAGTTTGAATCAGGCTGGTAGCGGAAAGTGTAGCCACCGCTATTTCCTTCGGTATTTGCGGTTTCATCCGTGGATGATTGAGACGCTTGTGTTTCGACTTGGCCAAAAGCCATTATTTCCTTGTGCTCTGCATAGCCTGCGAGCTTTATCGGTTCATCGAGATCTAATGAACTTTGTTGTCCTTCCGGAATTTCCGGTTCTTTGGTCGGAACTTCATTCATAATGCCTTTGGCGACCATATATTGCGCCTTCATTGCTGTTAGCTCTTCAAGCATTTGAACCAAATCATTCATCGTATTATAGACGTTATATTTATTTTTCCATGCGCTATTATTGCTGTCTGCTACTTCGGCACCGTTTTCTCCGGTTAGAATATCTGTTGGCAGGTTTTCTACCTTTTCTTTGAGTTTAGTTTCATATTCTTGCTCGAGCTTGATGGCTGCCGTATTTATTTCAATCAGAGTGTCTATATAAAACTGATTCTTCTTGGCTTCACACTTTTTTTGAACCTGAGAATCTATTGAAGGATAGGTTAAAAACAAGTCATATACCGCTCTTCTGATGGCTTCGGGGTCGTCTTTTTTGCCAAAAACAGAGTCAAGGATGGTTCTTGTTCCTCCGAGTGGGGCTTTTTCTTCACTGTTCATCACGCCATAAAAGTCGTTTTTATATTCATTATATTTTGATGAAAGTGTTTGCAAGTTTTCTTGCACCGTTTGAATAGCGGTTGTGACGGTTGTTTTTAGTTTTGTGCCAACAAAAGTTACGCCCATTCCGGCATCGGTTGAGCCATCTATGGTTGGTGTTCCGGCTCCGATGAAAGGCAAAAATGCTGCCGCCGGCTTTATCCCTCCGACAAATGATACTGCAACGAGCATTGCTATAAAATGACGTAGTTTTTTCATCTTATTTTCCTCCTTCCGAGGTGTTGCTCGGTTCGCATATATATTTATCTAATGTGAATGATGTGATATTACTATCTGGTTCGCTGCTTGCTCCTTGATAAGCTGCGATTTCTTGTGATGTTTTTAGCTTCAAGTCATAGATTGTAACTTCGATGAACTTTGCCAAGGCTTTTACTTGTTCTGCGCTTACCTGTGAATCTGTTGTATTTGCAGATATGGTTCCGTCCGCCGTGTCTGTACGTGCCGCAACTTTTTGGGTATAATTCACTAAATCAGGCAATTCGTCTTGTAATTTTGCCGTACGCGCTGCTACTTCTATTGCAGTATCTCCGGCTTCTTTTTTGCGATATTGTTTCTTGCTCATTATATTGGCGGTATTTTCCGGTTCTCCGGCAGCTAAGAAGTTTTTGCTTGTAATTTCTTTTAAGTCTTGTTCCGGCGTCATAGACTTTAGTTGTTCTTCAAGTTCTTGTTGAACTTTTGCTGCTTGTTCATTGGCATAATTTGTCGCGGCTGACTGAAGCTTGTTCAACTGTGAATTTACGTCAGCTAATTCTGCGACTGTTCCGGTTGCATTTTCCAGTGAAAATTCTTGTCCCAGCGCGGAAACTGCCTTGTTATAACCTTCTATTTTCAGATTATTGGCTGCAATTTGTTTTTCGTATTCTTCCTTTTTATCCGGATTTTTTTCTATCTCTGCGGCCAAATTTTTATTATTTTCTTCAAGGACTTTTATTTTTCCTTCAAGTTCCGTTTTTTGTCCTTGCATTTTTTCATTGATTTCATTTTCCAGTTTTTCTTTTTGCGCTTCTAAGTCCAACATACTTTGTGCATCTTGCATTTTGCTGCTGATTTTATCGGCCCAGTTTGCCTCTTCACCTTTGTTTAATCCTGAGGCTTTATCTAATTGATCTTGGGCTAAGTTCAATCCGGCATTTAACGGGTCTTCTTCAAAAGCGGCAACTTGCTCTTCTACCTTCTTTTTCATTTCTTCAAGTTGTTTGGCTGTTTCTATTGCGCCTTTACCCATTTTTATGACACGCTGAATTGCTGCAGAATTATCTAATTGTTTTTTGGCATTATCTAAAAAATTTGAAACAGAGGTTACTATCTCTTTAGCGGTGCCGCCAAAGTCTATTTTGGGAATCGCATAAGCGCTGTCTATCCCAAGGATTAAACTGATTGCTGAAGCTAATAAAAATGCTGACTTTCTCATCTTTATTACTCCTCTTTTACTCTTTGCCCAGACTTTCCGCCTTCTTTTATTGTGGCGTACTCCATCATGGCGCTTTCCATTTGATAAATATTGTTCAAACGGACAGCTATTTGGGTTACACTATCCACTGATGCCGATATCAGCGCTCTTTCGTTAGTTGTATCTATTTCTTCAGGTTTTTCGGCCTTTTCGTCAGCTATTTTACTTCTTGTTACCAAGGCTTGGGCATATATAGTTGCCATTTTTTCTCTTAAAATATCATTTATTTTTTCTTCATGCTCTTGGTGGGCTACGGAGTTTTCGATTGCGCTGATCTCGGCCATGACGTTTTTTTCAACATCTGCAACAGTGCTTTCAAGATCGTTTATATCTTGAATAAAACCTGGGACATTATTAACTATCTGATCAAGAGGGCTATTCATTAATCCGTTGGCTTTGCTTAAAAGGCCACTGGCCTGATTATATGCTCCGCTTACTTGGCCGGCTATTGCACTGCCACTGTTATACAACTGAGAGCCTACCTCATAGTTGTTTTGAAGCGCTTCCATTTCGCTCATAAATCCGTCACCGAGATTTAGGTCAGAGCCAAGAGCCGTACCTGAACTGATAGCACCGGCGATATCGCCGCTGGCTACAGCATTGGCAAAATTTTTGGCCTTTGCAATGGTTCCTTTTATTCCTTGAAGTTCACTTTGTATTTTTCTTTTCAAGGTTTGTGCTTCTTCTAAGTATTTGATTGCCGTTTTTTCTATGCGGTCTGTTTTTTTCAAAACTTTTTGCACAACTTCTTTATCTGCATGGGCAGCAGGTATCATAACGCCTAGCGCAAACATGATATTTAGTGTTAGTATCAGAAGTCGCTTTATCATGGCTATTCTCCCAAACTCTACTCAGTGCTTTTTTGATTGGCGTTTTGGGCGGCCAAAGCTGCTTCTGGGTCAATATCTTTTAAGCGCGTTTGTAATGCATCTTTGATGCTTTGTTGATATACTTGCGCTGCATATGCTTTTGTGAGGTCTATCAGAAGATTTTGGATTTGTTCCTGTGCTGAGGTTAATACTGAAATATCATCTCGAACATCTGATTGTCCTTCCGCAGAATCTGCTTTCATCGGGATTAAGACTTCTTCTTTATAATGGCTGGCTTTATTATGTGCATACATTGCTGCTGCCGCCGTTCCGACTGCGTTTTCGTAAAAAATCTTATCAACAAGAGCATCGCCTTTTTCGGCTACTTTCATATCCGGATTTGAACGGTAGGTTATAATTTCCTTTATGCAATCCTCAAGCTGATCTATTGTTGCTATATTAATATTTACTTTGCAGTGTTGTGCCATTTCTTTAGAGATGATAAATTCTCCGGTAACGTCATTATCTCCGGTCGGGGCATCTCCCGTAGCTGCATCTAATTGAGCGAAGTTTAATCTCTCGCTTACCTCAACGCTATAGGCATATTTTTCTGCAACAAACTCTTCTGCCGATGCATTAATGTCATAGAGTGTTGTATTATCTATTACCGGACGCTGACGGAAGCCCTTTACGCTTGGCAAAGTTGTGCTTGGGGTTAGCGAGTTGATTGTATTTTCTTCAGGAATTTCCAGTTTTTGAGGCTGTGATAGCTCTTCCGTCGTTGTTGTACGCGGATTTATGCTAACAGCCGGGGCCTCATTTATTGGCTGCAAAGTTATTCCTTGATTAGATTGTTCGCTCTCTTCTATAACTGACGGTGTTGTATTTGTTGGTTGGCTAAATGGTATGCGCGTTCCAATGCCGGTCTCCGAGGTTCCGTTTAGCGGATTTATGCTAACAGCTGGGGCCTCATTTATTGGCTGCAAAGTTATTCCTTGATTAGATTGTTCGCTCTCTTCTATAACTGACGGTGTTGTATTTGTTGGTTGGCTAAATGGTATGCGCGTTCCAATGCCGGTCTCCGAGGTTCCGTTTATCGGCTGCAAGCTTTGTTGATTTTCATCAATTGTCGGAAGCGTTTTATCTTCTTCAGTTGTATTAGAAGAATCTCCACCTTGGTATTTTGCCAATTCTTCTCTCAAGCGTGCAATTTCATCCAGTGCTTCTTCAAGATTTTGAGGATTTATACTCTCTTCACCCTCATTATTATATCCGGTCTGTACTTGTGCCGCTACTTTTAGCTTCTCAATCTCAGCACGAAGAGATTCTATTTCTGATTGAGCACTTGCTAAATCTGTCGGTGTTGTTGATGAACCATAGGAAGGCGTATAGGATGGTGTTGTTGTACTACCACTTGAAGAACCTTTGTTTATGGTGCTATCGACTTTATCATAGATGTTTTCGGCTTTATCTAAAGCATCGTTTAATTTATCCTTACCTTCTTCATAATAGCCCTTAGCTTTGTCATAGTATCCCTTGACATCATTATAAGCGTCTTTCGCGTCATCATAATACCCCTTAGCATCATTATAGGCATCTGTTGCGTCTTCTATAAAGCCATCGACCTTTCCTTTGGCTTCTTCATATTTATCTTTTGCGTCGTTATAGGCATTTGTTACATCGCTAACAACTCCGCCAACTTTATCTTTTGCATCCGCTATTGCTCCTTCGGCTTCTTTTTTGGCGTCTTCGAGCATTTTTTTGCCTTTTTCAAGTTCTGCTTGGGCTGCTTCTACTTCTTTTTTGTATTTTTCGTAATCTTCTTTGGCTTTTTCGTAATTTTCTTTTTGTTTTTCTACAAACTCTTTAGCTTTTTTTAATTCATCCAAGGCAAGCTCGGATATTGAGGCCTTTATCTCTCCCAAAGTAGAGCTTATTTGCCCGGTTAATTTGGTAGCATCAACAACCACTTTTGATTGTTTTACCAATTCTATATTTGACTTGATTCCTTCAGCAATAGCACTTGCATCGATTGTCGGAAGAAATGCATGGCACGTGCTTGCTTTTAAGAAGACTATGCTTCCTGCCAGTATGCTCATATAATATCCGGACTTTTTCATAACTGCCTCCGTTCGCCAAATAATTTCAGGCACTTTACCACCTATTCTTATTATACTATCATACTTTTTGTTACAGTAGTATGAATTTTGGTAGAATCTATCACGCAATATTTAAATATTTCGTTACGAAATTGTCTTCGCCATATTGTTTTATTAATTCTTCCACCAATAAAACATTTTTGCGTCCTGAATTGTAAAGCTTGAGATATGGGCCAAGGCCACTCAGGTTTACATCAAGAATAACAGACTCTCCGGTTGCCGGACGCGATAATAATATGGCATATGGAAAATCGCGGTAGCTCTTACCAAATATAAAGTCTATTTCTCTTTGCGTTAAGTTCCAGTTTACATAATCTTCCGGCATGGCTTGCGGATTGCGGAAGAAAATAACGGTTTGGCACTGACCGCGAATAACTTCACCAACTCCTAACTTATCAATAATATTGGGTTGTTGGAATGCGCAGAGATATGCTTGTCTCTTTTTACGACCTTCTTGCAAACCGATTTCAAAATAATCTCGGAACATCGGGTGTTTCAACATCGGCGCCGTTTCATCTATCATAATTAAGGTCGGAACGCCTGTTTCCCCTGTTTCTGACTGAATTCGATGCATAATATAGCTGATGACGGCAGGTGCCAGAGTTTCATCTTCAAAAATGTGGGTAAAGTCAAAGGCCATAAAACGCTTTTGGCTTAAGTCCAGACTATCTTTTGTGGCGTTAAAAATTTTGCCATACTGATCTGGATTGACCCAGCGGAACAGCTCTCTTCTCATATTTCCGGTCGGAGAGAAACAGCTTTTATACAGGTTTGTCATTACACGTTCTTCCGGACGGAGATAATCAAACGCCGTAGTGACTGCACGGCTTATTTCTTTTTCGGACAAAGCATCATCCACGAGGGTGATTGAGCGCATCCAGCGCTGTAAAAAGGCTCTGTTTACTGGTGTATCTTTGCAGTCAAACGGGTTAAGAGATACGTTTTTCTCGTCTCCGTCAAAACCGATATAAGCTCCGCCGATTGATCTTGTAAAAATTTCTGCACCGCGGTGGCGGTCAAAGAAAAATACTTTCAGATCACCATGACGCATGGCTTGTCCGGCCAAAAATGTCAGCAAAGTTGTCTTACCTTGTCCGGTCGGTCCGATAATACAGCAGTGGGCAACGGCTGATTCTTCCCCTGATACATGGAACTGGAATCGATAAGCTGATCCTGATGTTGTGCGGAAGATTGAAATAGCACCGGGACCCCAGTCGCTTTTTCCGAAGCCTGATGATGGTTTATCAAAGCAGACTGCGGCGGCTACTACTCGAGACAAATAGCGGTATGTTCTCGGATAAGTTTCATAAGTCGGAAATTGATTGAAAAATGATGCCTGTGTAACCCAGCCTTCTCTTACCGGTGTTACACTAAATAAACGGCATATTCTTTGGACTTCGCTTTCACCAAACTCGACCTCGTCTTTTGTTTCACCTTTTATGATGATTGTCATGGCGTATTCGGTTAAAGCTTGATAATCAGTATCACTTTCTTCAATTAAAGATAAGGCTTCTCCATATTGGTTGACAACATCTCCGGAAAAGCTGGTTATTTGAGCCATGCGCTGTTGTTGCATTAACAAAGCTCGTGCATAAGATTTAAACATTGGTTTGATGTTGTGAAGCAATGTTAATTCGCAATCAATTGATAGAAGCGACATAATCATTGATTCATCCATATAATCGCCAGATGTTCTAATCCCCATACTGATGGCAAACATTTCTTTTTCTCCGGAGAAAAATCGGATTATTCCCTCTTCTCCCGTGAAATGAATATGGTCTGCGGTCAAAAGTTCATTCAACTGGTAACCTTCAGCGCCTCTGACTTTTGGCTGAGGTTTGCTTATCGGGCTACATATTCTTGAAAAAACGTATAACGGACTGTCTGTTGCCGGACTGTCCGGTGTTTCGTACATCGGAGATACGCCATATTCGCTCATAGTAGCCAGCAAGGCCTGAGATGCATAATTTAGGTCTTTTAGTGCGTCTTGTCGGTCGGCTATTGATAAGACTATATAGTGATTGTTATTATAAACTCGGTCTAAGTTTGCGTCCCAAGTTTGAGATATTTGCTCAAGCAAATCATTGTTAAAATGCGTTTCGATGTTTTCTAGTGCTATACGGTCTCTTAACGTAATTACGCGGCAGATTACCTGCAAGTCCGACATGCCGTCTATCCATGACTTTCTGGCCTCTAGCAAGGCTGCGTCTTTTTCTTCCGTGATAAAAGACAAATCCGTTCCCTCGACCTTAAAAACACGTGCAAAGGCCTTATTATAGCAACGAATCGTTATGCCATCTGACATTAGTTTGTTAAACGGCAAAAAGTCGGCCACGCGTGATTCATAAGGCTGTGGCAAAATCATACGTCCCAGCTTGGTTGCCCAAAAGCCGACAAAAGCTGCTGCAGAAACGAATCCCATAAATGCAACAAAGACCTCTGCCGAGCTTAGGCCTTGCGCAAATATTCTAAAAAAATCAAAATCAGGGCTCAAATTTGTTCCCCTTTACTTTATAGAGATTTTTTGTGACCATACGTGTTTGCCCGAAAGCTTGTATCATTGCAGACATATGGGGCTCTTTGACACCGTATATAACAACAATGGAATGGCCTATGAATATTGTTGCAAGAAAAATAATCGGGTTTGCGCCAAAAACACCTATTGCCATAAACATTATCGGAAATTGCAATGCGAAGTTAATCAGCGTCGGCAAAAATGGTCCCCAAAGTATTTTTGGGGGATTTGCTACGGCTTTTAATATTCCTTCCCGCATCTTTTGCTCCTCCCTATGATTTTAGATTATGGCGTTATTTGTCTTTTGACAAGAATATCTTTCATTTTACTGACAAGCGGAGCTCTCTGGCCCCGCTTTCAGTATACACGTTTATTTATGAATAACCGGTTAATATTTCGGCGGTTGCACCGTTTCGATTATTGCTTGAGCCGCTCCCAGCGTTGCTCCAAGAGCATCGCCCCCCATTTTATTACCGGCATTTGTTTCGTTAGCAACATTTACAACAGAGTTTGCAACATCTCTTGTGTCATTGCTGGCTTCTCCCACTCCTTCTTGGACTTTAGATCCTTGGTTTTGCAGCCATTCTGTAACCTTATTAGTTGCCTCGCCTTCTGCTCTTCGTTGCTGATTTTCCTCTCGTTTTTCTGCGCTTGAAAATATATCTTGTACATTATTTGCAAAATCTCCAACACTGGACACTAGGCTATTCACATCATGTTTAGCATCATAAGTACCGCTGCTTATACTTCCGGCAATGTTCATTGCGGTATTAACCAACCCATCCCAATCTGTTTTATTGTTTTCGATTGCATTTTTTATATTTGATATCATACCACCAATATTTTTTAGACCGCCTTCTGTTGTTACGGCTGCGTTATAAACATTTTTTACAGCTTTTATTCCTGATGACAATGATGAGGCCAAGTCTTTTAACGAAAAGCCCTTGGAGCCAGAATCCGTACCTGTTCCTGCTGCGGTTTCGCCATCACTACCACCACTAATAATATTAGCCGTACTGGTATTTCCGACGTTTACATTAGGTATATCACTACTTGAAACAGCAGACCCTCCCCCTGTTGAGCCACTTATCTGAGAATAGCCACCACTCATATGGTTACCATAGCCTAATTTTGTGGCGGCGGTTTTATCTCCTGAAAAATATTGAATAAATGACCCCATTACAGACAATAAGAACAAGCTGACGGCAATATAAGAAAAATGCTTCCAGTTAATTTTGTTAAATATTGCACCATAGGTAAACACAATCATACCAAAGCCGGAAATTATGTATGCCAGAAGTCTTAGGTCACTTACAAAGCCCAAAACCTTACAGGTTACTTGGTCAAAAATATCTCCTGAAGTACATCCGGCTAATCCATTTGAACCTCCGCCATAAGATGAAGGATTGCCTGCATTTCCGCCACTAAGTGTATCGCTACCACCGCCGGTTACGACTGACACACCGGCAATTTCTGTTGAACCATCTGCAGCGCCTGTTGCATCTGCACCACCAGTAGTCGTTGTCGAGCCAGAGCTTCCGGTTCCTGTTCCTCCATCGTTGGCATTAGCTCCACTACCGGTTGAGCCCTCCGTTGTTGGTTTGGTTCCGTAAGTGGCTTCTTTTAACTTTACAATTTCCTCTTCCGGTATTTCTTCTTCCATGCTCTCTTGCAAAAGCTTTTGCACGCCTGCTTTTACTGCCGCGGCATTATCTGCTGCTATTTGTTCTGCCGCTGCTGCTTCTTCATCTGTCAAGGCATATTTTTTCATCGCCTTTTCCGCACATTCTTTCCTTTTGGCTGAGGTCGCCACCATCGCTTCGCATTCTGCTAAGGCCGACTTTAATTTTTTTGTCTTCTTGTCCGCTTTTTCTGCATTCTTTTGTTGTTCGGCCATCTTATCATCTATTTCTTCCATCCGTTTATCAAACTCTTTATCAAAGTTTGATATCATATCTTCAAGCCCATCCTTTTGTTTTTTATAGGCCTTTTCTAGGTTTTTATAATTTTTTTCTACCTCTTTTACTTTTTTCTTGTATTCTGAATCTGTTATTTGGTCATTTCTTACCTGTTCTTCTAATTCCTTTAACGCTGCGGCTTTTTGCCCATCCAGCCCGTTTAACGTATTTTGTACTTCGGCCAATTTCTCTTTATTGCTATTATAGGTCGAATACGCAGCGCTCATCTCACTGCGCATTTGTTCTTCCAGCTCTTCTCGGGTGTAAGCCTCGGCTGAAAAGCTCAGGCTAAGGGTGCTTATTGCTGCCAAGATTATAATTATATATTTTTTCATGACTTTTCTCCCCTGTTCTGTTCTCAGCCTGCATTTTTCAAGCTGTCTTGAATATTGATTGAGCTAACCGCACTGTCACCGGCAATATATTGAAGTATGCCACCAGCCCCGGCTATAACCATTAAGCCTATGATTATTGCTGAAAGCCATTTCCAGTTCAGGTTTCCAAAGAAACCACCGATTGCCACACCAACTATACCTAAACCAGACACGGCAAATATAATGCTCTTCATGCCTTCAAAAATTTCGGCACCACTGTTAATCAGATTACTAAAAAGCCCACTACTAGAGCCTCCGGAAAAACCGCCACCACTTGAAGTGCCACTGCTTGAACCTCCGGTACTCGTTGAACCGCCTGTTCCACCGGAAGTACCTGAAGAACCGGCAATTTCTGTTGAACCATCTGCAGCTCCTGTTGTATCTGCGCCACCAGTAGTCGTTGTCGAGCCAGAGCTTCCGGTTCCTGTTCCTCCATCGTTGGCATTAGCTCCACTACCGGTTGAGCCCTCCGTTGTTGGTTTGGTTCCGTAAGTGGCTTCTTTTAACTTTACAATTTCCTCTTCCGGTATTTCTTCTTCCATGCTCTCTTGCAAAAGCTTTTGCACGCCTGCTTTTACTGCCGCGGCATTATCTGCTGCTATTTGTTCTGCCGCTGCTGCTTCTTCATCTGTCAAGGCATATTTTTTCATCGCCTTTTCCGCACATTCTTTCCTTTTGGCTGAGGTCGCCACCATCGCTTCGCATTCTGCTAAGGCCGACTTTAATTTTTTTGTCTTCTTGTCCGCTTTTTCTGCATTCTTTTGTTGTTCGGCCATCTTATCATCTATTTCTTCCATCCGTTTATCAAACTCTTTATCAAAGTTTGATATCATATCTTCAAGCCCATCCTTTTGTTTTTTATAGGCCTTTTCTAGGTTTTTATAATTTTTTTCTACCTCTTTTACTTTTTTCTTGTATTCTGAATCTGTTATTTGGTCATTTCTTACCTGTTCTTCTAATTCCTTTAACGCTGCGGCTTTTTGCCCATCCAGCCCGTTTAACGTATTTTGTACTTCGGCCAATTTCTCTTTATTGCTATTATAGGTCGAATACGCAGCGCTCATCTCACTGCGCATTTGTTCTTCCAGCTCTTCTCGGGTGTAAGCCTCGGCTGAAAAGCTCAGGCTAAGGGTGCTTATTGCTGCCAAGATTATAATTATATATTTTTTCATGACTCACTCCCGTTGTGTAACTTTTGCTCAAAAAAAATTTGAGGCTTTTATAATTTTTATACTAATATGAAAAAAGGAGAAAGAAGCGCCAAACTTATATTGTTCATTTGTGTCTTCTTTCCCCTGTTTATTATGCAACTAACGACTTAGATGTTACCGAAAGTGGTATTGAATTTTTCATTAGTTGCTCTCTTATCGCCGGTTGCATATTCAACGATAGAACTTGCTGCAGCCAAGATAGCCAAACCAACGGCCAAAGCAGCCAACCACTTCCAGTTAACTTTACCCCATAAAGCGGCCCAAGCCAAACCGACCAAACCAAAACCACCAAGAATGAAGATTATGGTTTTGACAGCGTCAAAGACTTCACGACCTTTATCTGCGGCTTCACCCATAATTGAGCTACCTGTAACCGTACCTTGCGCTGAAACATCACCAACCATTGCAATCACCAAAACCAGCGCCATGGTAGCTAAGCTCCAAAGATTTCTTTTAATAAACTGCATCGCACTTTCTCCTTTAATATTTGATATCAGTTTTGTTGCCTACTTCCTCTCTATTATATAGAATAACCGATTTTGAGATTTTTTTCCAGCATAATCGTATTCGACAGAAATGAAGTAATCCTCTGTTTATTCACAATTATTTTTCCTGTAACAAAAAGTTCACAGTTATTTAATTGCAAACATACCCTATTTTTATCACACAAAAGGTAAATAATTTGATAATTTTAATTTTCGCTATTTCCAATGCTTTTTTTGAAATTTCTGGGTATAAAATGACAAACCCTTTGCCAAGAGTCGCATTTTGATTTATCTAAGTTTTTAGAGGGGTTATTTTATGTTTTTGACCGGATTGAAATCTTTTTTGGGCAGTTTTGCTTTGTCGTTGTTTATGATTTTTTCCATAAACAGCTTTTTGGGCGTGAGCAAAACGCCTTCTTCGGTTAGTTCTTTACCGACACAGAATATATCTCTCTTTCTGAAGAATATTCCTCATTCTTATCAGAAAACCGATAAAATTGCACTTATGAAGCCTATTGAGGACGACACCCCTTCTGTTTTTTCCTCACATAACAGCGAAAAGGTTTTGACCAATCAGATTAAAGATATCGAAGAAAAAGAAGTTGCAAATATTGAATTTATATCTTCTAATAAAAAAGATGTGCCTCCTTCTCTGAAAAAAAATTCCCCTCAAGAGAAAGGAAAGACTTCGAATCAGAAAAAAAACACCTCAAAAGCTCACAAGAACAAGTCATTTAATCAAAACATTACAGTTACATTATCAGACAGCATAAAAAATGACCTTGCTCTGGCTTCTGATAAGCCTGTTTTATCAGCCAAAGCTAAAGAAGATACCGATAGATTTGTAAAAAAGGCTGAGGCAACCCCATCTAAAGAAATTTTCCAAGAAAAAGCTCTGCCTTCTTTACCAAAGGTTGATTCTTCTGAGAAAGAAGAGAAAATTGTTACTATCGGTAATTACAAAGACGAAGGTAAGCTTCTTATTCCTTTGGAAAAAGATAACGAGCCTTCACGCAAATCCTCTACAAAGTATAAAATAAACCCCGCTTCTGTAGAAAATCAGGTTGCCATGGCTGACTTCAACAAACCGGTTGCCGCAATGGCTACTCCTGCAGACAATAAGTCTTCACCAAAAGAAGAAAAAGACAGCGAATGGCAAACCATGGCAGAAAAACATGATGATAGCCCACAACCTCGCCCCGCAAAAGAACTCTATGAGCGACCACAGGTTCAATCTGCAAAACAGGAAAGCCCATGGATTGCAGCAAAAGGAACAAAATTTCCGGATAACAACACAATTTTAGATCAAGAGTTTTATAAAAATGGAGAAAAACTGGATCTTTCGGCAGATATTTCTGATCCTAAATCTTTGCTTGCCGATAATAAAAACAGCGTTAAAGTCGCCGGAGAGGTTGTTAACAACATTCTTATCCCCATCCCTGAAGATATTTTAAACAATAAAAATTTAATGCCAGATTTGGTTTCTGACCCAAAAAATAAACCCCTTGAAGATGAGCTTAAATTAAAAGAGGCAGCATCTACCTCTAATGAAAATATTAGCGAGATTCCATTCATTGCCTCTAAGGAAGATTCTGAAAACAGCGAGACAAAACAAAAAAGCAAAGGAATTTTAGACAGCTTGACATCTTTGTTTTCCTCTTCTGAGGGCACCGATGACGACACTAGCGAACAAGAAAAAAATATTGAAGAGGAACAAAATGTCGAATTCGCCGACAAGCCTTCAAGTTTTAAGTTTCTTGCAAAAAACAGCAAAAAAATGAAGATTTTGCCTTCGGAAATTAGACTGTCCTTTCAACCCGACCGCGCAGAAATCTCAGGAAAAACATTAGATTGGCTTAAAGCTTTTGCTCAGAAAGCCATAGAAAATGACGATGTTGCACTTGAAATTCGTATAGACGGTTCAAGCTCTTATGCGCTTCAGCAAAAAAGATTGAATTTGTTATACAATATTTTAACTAATTTGGGTTTAGGATACGCTAAAGTTCATACTGTTTTTACCGCGAGAGAACCAAATTCGTTTATTCTTCGCGCCGTGAAAACCAGTGAAGACAGTAACAAGAAGCGCTTTGATCCGGCTTCTTCCTACTACAGGATGTAATGGGAAAAAGTTATGGTTATAAGTAGCGACTCGAGCTTGATTAATTGTTTTCAACATGTATTATAGGTATTAATATGATGTCAAAATACTGCTTAAGGAAGATTAATATGTATGCTAAAATAAGCTTCGCCGCACTCCTGCTGTTTGTTTTTGCCGGTTGTGCCGCACAACAGGCCCCAGAATTGCCGGTTGTTCCCTGTGATGAGACAACCGGAGCTAATTTTGTGCCGGCTGAAAGCAATAGCGAATTTATCAGCTATACTGAAACTGATGCAAGTTTTAGAGCCTTTGGCGAAAGATCTCCTCGTGACCAGTTCATTACGCAAGCGGGTGCAGGAAACAACCTTTCCGCTGCTATTCCGCCCCGTGCAGATGATGAATACATGGATTTTGAAGAAGAGATTGTATCTTCCGAAGGAACAGGTTTTGACGGTGAAGGGGCTACAGGCGAAGGTTTTTCCCCTGAAGATCCGGTTGAAGACTGGTTGGCCGAAGAAGGTAAGAGCTTGAAAGGCCTTCTCTCAGAATGGAGCGAAAAGTCCGGTTGGCGCTTGGTTTGGAAGAGTAATCGTAATTATACTTTGACTGCAGGTGCAATGTTCCGCGGTCGCTTTGCCGATGTTAGTTCTGCCTTAATTAGAGCTTTTGCCCGTGCAAAACCGGCTCCTATCGGCACTTTTTATAAAGGTAACAGAGTTTTAGTTGTTGAGACATTGGAGGATGAAAATGCTTTTTAATCGTATCGTTGTTTATGGCTGCGGCCTTGCCATCGTTTCTGCCGTTGCCGCTTGCTCCTTGTCTACAAGCTTAGATGCCTCTCTTGAAAAAGAAGTTAAAGCAGCAACTGTTTTGCAAGAAACAGCTAAGGCTCCAACACAGGCAGCCCCTGATGATGTTGTTCGCGTAAAAAATGATATTTGGCTTGGCGATACCAGCGAAATTGAATTTGAAGGTGAGCCATTGCCTGCTTATCTTGAAAGCCAAAAAGGAATTACACTTATCAGTAATAGACCTATTACCCTTTATGAAATTGGTGATATGATTAATAAAATCACCTCTATTAAAGTTAGATTTGCTCCGGATTTGGAAGAAAGCATTAACGCATCGGCCAAATCGAACAAGCCAACACCTGAGAACATTGGTGTCGATTGGACAGAACCAGACAAGATGCTTGTCTCTTACAGAGGCCCCCTCAGTGGTTTATTAAACGAATTATCTTCGAGATTTGGCATTTGGTGGAAATATGATAGAAAAGAGCTCTATTTCTATAAAAACATCACCAGAACATTCGTTCTTTATAGCTTGCCAACCAAGCCGTCTCTTTCGGTCAATGTTGGCGGATCGGCTGATGGTGAAGGCGGAACTTCGGAATTATCATTGTCTAGTACAGCAGAAATTGAGTTGTGGGGAAATATTGAAAAAGCGATCACATCTATGATTTCTCAGAATTCTAAGCTGACGATTGACTCTTCAAACGGTACAATTTCTTTAACAGCGACACCGAATGATGTTGCGAAAGTTGCAAAATTTGTAAATGAGCAAAACGCCAGACTTTCACGTCAAGTAGCGGTTAGCGTTAAAGTTTTACAAGTAAGTGTTGAAGATAATGATACTTATGGTCTTGATTTGAATGCCGCCTTTGATGACGGAAAGAGCAGTGTTTCGGTTATCAGCCCGACAAACACCTTTGGTACCGAAGTTACCAATAATATGGAAATGAGACTCATGCCGGGTAACTGGAATATTAATGCCAGCATTACAGCTCTTTCGACACAAGGAACGACTAATATGATTACGAGTGGTACAGTTACTACTCTGAACAACAAGCCGGCACCGATTCAGGTCGTTAGAAAGCAGAACTATATTTCTGAAATTACTAAGACAAACAGCGGTGGTGACGGAAACTATTATGATATTTCTACAGAAACAGAAGAAATCGAAACTGGTTTTACCCTTGATATTCTTCCAAGAATTTTGGAACATGGCAGATTGTTGTTAATGTTTAACTTGACCCTTTCAGACTTAATCTCTTTGGAAAAAGTTCCTTTAGGCGGAAACGGTGAAGAAGATGATGGTCAATATATTCAAAACCCGATTATCGAATCTCGCGGGTTCACTCAAGAAGTTGCTTTGAAATCTGGTGAATCTTTGGTTTTGACCGGTTATGAAAGAGTTGAAAATTCTTCTGAAAAGACAGGTGTAGGCTCGGCTACTAACTCTTTGCTCGGAGGTTCTGCCGTTGCTAACAAGACCAGAAGCATTTTGGTTATCATCTTGACTCCGGTTATTTTGGAATCACCGTTAAATCCTGAGACCAGAGTAACTAACAATATCTAATTCTACTATTGAGGAAAACCACGGTGTTAGAAGATGCTAAACTTTTAGATAAAGATTATGAAGAGAGCGGAAGCAGAGTTATTCCATCGATTTCCGTAGATGGAATTCCTTATGCAACGAGCCTGTTTTGGCAGCCTATTCAAAATACCGAAGATCCAGTAGCAGAGGTTAGCGAAACCGCGTCTAGTATCTTGGAAGGAGCTGACCTGTTTTGCGTAAAGCAGGGTAAAGCACCTCAGTTCGGTATTTGCTCTACGCAACAGGGCTATAAAAAAGGCACATTGGTTGGTGCTGTCTCAGTTGCAACAGCGTTGTCTGGTCTTTCTTCTTTTGTTGCGGTCTTTAAAGTTGATAACGGATGGTGGTATATTTGCGTCCGCAATGATATTATTCTTTCAGATGGTGATATGGTCTTTTCTAATGAAGAAGAGGCTAAGTCACAGTTTATGTCAATGCTTGCCGTTCCGGATTGGGGTAAGAAAATTGCTCCTGAGGATTGGGGGCTTGAAGGAACAGAAGATATCAATCTTGCTGAGCTTATCAAAAAAGGTATGCGCGTTAAGCTTGATAAAATCAATGCATTGCGCGGAGCTAAGCTTTTTATGGTTATCGGCGTTTCTGCTATTGTCGGTGTTTGGCTACTTTCTGTTATTATAAACAGTATTTTCTTAGCACCGCCTAAGCGTCCTGTTGTTGCCCCAATTAAGCCCAAAGCCGTTATTAAGAAGGAAGTTCAGCTTCCTCCGGAAGATATTCCTTGGAATAAAGTATATGACGCCTCACAATCAATGACTAGGTGTTATGAAAATGTTGCGGCACTTTCTCAGATTATGCCTCCGGGATGGTCAATTGGAGAGGTTGTTTGTACATCAAAAGATGTTTCTACACAATGGACGCGTGATGTTGGTCGTATTTTGTGGATTGAGGAAGCATTGAAGAATTCCGGCATGCAGTTTGCTTCTAAGCGTATTGAAAATGACGGTAAGGTTATCAAAGTTACAGTTGCTTTGAAAGATATTAATGTTGGTAAAAACTTGCCTAATATGGATGCGCAACAATTAAAAGCAACGTTAAACGACCTTTTCCAAGCATTTAACCAACCGGTTGCTTTAATCGATGAAGTTTATACATCTAATCGCAAGAGAACTTATAAAAAAGTTAAGTTTACATTTTCGTCAGTTAACAATCCTATGGTTTGGCGTGATTTGTTAACAAAATTTTCAGGTCTTGAGATTAATATGATAAAATATAATAAACAAAATGAAAAATGGGATTACGAAGGAGCTATCTATGCGTTATAATATCAAATTTTTGTTATGCTCTACTACTTTGGCTCTGACTTTGGGGTTGTTGCCAATTCAGAATGCTGAAGCTTTGATTTCGGCTCCGCAGGCCGATAATGTTCCGGGACGTGTTTCTCTTGCGCCTGAATTGGAAAATGATATGGCTCCCTCTCAAAATGCGGATCCGTTGTTACCAAATAGAGAGTTAGAGAGCTCTGCTCCTCAGAAAAACGCTTCAGTAGATGATTTTATGAAGCCGTCTCCGCGCAGCCTCGGACAACAAAATCCTCAGCCTGCGGCAAATAATAATCCTCAGGTTAATGATGCGGCTTCTGCTAATACCTCTGTCGGGCAGAATAATAATCCTATTTTGAAGTCAAGCGCATCAGCTAAAAAAACTGATCCTTTGGCTGATATTGTTCCTTTGAGCGAAGAAGAAAAGGCTTTGTATGGTGATAATATTCTTAACCAGCTTGGCGGAAATCTGTTTTCTCAGATGTCAGACATTGAAAAGCAGTCGGCTCTTTTATCTCTTGAGCTCAGAAGAGAAAAAATTCGTGCCGAAATAGAGGCTATTCGTAATCAGCGAAAAAAAGCGTTAGCTGAAGAAGAAGCGTTAAAAGAAGAAAAGCTTCAGAAACAGCGTGAGTGGGAAGCCGAGCAAGAAAAGAAGAAATTTGAAATGGAGCAAGAGAAGCGTAAGCTCGAGCTTGAAGCTGAAAAGCTCCGTCAAGAGACTTTGGTTAAAGCCTATAAAGAAAAGATGCTTGAGCGTGAACAAGCATGGATTGAAACGATGGCAAAAGCTTATAAAGAGGTTTCTGAGTTAAATAAAGATCGTGAATTTCTTTTATCTGACTTTACGCGTAAGCTTGATAATCTTCGCAGTATGGCTGCGCAAGCTGTTACAGAAGCTAATAATGCTAAGGTAAGATATGACAAAGACGTTTCTGTTTTGAAAACTCAAATCTCTGTTTTGAAAGCTCGTTTGGCTGCCGAGCAGGCTGCTAAAAAGGCTACTAACCCGTTTGCTCAGATTTCAAACGAAGTTAAGCCTGTTATGCTGAGTGATGTTTATGCCGTTATGGAAATTGTCGGAAAAGATGATAATTTGGTTGCTAAGCTAATCAACAAAAATGGCGACAGTTTCTTGGTCAAGAAAGGCACAATTTTGCAAACAGGACATGTTGTTGATGATATTTCTGAGACATTTGTCAGTGCGGACTTAGATGGTGTTAAGGATTATTTATTCTTCTCTGCCGGTGGTATTCTTGACGCTGAACCTGCTTCAAATGGAGTTATGGGATCTGCTAAAGAAGCCTTGGGTGATGATGCCTCTAAGAAAGGAAGCAAACCGGCTGCCAATCTCTTTTCTTCTGAGGTTCCAAACCTCGGACAAGGTATGTTTGTTAAATAGTTTACGAGGGTATTTTGGCTGACGAGAACGAAATTCAGGACCCGACAGTTCTTTCCTCGGAGCCGACTGATCTTACCTCTTCTGAAGAGACGGCTGTTTCTGCTGTCTCTTCGGATATTGAGAGTAATGACAGTTATGACTTGAAGGAAGATAAGCCTACAAATAAGATTCAGGCTTATTTTCAGCATGGAAACAGATTGTTGACGTTACCTAGCAACCCTAACCTTGTGATTAATGATGATACAAGGCGATTGGTTGCATTGTTTTCAGATGGCCGATTTCTTGTTTCAGAAACACATAAGTTTGACGGACGCGTTCTCAGCTTTGAGGTCTTGGTTCGTAAAAAGAAACTTAGTATCAGCAAACCAGAATATGTTTCTCAAAATGAGCTGAATGCCGTTTATGCTATTGGTGAACGTTCTAACGTTAACATAGAAGGTGATGAAGACCTTGCTCAGCTGCAAATGCAGAAAGACTTTGTTAACGTTGTTGCTCGTGCAGCTTCTCAAAAAGTTTCAGATATTCATATTGTTGTAGCCTCAAGCACGCAGATTATGTTCCGAATTAACGGTATGATGTCCGTTGTTATGGAATATAATAAAGAATGGGGTGAATCTTTTGTGCGTGCGGCCTTTGCCTCGGCGGATATTTCAGATTCAAACTATGCCCAAAATGAATTTCAGGGCGCTCAGAAACTTGGCTCGACACCGCTGCGCGGTTCTAAAGGAAAGTTGATGTTGCCGCATAATATTTTGGCTATTCGATTGCAATTTAATCCGATTGCATTCGGGTCTCAATATTTGGTTATGCGTCTATTATATGCCGATGATAACCCAGAAGGCACCGGCGATTTGTCTTCTTTGGGTTTCGGCGAATATGAAGAAAATTTATTTTACAGATTGCGTGCTGTTCCTGTTGGGCTTAATATTATTGCCGGTCCTACAGGTTCTGGAAAAAGTACAACCTTGCAGCGTAATATGATTAAGCTTCTGCAAGAAAAAAACTATGAAGTAAACCTTATTACCGTGGAAGATCCACCGGAGTATCCTATTCCGGGGGCAAGACAGATGCCGGTTACAAACGCTAACAGCGAAGAAGAAAAAGATGAAGAGTTTACGAAGGCGCTTTCTGCAGCATTACGTTCAGACCCTGACGTTATGATGGTTGGTGAAATTCGTTCCATTGCAGCTGCTGAGCTGACCTTTAAAGGTGCCTTATCCGGTCACGGTGTTTGGACAACTTTGCACGCAAACTCTGCACCGGCAATTATTACACGTCTACGTGATATGGGTGTAAAGACATTTATGCTTAATGATCCGGAATTGATGAAGGGGTTAATTTCTCAGCGTTTGTTCCGTAGGCTTTGCCCTCACTGCAGAATTCCGGTCAAAACCATGATCGATTCTCCAGCAGTTAAGCGCTTGCGCACAGCATTAGGCGATTTTGGTGTAGAAAATACTTTTGTGCGAGGACCAGGGTGCAAATATTGCGATAATACCGGTATTAAAGGTAGAATGTCTGTTCCTGAAATTATTTTGCCCGATGCTCATTTCTTAGAGCTAATGATTGCCGGTGAAACGAGAAAAGCTATTGATTATTGGACGAGTGATTTAAATGGTCGTCCGCTTAAAGATGCTGCGATTGAACGTATGCTCAAAGGTTATATTGATTTAGATGAGGTTGAACGCTGGTGCGGTCTGCTTGATCAAAGACCTGTATATTAGCGAGAAAGATGAGGTTCTTATGGAAACAAAAAAATCGACAACCCTTGATAGAGCAATGAAAAAGCTTGGTACCGTAGAAACTTATTATGCCAAGATGATTTGCCGTATGTCTACAAACGCAAGGCTAAAAATTTATCGTAAGCTTGCATCTTTGTTACGCAACCGGTTTTCATTGATGAACGCATTGGACTTGCTTCACAACAGTGCCAGTAACGGAGGTAAAAACCCTGATGAACCAATGGCAATCGCTATTGCAAACTGGGCAAAGGCTTTGCAAAACGGTTTATCATTCTCTGATGCTTTGAAGGGGTGGGCTCCTGACCGTGAAAGATTGATGTTATCCGTTGGCGATGTTTCGGATATGGAAAACGCTTTGATGAATCTTATTCGCGTATCCGAAGGTACAACTAAGATGATTCGTCCGATTATTGGCGCAATTACCTATCCGTCCTTTTTGTTCATGATGTCGGTTTTGATTGTATATGCTATTGGTGTTTATATGGTGCCACCGATGATTGAGGCTGCTCCAAATGTTATTTGGCGTGGCACGGCGGCAACTTTGGTGGATTTGTCATCATGGATTCAAGAAAACTGGATAATGGCCTTTTCTTTTCTGCCTGTTGTCGGCCTCATTATTTATGCTACAATCGGAATTTGGACAGGGCCGTTGCGTGCTATGTTTGACCATATGCCACCTTGGTCATTATACAAAATCTTTACCGGTATCAGCTGGTTATTGGCCTTGTCTGCTTTGGTAAAGAGCGGAACCCCTGTTTCGACCTCTATGCGTGCTTTGCGTCGTGATGCCAGTAAATATCTTAAGGAAAGAATTGATAAGACTTTGGTTTTCATCAATAACGGTGACAACCTTGGTCAAGCTTTGGCCAAAACCGGTTTGGACTTTCCTGACCCTGAGATTATCAATGATTTGAAAATTTATTCTGAACTTGATAACTTTGAAGAAGCCTTGGAAAAATTGGCTAATGAATGGCTGGAAGAAAGTGTTTATTTGATTGAAAATAAGGCTGCCCTTTTGAATATGGCTGCTATCTTGACTGTTGCAGGTATTATTGCTTGGGCGGTTATGGGCGTCTTTGACATGCAAGATCAGATTACTTCGGCAATGGGTATCTAATCATGAAAAATCTGAAGAAATATGTTCATGATTTTTGCTCTTGGCTAAAAGCTAAAAAAAAGCGCTTTGAGCTTGAGAAGTTGCGTCAGCACAAGCATTTGGGCTTGATTTTAGGAATTTGCGGGTTGGTTATAGCTTTTGCTATCGGAAGTGTGTTATTGCCTTCTCCATCATCTAAAGCTAAAATAGCAGCTTTACAGGTTATTACTCTTGCGGATAATGTTCAAAATTATTATCGTGCAAAACCAAATTTTTGGGGGCTTGAGACAAGTTCTGCTCTTAAAAACGGAATATTTCCTGCAGATATGAATGTTAACGGCATTGCGCTTAATGCTTTGGGAAAGCCGGCGTTAATCGGAAGTGGTGAAAACGGGGATATGGTTACTCCGGGGACGCAGGGGTTTGATGTTGTTTATAAAGACTTGAGCCGGACGCATTGTGTTTTTCTGCTCTCGTTTCCGTTTTCTCAAGAACAGACACTCGCCCTTTCTCAGATATCATTAAACAACGGTGTGAATGATAGCGTTTCTTTTAGCTGGGGAGGAGAGCCTTCGTTGCTGCCAAAGCCTGAAATTGCTAAGAAATATTGTGCAAAAAGCAATACAATTATTTGGCATTTTGAGTAAGATCGATATACTTTGATTAGGTTATATGTAAGAAAGATAAATGATATGCGTATAAATTATAGAAATGATTCTGGTCGTTCGATGATTGAGATGCTTGGCGTGCTGGCAATCATTGGTGTTTTGTCGGTTGGCGGTATTGCGGGATATTCTAAAGCCATGCGCAAATATCGTGAAAACAAAGCTATTGATCAGATATCTCAGATTTTGACCAGTGTTAGAACATTTTATACAAACCAAGGTTCGTTTAAAGGGTTGGACAATGCTTCTGCCCTGAAATATGAGATTGTTTCTCAAGATATGGTAGAAGATGATGATGTTGGCGAGGGCACTGAGACAGGGAAGGTTACTTTACGTAACTCATTTGGCGGTAAAGTTGATTTATCAACCAATGATGCAAATAACCGCTTTATTTTAAAATATGGCGGTATAGATAAGTTATCTTGTATAACCATTGCCTCTTCTGATTGGGGGCAAACAGCCTCTTCCGGCTTAGTCGAAATAAAGCTTGGTAGCGGCGGCAAGGAAAATTCTATGAATTTTACCGCTTCTTTTAATTGGAAAAACAAAACGCTTCCGATTACGCTGCAAGATGCTCAGAAAGCTTGTGCTTCTGATGAAAATGCTATCAGTTTTGAGTATGACTGGTTGTCTTACTAGAAAATCTGTTAATAAATTTTCTAAAATATTTACTTTTTGTTGATTATTTTGTGTTTTAATTTATATTGAAGTTTATAATTTACTTATCTATTCGGGCGTTTAATCGTTGCTCAGGTAAGATTTTTAATTCTTTTGGGAGAAAGAAAATGAAAAAAATTTGTGGAAGCAATCAATCTGGCCGTT
Source organism: uncultured Alphaproteobacteria bacterium (assembly GCA_944391315.1). Lineage (GTDB taxonomy): Bacteria > Pseudomonadota > Alphaproteobacteria > RF32 > CAG-239 > HGM16780. The sequence continues at coordinate 9,823 of CALXTD010000008.1, read as the reverse complement.
CAATGATTGAAATGCTTGGTGTGTTGGCTATTATTGGTGTATTGTCGGTAGGTGGTATTTCCGGCTACTCTAAAGCGATGGCTAAATATAAAGTAAATAAGACCTTAGATCAGCTCTCTATGCTTATTACTAATATTCGTACACTTTATGCAAATCAGGTTAGTTATGAAGGTCTTAATGGAAAGGCCGCTGTTGGTTTTGAGCTTGTTTCTCAAGATATGGCTCCGGGAGTAACATTAGGGACCACTCCATCTGATGAGCCAAGTTTAGTTAATCCATTTAATGGAAAGGTTACAATAGCAGCTACTACAGATAAGACTGGATTTGCGATTTCTTATGCTGGATTAGACAGACAAGCTTGTGTCGCTATTGCTACCGCAGATTGGGGTGGATCAGCTTCTTCTGGTCTGGTCTCAATTAAAATTACTAAAGAATACACTTGGAGTGGCACAAATAAGTTACCAATTACACTAGTGACTGCGGGAACAGAATGTGCAAGTGCTAGTGATAACACGATTGTTTGGACATATAATTAGTCGTTATAGTTATTCGAAAAGCTTCCTTCGGGAAGCTTTTTTTTATTTGCGTTAAGTAAGGTCTTTAATTAATTGCTTCATCTTTTTTTAAGATATGTTTGATATGCTTGGTTACAGAAATTCCGTTTTATCTTATTCAGGAAGAAAAACATGGTTAAAATTAATGATGTAAAGTTTTCGGATATTTATGTGACGCCGGACAAGAAAGCGTTTATTCCGGACGGAAAAACACGCAATGGTCTAGCCATTTTGGAAGCCGAAGATTTTGAAGAATTTTATAAACAACTTGAAGACGCTTGGGATGGCGACAACCCCAGTTATTCTTTGCTTTATGATGGTATTTTTTATCGTATTGAGCGCACAATGAGTATTTATGGTCCGCAATACTGCGGTCGTAAAATGCCGAAACAAGTGCCGCCATTGTCAACACTGGGCTTTATTCCTCAGCTGACAAACTATTTGACCTCTTTGGCAAATGCTTCCGGCCTCATTCTGTGGGCCGGTCCGACCGGACAAGGTAAGACAACCTCTCTTTCATCCTTAATGAAAGAATATTTGCAGTCAGAAGGTGGTTTTGCTTATACGATTGAAGATCCGTGCGAAATGCCGTTGGACGGCGTTTATCATGCTCGCAAAGGCGGTCTGGGTCTGTGTAAGCAAAATATTCCGCCTAACGGTGATTGGGGCGCAGGTTTGAAATCGGCTTTGCGTTCTAAGCCTCGTTATATCTTGGTTGGTGAGATACGTACGCCGGAGACCGCCAGTGAAGCACTTCGTGCGGCAACATCAGGCCACTTGGTTTTGTCTTCTATTCACGGAAATAACGTGACAGATGCCATTACCTCAGTTGTAAAGTATGCTTCTTCTACCTCAATGTCAGAAGAGTTGGCTTTTGACTTGTTCTCTCGCGGTATGTTGGCGGTTATGCACCAAACTTTGGTTGGTGTTGGCAATAACAGACATCCTGAGTTGACTTATTTGTTTGCTAACCCAGACACAACAAAGGGTGATCAGGTTCGCGGTATTATCAAAACCGGAAAGCTGAACCTTGCTACCACGATTGAACTCCAAAAAACACGTTTGGAAAAAGGATTAGACCTGTTTCCGGACATCTAGTTTGGCGCGATTTCATCAAAAAGCCCTTGTTTCGAACAAGGGCTTTTTATTTGTAACTTTTTTTATTCGATATCCCAAGGAAAGACAATCCATTTGTCAGGGAGTTCTTTGGCGCAGATATCGACATCACCATGCCCCTTAGGCTTGCTGTATACGGCTGCGTAGCGCGCTTGCGGATAAAGTTTGCGCACCAAACGGAAGGTGCGTCCCGTGTCTGACAAATCATCAACAATCAAAGTGTGGTTATCGACCTCTCCGACATTGCAATCCAGCTCTATTTTATCGTCTTCTCGGCGTTCATTATTATCATAGCTGGATATATTTATGGCCTGAGAGTTGCGGATATCAAGCTCATAAGCCAAAATTCCGGCCGGAAGCAATCCGCCTCGGCTGATGGCTATTATTTTATTAAACCCTCCGGTTGCTTTTATTTTTTGTGCCAAAAGCTTTACATCTTGGTGAAAGCTGTTCCAATCAATATAACATTTTTCAGTCATTTTCTACCATGTCCGATTTTTCTGTTTTTATGCGGTTAATATATTCAACAACACGGTCATCACCCCATTTGGCAGCACCGCGAAGCCGTCCGATTTCGTAACCTTGCTTGCTTATCAATACTGCATTAGGTGATGTGAATATTCCTAAGTCGGCAGCTAAATTGCTTTTTTCATCAATGTAAAAATCCATTTTCTCGGCACCAAAGCGGTCTAAAAATTCTCTTTGTTCTAAGGTATTAGACCATTCTTGTGACGGAGAAATCAGCACAACCTTTATCCCCTTGTCGGCTGTTTTATCCGCAAATTCTTGAAGATCATCAAGTTCTTTAATACAGGGCATACAATGACGTGACCAAAATACGGCGACAACAAAATCGTTATCAAAGTCCGTCAGTTTTATTTCTGTTCCATCAGAGCGCATAAGTGAACGTGAAGGCAGTTCACGCGGTGTTTCATATATATTTATGCCTCTTTGCGATGCTACCGCAACGCTTATGCTACAACTGAGGATTATTCCGAGTATGTATTTTATCATCTTAATAACTGCAATATAAGTTTTGTGTTTCTCTTGCTTTAAGAGTATAACTCTTTTTATAGAAGATAGTATATAGCAAAAAGGTTTCAAAATCATGAAGAAATTTTGTTTGTTTTTAGTGTTGGCTGCTTTTTTAGCCGTCTCTCTTGCGGCTTGCGGCAAAATGGCCTCTCCCGAGCCATATGAAGGCTCCGGCTATCCTCACTCTTATCCTCGTGTGTAATTTTATTTTAAGGCGAATCCGGTTATGGTTGATGATAAAAATTCTTTTTCCGACGAAATGATTCCTTATGTGGAATTTGCCGATAATGCAAATGAGCGCACGCCTTGCGTGTTGGTTTTAGACTGCTCCGGCTCTATGCGTGGCGAACCGATTAAACAGCTGAACGCCGGTTTGAAAGCCCTTGAAAAAGAACTTAAAGAAGATATTGATGCAAGTTCTCGCGTGCAGCTCCTTATCATTAAAGCCTTTGGAAAAGATGAGGCAGAAGTATCTTCCGATTGGGTAGATGCCATGAATTTTGAAGCACCGGTTATGGAAGCCGGCGGGCTTACCCCTCTTGGAAAGGCAATGGAAAAAGCTTTGCAAAAAATTGAAGAGCAGAAATGCCTTTATGACAGTTGTGGTATTACCTCTAAAAGGCCTTGGATTTTTCTTATCAGTGATGGTGAACCGACAGATTATGATTGGGAGATTATTGCCGAAAAGTGCCGTCAGGCTCAAATAAATAAAAAAGTGGTGATTCATGCGGTCGGAACTCAAGGCGCTAATTTAGAAAAATTGGCTAAGTTTTCAACTATATCTCCTAAGCGTTTGACGGGGCTGAAATTTACTGAATTTTTCTTGTGGCTATCACGCAGTGTGTCTTGCGTCTCAAAAGCTGCTCCGAATGTTCCTGATTTGCTTGAAGATACGGGCGATTGGAATGAAGAAGAACAATTCTAATAACATAAAGGTTGTGGCCGCCAGTGTTTGCGGGCCGATGCACTGCTATCGCAAAATGCCGTGTCAGGACTTTTTTAAACATAAGTCCTCAGGCAAGAATTTTGTGGCTGTCGTTTCTGACGGTGCAGGCTCTGCTAAATATGGAAAAATCGGGGCTCGCGTTATTTGCGAAACAGTTGTTGACCTTCTTTCTAACTGTGACTTTGAAAACATACATCAGCATGTTGTGCGGGCAATTTCCGTAGCAAGAAACAAGCTTTTGCGCCACCGTTTTAATAAGCAGAAAAATGCTGACGGGCTGATGGATTTTTCGGCAACGCTTATCGGTGCTGTTTGCCGCGATAAAAAAGGGATTTTCTTTCATATCGGTGACGGCGCGGGAATCGCTTTTAATGCAGATAATTGCGACCATTTTGTGGCGTCCAAGCCCGAGAACGGAGCCTTTTCTTGCGAAACATTTTTTTATACTATGGATGACTGGAAAGATTCCCTTCGCTTTACCTCCTTTGAAGGTGCTGACACGCTCTTTTTGATGAGCGACGGGCTTACTAACTTTGCTTTCTCTGCCGATTTTACCAAAATCGAAAAAGGATTTTTGCTGCCTATCAATAATTTTTTGACACAACCAATGACTAAGGAAAAAGCCGTGCGCGCGTTGAATAATACGCTGAACACGCCTTTGGCAAAGCGTCTTAATTCTGATGATAAAACTCTTCTTTGGGCGAGGTTGTGATGATTGAACAGCCAAATCTTGAAGGAAACTCTTATGCCGCCATTTATCCCAACGGGCGTTTTGAAAAAATTACACTCGGGTCAATAATTAATCGCGGTGGTGCGGCCGGTCGAATCTATCTTGTAAAAAACTTTCCGCAGGTTGTGGCAAAAATCTTTCATAACCGAAGCAAAAGTGCAACAAACCGTCAAAAATTAGAGGCGATGCTCCATAATCCGCCTCATTTTCCGCCGGCGATAAAAAACGGTGTCGAATATGTTCAAATTGCTTGGCCGGAAGCCGTGCTTGATGATGAAAACGGTTTTTGCGTCGGATATCTGATGCCTTTGGTTAAAATGGACGAGGCGGTCTCCTTAGACCATCTTATGCAAAAAGCTATTCGAAAAAAGCTCGGGCTGTCAGAAAAATATTCTTATCGCATTTTTGCTGCTTATAACGTGACCTCAATGGTGGCTGCTCTGCACCGTGCCGGACATTATATTGTTGACCTCAAACCGTCAAATGTTTCAGTCTATAAAGATTCTATGATGGTTGCCATGGTTGACTGTGACGGTTTTTCGATTAAAGGCGAAAAAGAAGGTGTTCGCTATCCGGCAGAGTTTGTCAGCGAGGAATATATCTATCCGGAAGGAATGTCTCAGTCTTGTGATGAAATGGGCGAAGAGCAAGACAAGTTTGCGCTTGCGGTTATGATTTTTAAGCTTCTTAATAACGGAATTCACCCGTTTTCGGGAACACCGAGAAAAGATGTTGAAATGCTCACCATTCAGAACCGTATTGAGCAGTATCATTATGCTTATGGCCTGTGGCCGGACACGTATCAAGCCCCTCACCCTTATTCTTTGCATGAATATTTTGACCCTAAAACACTCGAAATGTTTGAACGGGCCTTTGTGCGTGGCGGTAAACGTCCTTCGGCCGAAGAATGGCAAAATCATCTTAAATATTTGCTCAAAAATCTGAAAACCTGTAAAAAGAATCCTAATCATGCTTATTTTACCGCAAAAGGATGCGGATTATGTGTGGCTGAGGAACGCCTTAAAGGTACTTTGGTTCATGTGCAAAAGCAAAAAGAAACACCGCAAATGTTGCGCGGTATGGAAGTTTCTTCTTTGTCGGTGGAAAATTTTGAAAAAAATAAAGCTGAAAAACTCAGCGAGGCGCAAAAAATCAAAAACTTTACGATTGCCGGCATCATCTGCTATTTGATCTTTTTTGCTGCGCTATTCAAAATTGTCGGAAGCGTCGGCTCTTGGCTGAAAGATATCGGCTTTGGAATGCAGGCGGTTCTCATCACGCTTACAATGTTTGGAATTAATCGCTTTATCAAGCATTTTAAGGACAGGTTGCCCCTATTGCAAAATCGCGCGCTAACCCAGATGTTGCAAGTTTATGCTTTTATTTGCATTCTTATCGCCCTTCTCTTTTTGAACGAATTTCCCGACGGGCTTTTCCTGCCGCCACTTTCCTTGTAAAAAAAATTATATTTAAACTACACATTTTTATTTTTTTATGTTATTGTCCTTGTAGTTTGTTTTATATTTGAGGTTGTAAACAGTGATAAATTTAAATCCTATCGTTATCTCGGGTAAAGAGGTTCTTCCCTTAATTGAGGGCGGAAAAGGTATTAATGCCAGTAACGGATTTAGCTCTGGTGCTTGGGCAAAAGAAAATTGTGTCGGTACTTTTTCCGGCGTTAGTCCTGATTTTTATGATGATAAAGGCAATGTTGTTATAGAGACTTTTTCTAAAAAGCTGCGTAAAGATCGTCATGAAGAAATGGTTGAATATGCTATTCGCGGCGGTGTGGCTCAGGCTCAGGTTGCTCATGAAATCTCTAACGGAAACGGTCGTATTCATATGAACATGCTCTGGGAAATGGCGGATTCCGAAAGAATGTTGACCGGCGTTTTGGAGCGTGCGAAAGGGCTCATTCACGGAATTACCTGCGGTGCAGGGTTGCCTTATCACTTGGGTGAACTGGCCTCAAAATTTGGTGTTTATTACTACCCAATTGTTTCTTCAGCCAGAGCTTTTCAAGTTTTGTGGAGAAGAGCTTATTCTCGCTTTACAGAATTTCTTGGCGGTGTGGTTTATGAAGATCCGTGGTTGGCCGGTGGTCACAATGGCTTGTCTAATGCCGAAGATCCGACCAAGCCGCAGAAGCCTTATGAAAGACTGGTTGAGCTACGCAAGTTTTTGAATTCTATCAATATGAAAGACTTGCCGATTATTTTGGCCGGCGGCGTTTGGTCTCTCGATGAATGGAAGGATTACATTGATAATCCGGATATCGGAAAAATCGCTTTCCAATTTGGTACGCGCCCGATGATGACTAAAGAAAGCCCAATCAGCGATGCTTGGAAAAAAGTTATGATGCAGGTCAAAAAAGGTGATGTAATCCTGCAAAAATTCAGCCCGACAGGCTTTTTCTCTTCGGCAATTAAAAATACGTTCCTTGAGCGTTTGATTGAGCGCAAACAAGGCGAGGTTGCTTTTGTTACGGAGGCAAATAGTGAGTTTTCTCACCCGTTGGCAATTAATGAACATAAAACCGTTTATATTAAGCCGCAAGACGCTTCTAAAGTAGAACAACAATTGAGTGCCGGTTTTACCGATATTCAAGAAACGCCGGATTCTACCGTAGTCTTTATGACTCCGGAAGAAGTTAAGCAGATGAAAAAAGACCGTGCGGCTTGTGTCGGTTGTTTGTCTCAGTGCCAATTTTCAACTTGGTCAAAAGCGACAGGCACAACAGGAAAACTTCCTGACCCGCGTTCTTATTGCATTCATAAGACATTGTATGAAGTCGGTCACGGCGGCAGCGTTAAAGATCATTTGTTGTTTGCCGGACATCAGGTTTATCGTTTTGCAACCGACCCATTATATCGCAACGGTGTTCCGTCGGTCAAAGAACTGATTGAAAAAATTAAATCAGGGCAATAGGTCTTGTTCTCCGGTTCTAAGCCGGAGAATTTTTTTACGGAGTTTTCTTTATGCCTTATATTAATCGGCTGAAAAACAAATGCGGTGGCAAAAGCGCTTTTTATATTCCGAAAAACGCGGAGCCTCTTATTTTTCCTGACGAGTTTTCCTGCCCTGATTCCATGGTTTCAGAAGGGCAAAAAGCTCGTGGTTTGCAGCTGATGTATTATCCTGAAGTATATACGATTAAGCGTGATGCAAAAACGAATCAAATCGCGCTAAAAAATATTTCTGAACAAACGCAGCCTTTGCCGACGACCCTTGCCGGATTTAAAAATCTCGGATTTCCTAAAATTACACTCTATGGCTATATGTTGTGTATTGATAAAGATGTACTATCCACACTTTCGGAAGAAGAAAAAAAGTTTGTGAAATCAGCTATGGCGCATTTTCAAAAAATAAAAGAGAAGAATCCGCAACTGTCAGCAGCGCATGAGCTAAAACATGAAGAGAATCAGCATTTTTTCTATCAACTGCACAAAAAATATGGTCTGCGCTTAACCAACAAAGATTTTCTTATTAACCGCTATCTTGATGAAATTTCGGCAACGAATCGAGAGCAACTTATAGAAAAGACACCACAAAGTCTTGATGAGATGAAAAAAATCACCCAGCAGACACAGGCAGACTGGGTATCATCTCCCGATAAAAAGCATTATTACCAAGATGAAAACAGCGACTTTGCCGCTCATCTTGACCAATATAAAGAACTCGTGCAAGGCAAAAAAGCCGATAGCTCTCATAAAATGCTTAAAGAGCTGGCGGAACATTATTTTACCTATCAAGTCAACGGCAAAGAGGTTTGCCTAGCGTCTGCCGTTAACCTTGACTTTCCTATGCCGGAAAAACTTCTCCGCTATGCAGGCATTGTCAATCAAACACAACTGTTTCAAACAGTTCGCTCTGGAGAAAGAGGTTAAAATTTTAGCAGAAATGCTAGAAGATTTAGCCCCAAAAATCATCATCTGTACACAGAGTTGACGGAGAAATACATGATCCATCATATTCACATAGTCTTCCTCTACTATTGCATGCGGAGCATTTGTAATAAGTTGAGCTTCCTGATTGGCACCAATCACTATAATCAATTGCATCTTCTTCACAGTAGTAAGTTGATGAGTACCCTCGACAAGAAGCTACAGAACAACTTGAGCCCTTCCATTCATAGCCGCTTTCACAATAACATTCCTTATACTTTCCGCTGCAAGCAATACCGCTGCCCCCCGAATACCCTGTTCCTGTACAGCTAAATTTGTAAGAACTGTCACATACACAGTTTGTTCCATTCCATTCTGAATTGTTTAGACAAGTACATTCTTTGTATAGTCCACTACAGGTCTGTCCAGTTCCGGCAGATTCATTTGTTCCGGTACAAGTATAACTATACCCCATTAAAGAGCAAAGTTCTGTTATATCTTGAGAGCCGCTACTTGGACAGTACCACGCTTCACCGAAGGGGCATTTTATGCCGCCGTCGCAAGCGGAGGAGCTTGTATAACCAAGTGAGGAACAAGTCGGTGTCGGAACGCAGGTTTGGGCTTGGGTTATACCGCAACTTATTATGATTGCTGTCGTGGTGTAGTAGAATATTTTTTTCATTTTATTTCTCCTCATTTTAATAAGCCGGGCAAAGGCCGCAATAATAAGTATAGTTGTTTTGGCAGGTGGTCATATACCACAAGCCGGAACATTCTTCATATTCGCAAATCATTCCTTGCGGGCAAGTGGTGTATTTTCCTAAGTTCGGGCAAGGTTTGCAGTTATCATATTTGATTACATCGCCGGATTGGCAAGTTGCGGCACCGGCTGCACCGCCCATAGAACCGCAATCTTGAAAGCCGTCGCATGGATTGACTATGACTTTATATTTGGTTTGTTTGTCGCAATCGAGGCAGGCTTCGCCGTCTTGGATATAACCTTCTGGAATAGTGGTATAATCGTAGCCCGCGCCGCAGGGTGTGCAGGTGCAAGACGCATATTTTCCGCCGCAAGGCTCACCAACCCCGACATGCGGTTCTTCACAAGTCACATAATCACTCGGGCAAGAAGCCACGCATTCGGAATAATACGGACCGTATGGGCATTTCTTGCCACCGGCTTTATAGCCATCGGGGCAATCGCTCACGGTATAACCTTCATTATAACAACGCTCATCAGGATTAAGGTCAAAACTTGGAACATCGCTACTCGTTCCACCGCCAAACATGCCATCCGCACAAGCTGAGGTATCATTAATAAAACATACCGCTGCGGTTTGAAATTTATCAGAAGAAGGCAAACTTGGTGACGAAGCATAAAGGTGTGTGTGAAGTGTGTAGACAAGCTGTTCGTCACTCTTGATAACAGAATTATCAGCTCTCGCGTCAGTCGGCGATATTCCTACCGCCAAACATAGCGTCGCGGTCAGAACCGCCTTTTGTCGTGAGATAAACATAATACTTCTCCTATCTCGTTTGCCTTCACGACTCGATTATA
>CALXTD010000007.1 GCA_944391315.1 uncultured Alphaproteobacteria bacterium | reverse complement strand
GCTTCTTTAGCAACTACCCAACGATATATTGAATATAATACAGATGCACACAAAAGGGTGGTGGAGTTAGTTTGAGAACGACATAGTGATATAGTGGAACAAAGGCCTACAGGAGTAGGTTAAATAATAAATTATAATATTTATAATAGAATATAGGCGGTAACCTGTATAACGTTTTCAAGCCTATCCCCCCTTTTGAACCTCTATATCACTATCTATCTGATTTTAATTATTTTTATGCCTTTTCAAGTTGAAGCCCTTTCAAGATATAGAGCTTCAACTTAGTAAAAGGCTGTGTAAAATCAAATGGATAGCGTTATAGCGTTTTGTTCTCCTCTAAGGGTGGTAAATAACGATTAAAACAATCGGTAAAATCAGCGACTAAATAGCAATTATTATTCTTACCATTTATGTTCTTTTGATGTGTTCTAATGCCAAAGTCTTTTAACATATTTGCTAATTTATTAACCGTGATTTTGTTACCCCGACTTAATTCTGCCCATGGCCGTTCTTCTAAACTAGCCAAATAATCACATAATGATGCAGAATACATCCACTCGACTTCTTGCTCGGCAAAAATTTGCCGGATGTCTTGAAGCAGCATTGTTTTTTGCGAGGCCGTATCATCGCCTTGACTTCTCTTAGTCATTTTAATTGCCAACCGCCTAACTTCTTCATTAGTTTTGCCATGTATTGCATCTGCAATTATAAATAGGCACTCCCAATTATCGAAAGCTCTATTTAATAAATGTTCGACAGGATCAAGACATATTGTTTTTAATTTTTCCTCACAGTCATTCATGAGCCTTTGGCATTTTTGCCGAAGGAGTTTAAAATCCTCTGCAACTATTCTGTGACGAAAATGCTCTACATGCTCGTTAGCGGCTAATCGCCTCATATTGATAATAATACCTCTGTCCATAATGGTATCAGGGACTTTGCCGATAGAGGCTATGGCACATGGTGCAAAAGCTGAAAAAGACCTAGCTTCTAAATCCTTTCCGACACATCTAATAACGCTGCCCAAGCAATGATGTCCGGCATTCATAATACCTCGCAGCTCTTCATTGTTTTTTATAAAAGTATCTGCTTCATCAACAAGCAATGTTGGTGAACTAGCTTCTATTAACCTGAACATACTAGCAGCTGTAATACTCGAAGCACTGATTGGCCTTTTAACCAAATGGCTCAAAACTGTTAGCAAGGTGGTTTTTCCACACCGCTTTTCAGGCGAAACTATAACTAACCGCGGTGTTATGTCAAAGCATTGATACTTATAAGTATGTAGTATCCAATAGACAATTGCCAATTCTGCCCCATCCTGCAGTTTGACATATCTTGTTACCGTATTTTTCAATTCTTCTATAAGAGCAACACCATCGACAGGCTTACCATAGGGGATAATTTCAGGAAAAAGGCATGACTTTCCTTGGAGACTCTCTAATGAAGATGTTGTTTTAGCATCTTGTTTCTGCTTTTTTTCATCAGCGGAATGAGAAATTTCTGTTTCCGGTGTTTTGGTTAGGAGTTCGGATAGTTTATCCACATTCCAGCCATCAGGAAAACTATCCGAGACATCCCAGCCTTTGGGGAAATCCGCTTCTGGAATATCCGCAATATGGATTTTACATTCCTGTTCCTGTAAGCGTAATGCCATTTTTTGCATAGCCTTTCGCCCCGGTTCGTCATTATCCGGTAATAGGTATATGGAGCGACCTTTTAAACTTTTTATTTTAACTTTGTTTACTTGGCCGCAACCGCCCGGCCACGTTGTAACCCAATAATCTGGAAACAGCCGTTTGGCGGCCTCCGCTGTTTTTTCTCCCTCGACAATAAGGACGGGTTTATCAATGCTCTTTTTGTAGTTTTCTAAATTATATAAGGGTGTTTCTTCAAATAAATTTGCTGAAAGCCACTCCTCTTTCCCTGTTTCTTCATTTTTGGCATAACAGCGAGGCTTTACTTCTTTTGAGCCATCCTCTTTGTCAAAACGTTCTATAAAGAGTGCGGCTTTTCCTGCCTTGTCCTTATAAGCCCACCAAAGGCTGACGCCGTTTCGGGGTTTATATTCGCCAACGAAAGGTATGGCAGTATATTTAGTCTTATCAAGCATAACTACCTCCTTTTTTCTGCGGGGCAACTCCTAATTCATGAGCCAGCATTTCTGCGGCTTTATAGTAGCTGACTTTATTTATGTAGGCATACAGGGCTATTGCTCCTCTACCGCCTTCCCTAGTTGCAAAATCATAAAAACAACCGGTATCGATGTTGATTAAAAACGAACCGGGGTGGCGGTCATTTCTGGTTGGATTTCGCGGCATCCACTCCCGCCCCTGTAAAGAGCCATCCGGCAACCATGTTCTTACCAAAGAAGCAAATAAAGCCATTGCCTCTGCGTTAATTTTATCAAAATCCAGTTTACCGGGCTTCATGGTCTTGCCCTCTCCATACTGGTAGCAAACTTAAAGCTTGCAAAAGTTCAAAAAAGGATTTAGTATAATTTTGTCTTTTTGATAAGGAGCTTCCTAATTTGACGCGCCAACGTCTGGAAGCTCTTTTTTTATTCAATTTCATCACAATTTTCCTCTTTGTTTATTGTTTTGAATTTGTCAGCCATGTATTCTATCACGGCATCTACTTTGTAGGCGACATTTCGCCCGACACGGAAACCGCCCTTTATTCCTATGCCCTTTGAGTCTGCGTTGCGGATTGATTTCGGATTGCGAATTAGCCCAGCAGAGAACTTGGGTAGGTCATTCCTGGTGACAATCGGCCAAGGCCATCTGTCTTTGAGTTCCTGTAACTCAGGTGGAAAAATTTTATCAATATTCATTTTTGTTTCCTCTTTGAATTTGCTTCGGAACCATTCCGAAGACAGGGGTATAAAAACATATTAAATTTTAATCTGCAAGAACTTGACTGGTAGCGAAAAAGGGGGGATGATTTTTCTTCCCCCCTTTTATTAATTTCTCAATCCCTTTTGTTATGTAACGCTTTCTTTTTCTGCCGTATCTGGCTTTTCTTTAATCCGTTTTTTAAGGAAAATTCTAGCTTCTTTTCATATTGAGGTTCAGTAAATTTTTTATATTTCCGAGGAAGTTCTTGCTTAACCTTGGTGCTGTTTCTATTGATATCCATTTCCGTCTTCTCATATTGCCCAAATAAAAATTCTCTTATTTGGCTTTGTGTTAAAAACAGATTGTTCATCTGCTTAATAAGCATTAAATCAACATAGGCGAGAAATTCTGATGATTTCATATTATCCAACTCTGCCAGAGATAAAAGACCGTCATTTTTATTTCGCTGCTCGACTCGATATTTGGCATTATAGTTTTTTAACAACTCTCTCATGTCCACAATAATTTTGTCTAAAGGATAGGATAAGTCGATAGAAACAGAAATATTGTTGGCATTATTTTTTATTTCCTGAACCTCTTCATTCATTATTTCCACAGAAGTTTTTTCTGTTTTCTTCTGACGATTATTTTGAAAACCTGTATTAAAAGTCTGTCTTAAGACTTGGAGGTATTCCTTTAAGTCTTTTTTCTGAGAGTTATTTATTATTCTTTTTCGAATCGCTTGTCTAAAAATTCTGTTACCAAAATTTAACTCTGGATCATTGAGAATAATTTCCGTAAAAATATTTTTTAAAGTCGGACTCAAACGCTCAAAAATAAATCCGAAGTTGAATTTTAATTGTTGTAATAACCGGTGCCTAATTAGAAGCTGATTCAGATACTCTTTATTGTTCTTCTTTAAATTGTCGTAATTTGAAATTTTAAAAATATCTAATATTGACATACACATTATTTTATCTCCTCTCAGCTTCCAAGGTTTTAACAGATTCTTTGAGCTTTGCCGGGGCGAGGTGAGCATAACGCTCTGTCATACTGATATTTGAATGTCCCATAAGCTTTTGCACATCATATAAGCTAACACCGGATTTTACGAGCCAGCTGGCAAATGTATGCCGTAACGTATGAAAGACAACTTTCTGCCGAGGGTCTTGGATATTATGGTTAAAGCCGAGTTCATCAACTGTAAGAGCAAAAACGTTTGAAACTTCCTTTATTTTATCGCCTGTCCTGCTCTTAAAGACTAAATCGTCCTTAGCACCGACAGACATACTGGAAAACATTTCTTTTATTTTATTTGTCATATATGCAACACGGTTTCTTTTATTTTTAGTATCATGCAAATAAATCAACTCATTAGGAATATCAATATCGCTCCAATATAGTCCGAAAATCTCTCCGGCACGCAAACCGCAGTATAAACTAAGCATTGCGATTTGATATAATTGTACAGACTTGCTTTTCAGAGCATCCAGAAGTTGTTCGGCTTCTGCTTCCGTCAAAAAACGTTCTCGCTTATTATCGTATTTAATTGGAGGAAGCTTATCGGTCGGACAGTCAAAAAATACAAAATTCAACATTTTGGCATATTGAAAAATTTTTCGGTATATCAGCATGGCATATTCAATACTCCGTAAAGACCGCCCGGATTCAAACATTTTTTCTTTAACGTCTTCAAGCTCTTTAATGCCAACATCTTTAATTGCCATGTTGCCAATTCTGCTTTCCAGCCATTTCTTATATAACTTATCTTCCGAATCGAACGTATGCGGTTTTAAGGAAGATTGGGCGTGTTTTTTATAATGGTATTCGTAAAAATCTTTAACGGTTGTCCTTTCTTTTTCTTCTCTTTCTTGCTTTTCTTTTTTTATTCTGCGTTTTTCCGAAGCTTCCTCTCTCGCTTCTTTCAGCGTAACCGCTCCTTTTCCTGTTCGATGTGCTTCTTTTAGTTCTGCAAGTCTTGCCGCAGCTTTTTCTGCTGTCCATCCTTGCGTCGACCATCCTAAAGCTTCCTCTTTACCCTTACCGTCTAATTTATATCGGATAGTGAAATAGCGGTCTTTCATAATGCCATTGTTGCATTTTCTTGTTTCATGTTCTCTATACCGTACACCCGGATATTTTGTTTTAATCCATTTTGTTGTCATTTTTATCCCACTATTGTCCCACTTTTTTAGCTATTTTTAGATGAAATTATGTTTTTTTCAATGATAGGATAATAAGGTTTAAATACTGAGAAATCAAGGCTTTTATTATGATAAATTATTTTTTATTATTGGACGAAAATCAGACTACGGATCAGAAGGTTGTGAGTTCGAACCCCGCCGAGTGCGCCAGTTTCTTAAAGACTTCAGTTTTATAACTGAGGTCTTTTTTTGTTGCTTCAAAACTCTCGGCGACTGGGTTCGAACTAAGGTTCGTCTTGCTCCTAAGCTCACCGGCGTGCTCCCGCCCGCCTTTCGCTTGGCGTCGAACCACTCTCCCGTGGGTTCTCATCCCCTATCCTCATCAATTACGACAAAACCCACCTTGCGGTGGGCTTCGTCCTAATTGGCGGATAGAGTGGGATTGTCCTCGACTGCGCTCCGCTTGCTCGTTCCTTCGCGCTCTTTCGCTACGCTCACCGGCGTGCTCCCGCCCGCCTTTCGCTTGGCGTCGAACCACTCTCCCGTGGGTTCTCATCCCCTATCCTCATCAATTACGACAAAACCCACCTTGCGGTGGGCTTCGTCCTAATTGGCGGATAGAGTGGGATTCGAACCCACGGTACCCTTTGGGGGTACACACGATTTCCAATCGTGCGCCTTCGACCACTCGGCCATCTATCCTCGGTTCTGCTTAAAGCTATATTATTAACTCTTTTTTTGCAACAAAAATTTTTATTTTTTTATCTCTCTTTCTTAGTGCTTGATTTTTCTTTATTCCTCTTTTATTTTAATTCTATATTTTAACCTCTTATCTCGCTTTAATATGAAAAAATTTTTGACTTATTCTTTTTGTTTCTTGCTTATCCTTTTTCTTTGGGCGTTTTTTGTTGAGCCCACTTGGCTCGGCGTGAAAAAATATAATATTAAAAATCCGCAGCTTGCCGGTCTAAAAATTGTTTTTGCCAGCGATTTTCATGTTTCTCCTGACCAAATAAATCTCTTGAAAAAAACTGTTGATTTGATTAATCAGCAGAATCCTGACATCGTCCTTCTGGGTGGGGATTTTGTGAAAGGACATCAAAAAAAGTCTTCTCTCTCTCCAGAGCTAATTGCCGATGAACTCGGCAACATTCGCTCAAAATATGGTGTGTTTGCCGTTTTGGGTAATCATGATTGGTGGTATGACGGTAATGAAGTTGCGCAAGCCCTAACTCGCAACGGAATCGAGGTTTTATCTAACCAAAATGTTTTTATCAATTCCCCTGATAAGAAATTTTATATTGCCGGTGTTGATGATTTTACCACAGGAAAATCTGACCTTGCGACAGCCCTTAAAAATACGGCGCAACCGCTTATTTTACTCTCTCATAATCCTGATATTTTCCCGTCCATTCCCAAAGGAGTTGCCCTAACCCTTAGCGGTCATACGCATGGCGGGCAAATCGCACTCCCTTTTTATGGCGCAATATTTACCTCTTCTGATTATGGACGGCGCTTTGCTTATGGCTTGATTGAAGAAAATAACCGTCCTTTGCTCGTAACCAAAGGTATCGGAACAAGTATTTTGCCTTTGCGCCTCTTTTGCACCCCCGAAATCGTTGTTGTGAATTTTATTTAGAGCATTAAAACTCAATGACGGGGCGGACCTCGAAGCTGTTATTCTTAGTGCCGCAGCTCAAACCGTAGCTACTGGTAAAGCTTGAGAACCACGTGCCGTAGTAGTTGAAGTGGTGCTCGGACGACGACCAAGCCTTGGTGCTGTTTGTGAATTTAGTCCCATTTGCACGGCTGAATCCCGTGTTAATAACTCTTTGGTTATTATAATATGAGGTAAATATTCCTGCTGCCGGTAGGCACCAATCTCCAGCCTTTGTTCCTGTTGTTGTATAGTTATATGCTGCCCATACCGCCGGATGTGCACTACTATCGCCATGCGCTCTGATAATCGCACTATTTTCACAACTTTCGACCTCTTTTGATGCTATTGAGGCTGAACTATAGTCCGTCAAGTCCGGGATATTCGTATCAAAGTCGCCCCACTCATACTTATAACCTACCGAATTCAGCGCCATCGCCTGTCCGCATTTACCATCATCGGATTTATAGACCACGACCGCTATCGGCATTTTGCCAGATACCGTATTTGCGCTACAAGTCCCGTCACTGAACAAAATATTCCCAAGCGCGCAGTTTTCTGCATATCCCGAACACTGTCCCCATGTAGCACTATTTTTTTCACAAATTCCGTCTTTCCAAACATACCTCTTAACACAAGTGCATTCCGTATATTTTCCGTTACAGGCAGAGCCGACGCCGCCGGTCATATTTTCTCCGTTGCAAGTATAGTTAAAACCCATTTCGCTACAGGTCTTCGTACAAAACCATTTGTCGCCCCACGGACAGCGTACTCCGTTATTATCGGGGCATGAACTCTGTGTATAGCCCAAACTTGCACAATCCGGTGTTGCCGTACAAGTCGGGGTTTGCGCTATGGCGCTCATCGGCGCGATAACTGCCGCACTTGTCATTAATATGATTTTTCTCATCTGCTTTCTCCTTCTAGTTGACGCACAGCATAAACGCGCTGTTATATGGGCATCTCAAAGCTCTCCCGCTGCAACTCGTCGACTTATAGCCCAATGTCGCGCAATCGGTTATCGGCGTGGTGCAATAATTGTCATAATTGACATCGCAGCCGGTGATATAATATTTGCCCGAACAATCCTCAAACGCGCAATCATAACCTTCGGGACAAGTTGTTAATGTACCGTTGTTGTCGCAAGTCTTACATTCTCTATAAAGGGTGGTGGTACCGGACAAACAAGTTTCTGTCCCCGCTATCGGCCCTAAATCACCGCAAATTTGAAAGCCCTCGCAAGCCGCCGCCACGACTTGATATTTGGTTTGGCCGTCACAATCCAAACATGCTTCTCCGAGTTGTTCATATCCGGCTGGAATCTCGGTTTCGGTATATTCCGAGCCGCAAGGTGTACAGGCACAAGACGCATATTTGCCGCCGCAAGCTTCGCCAACGCCGACATAAGGTTCTTCACAAGTTACATAACTACTTGGGCAAGTTGAGATACAATCTGAGTAATAAGGGCCGTATGGACATTTCTTTCCCCCTGGGGCATACCATTCGGGGCATTCACTGACCGTGTAACCTTCATTATAACAACGCTCATCGGGATTAATGTCAAAGCTTGGAATGTCGTCACTCGTTCCACCGCCAAACATGCCATCCGCACAAGCCGAGGTGTCATTAATAAAACAAACCGCCGCGGTTTGAAATTCATCAGAAGAAGGCAAACTTGGTGACGAAGCGTAAAGGTGTGTGTGAAGTGTGTAGACAAGCTGTTCGTCACTGATGATAACAGAATTATCAGCTCTCGCGCCAGTCGGCAAAATTCCTACCGCCAAACAAAACGCCGCGGTCAGAACCGCCTTTTGTCGTGAGATAAACATAATACTTCTCCTATCTCGTTTGCCTTCACGACTCGATTATAGCATAAATTCGGTTTACTTTCAAGCATGTTTTTGTTTTAAGATGGGAGAGTGGTGAAAAAAAATGGAGCGAGGGTTTAGCTCGCTCCGTGTTGTTTATTTAGAGCTGTTCTATTTTTTCGGCGATATCTTTGGCCGGATTGAGTGTTGCTTTAGGCTTAAAGTCTATATTTTCATCTTCAAGGTAGGTGGCATAGCCGCCGTCTGTTAAAGATTTTACAAATCTTATATGTTTTGGCGTTAACCAGCCTTCTCCGCAAAAGATATATACCGGTTTGCCTGTTCCACAGGCTTCACAGCACATGGAAACAGAATCTCCGGTCACAATTATTCTGTCCGCGCAGGCTAAATATCCCATATAGGGATTTTCTGATTTATCGCCCCAAAGATAAGTGTTTTGCGGAAGATGTTTTAATGTGTTCATTATAATCGTTTCGGCTTCCTTTCCAGTGCGCTTTGAATCGGTTATCAGCAAAGAACCACCAACCTTTTCAGCAAAAGATTTAACTGCTTGTCCTAAGGCAAAAGCATTTTCGGTGCTAAAAGCTTTGCCTTTTATACTGCCGCCGATAATAACCGCCGTGTAAGGTGTTTTTAAGTTGGCAAAATGAGACTGCCACTGCTCTTTGGCTTCTGAAAGTTTTTCTTTTGTAATGCGATGCGGCGAGCCTGTCGTATATATTACATTTGGGCCTTTTATCTTTTCTTTATCATGCTCCGGAACGGCAATGATTTCAAAATCTTGTCTTCCGAAGAATCCGGGGTATAGTAGTTGAATAATTTTGGCTTTGCCGCCGGATTTTTTCTTAATCCAGCGCGCTATCGGGGCGGCTCTTCGGCTGCCGGATAATATGATATCAGGAAAGTTTTTGCTTATTCCTTCCTTGCTCTCATTGGCCAAGCCGATTAAGCTCCGTCCGCGGAGGACATTCGGCAAAGCTGCAAGTTTGGTGTATTTCAGCGGTTTTTCTTCGCTTTCATATTTTTCGTGGTTGAGTTGTTCAGCAATGCCTCGGACCTGATTGTTGCTGCCCATGCGGTCATCGGTTAAAATCCATACTCTTTTTTTCATTTTGTTTTGCTAACCTGATGTTAATTCATTGTCTTTATACTACTGCTTATATGTTTTTTCTCAAGGAGTTTTTTTTTTTTTTTCATTTTTTTCTTTGTTTTTTGTTCGGTCGTGATAGCTTCTTCTGCCAAAGCGCAATATTCATCTCAGAAAGATGCAGCCTATCTTGCTACAATCAAAGCAGTGGCTGACTTCAAAATCAATGATGAAGAAGAGTTGCAAAAAGTTGAGGAACTCCGTCAGAGCCCATCGTTTAATAAAAAGCTGCAAAAAATGCTTGATAAACTGACAAATGACACAAACAAAAATTCTGTAAACCAGCGCGTTTATAAAATCCTTTTGCAGGCGGGCAAAGATATTTATAACGAACTTAATTAAACTTTGATTAATCTTATTGTTCTATACTCCCCGTATATTGTTCCTTTTAGCGGAGGTCATCATGACAAAAATTGAACCCGAAACAAAGTCTGTGCTTGAAGAAATTGAGGCGCTGCGTTTGAGCTTGTTTAAAACTATTTAATATGAGAGGTTGCTCAATGAAAAAATTGTGCCTTTTTCTTCTGTCTTGTTCTGTGTTGATTTTTTCGGCAAAGGCTTTTGCTCAGACCAGCGAAGAAGCTAGAAAACAGCTTGAACAACAAGAAACCGCCGTCTATCAGCAAAAAGTTGCTGACTGGAAGGCTAAGCATAAAAATGCTAAAGTACAGCCGCCGCGTCTTGGTGAAAATGTGGAGGTTTTTCCGGCAAATTATTCTTATAAACTGACGCCGGTTGATCCTGGTAATGATGTGACCTTTGATGATAGGCGCTATAAAAGATATCCTAATGCTGTAAAGCGTCTGCTTGATAATGTTAATGTCAGAGACCAGTCGGAAACTCAGATTACTTACGTTTATAATGACGCCAGAGTTGATGAACTTGCCTTTCTTGCGGCTGAATATTGTTATAATCAGAAAAAAAGCAAGGCTTTGCTCCAGAAAATTACACTTTATCAGAACAGATCTCGGCTTGCGACTTTTGACTGCGTCAGCTTGTAACTTGGCTTTTGATTCACTATATATGTCTTAGAATGATTTTGTTTTTTGAGGCTTAGGTTACTATGAAAGACTTATATTCTGTTCTCGGTGTGGCAAAAACGGCTAGTGAGGCTGAAATTAAATCAGCCTATCGTAAACTGGCGCGGAAATATCACCCCGACCTTAATAAAGATAACAAAGAAGCAGCTGAAAAATTTAAGGAAATTTCAGCGGCTTATGATATTCTTGGCTCAAAAGAAAAACGCCAAAAATATGATAATAACGAGATTGATGCTGACGGAAAGCCTACCGGTTTTGGTGCCGGTTTCGGCAGCGGGTTTGGCGGTTCTCAAGGATTTGGGCAAGATGGTGGATTTTATTCTTATTCATCTTCCGGAAATCCGTTTGGGCAACGCGGTGGTTCTGCCAGATTTGATTTTTCTTCAATCTTCGGCGATGATATTTTTTCTCAATTTACAGGTGGGCAAAACTTTAATGGTGGTGCAAGGCGCGTACGCAAAGGTGAAGATATTGCCTATACAATGAATATATCGTTCCTTGATGCGGCTCTTGGCATTGAGCAAAAAGTTTTTATCGGTAATAAAACCATTAATGTTAAAATTCCTTCCGGCTCGGAAGACGGGCAAACTCTTCGCCTAAAAGGACTTGGTCAACCCAGCCCTAACGGTGGCGAAAGCGGCGATGTTCTTATTACGCTGAAAGTTCAGCCTCACCCTTATTTTAAGTCAGAAGGAAATAATATCTTGCTTGACTTGCCGATTTCGCTCAAAGAAGCGGTTTTGGGTGCAAAGGTGACTGTGCCAACAATCTCGGGAAAAGTTGCAGTTAAAATTCCGCCTTATGCTGACTCCGGCGAAAAGCTTCGTCTTAAAGGAAAAGGAATTAAATCTCGTAATGCAACCGGTGATCAAATCATAACACTGAAAGTCATTACGTCAAAATCTAAAAACGCGGCACTGGAGAGTGCAGTCTCTGCCCTGCCCGATGTTGATGTCAGGAACTTTTAGTCATGCTTTTGGACCAGTTACGCGATTTTGAATGGCTCAATGAACCCAAAGAAGTTAACTTTCATGATGGGGGAATGTCTATTCTGGCTCTTAATCATACTGATTTTTGGCAGAACAAATCTCGTAATGTTCATAAAGACGACGGACATTTCTTTTTTGCACGGAAGGCCGGTAATTTTTCACTGACTGTTAAGTGGTGTTTTGCGCCGCTTAAAAATTTTCAACAATGCGGAATTATGCTTCGGTTTAATGAGCAAAACTGGATGAAGGCTTCTTTGATGTTTGATAACTTTGAACATCCAAAGCTCGGAAGTTGTGTTTGCAACAATGGTCTCACCGACTGGGCTTTAATGCCGGCACCTAAGGAGCTGACTGAGTTATGGTTGCGCGTTAAACGTCAGAATGGTGATTATGTTTTGTTTGTGTCACTTGACGGAAGCGTTTTTCAGCAAATAAGAGTTTTTAATTTTCTGAACGAAGATGTGGAAATTAAGGGCGGAGCTTATCTTTGTGCGCCTAATTCCGAAGATTTTGAACCTGTTCTTGCTAAACTCGATTTTGATTAACGGAGGTTTTATGAAAAAATTTAGATTTTTATTTGTATGTCTTTTATCTCTTATCGGTATTTCTCCGGCAGTGCATGCCGAAGATTCTGATAAGCCCGAAACGGTTGTTTATCTGCCAGAGCCACAAAAAAATATCGGTGTTCCTTTGATGAAAGCGCTTAATGACCGCAAAACTACTCGCGAATTCAGCGTACGCAAAATTAGTGACCAGGACTTGTCTAACCTTTTGTGGGCGGCTGTCGGAATTAATCGTCCGAATGGTAAGCTAACTATTCCGACTGCACGTGATGCTCGTGATTTGTCGGTTTATATCATCAAGCAAGGTGGGGCTTATCGCTATAATGCCGAAGACAATACTCTGGAGCTTGTTAATCCGGCAGCGTTGATTTATACGGCGGCAAAGCAAGGTTTTGTTAAAGACGCTGATGCTTTATTGGTATATGTTTCTAACAACGAAAATCAGGACTATAGAGCCATGCACACCGGTTCTGCCTACCAAAATGTTGGGTTATATGCTGCTTCTGCCGGTATGAGCAATGTTGTTCTTGGAATGATTGATCGTGAAATGCTGCACAAAGAGTTGCATCTGACGGAAAAAGATTTTGTGGTTATCGGCCAAGCGCTTGGTTGGCCAAAGTCTAAATAAGTAAGCAAAATCCCCTTTAGATATTCTTCTAAAGGGGATTGGTTTTACTCGCTCAGCGCTTGAGCCAGTTTGATTACCGTTTCAAAACGTGTTTTAAGGTTGCGGTCAACAATTCCGGTTTCGCTTTGATACTCTGCTTTTTCATATTCCTCGGTTTGGAGATAGTCTGAGAGTTTTTGGGCCAGAATCTGAGGAACTTTTTTGTTCTCAACTTTTCCGGTACGAGCACCTTCTTCACAGAAAAGTTGTAAGGCACTGACGGCATTGTAGAGCTTGAGTTCTGCATTCAGAAGATCTGTTGTGGCGCAATCTCTGTCTTTAGCAAGGTTTGATTCCAAAATGTTGCGAAGAACTGACATTCTTGAGGCTTCATCGCTGAAATTTACTTTGTTCATAAAAATTAAATTATTAAAATTATACAATAAATTATAAAATATCGTGTTTTTTATAACATAAATTTTCCTAATTGCAATAGACAAAATAAAAAAAATTATTATATTAATTATGTGTTTTATTTTTTTAGGGGAAAAAATATGAAAGTTTTAATGATAAACGGCGGTGCCAGTGATGATGGTTGTACTGCGAATGCTCTTGATGAAATTGCGGAAGTTTTGCGCAGAGATGGTATTGATTCTGAAATTATTCATCTAGGGAAAGCTCCTGTGCGCGACTGTATCGGCTGTCAGGTTTGTCGTAAAAATAAAAATAATCGCTGTGTTTTTGATGATGATTTAGTGAACGTAATTATTGCAAAAGCAGAAAAATCTGATGGTTTTATCTTTGCGTCTCCGGTTTATTACGCTCATCCGACCGGAAGAATATTGTCTGTTCTTGATAGGGTTTTTTATGCCGGAAGTAATGCTTTTGCCTTTAAACCAGGAGCGGCTGTGGCCTCAGCAAGACGCGGAGGTACAAGCGCAGCGCTTGATGTTCTCAATAAATATTTTACCATAAACAGAATGCCGGTTGTTTCTTCCTCTTACTGGAATATGGTTCACGGGGCTAAAGCAGAAGATGTTGCACAAGATGAAGAAGGGGTTCAAACACTTTATAATCTGGCTAAAAATATGGCTTGGATGCTTAAATTGATTCAGACAGGCAAAGAGACCATGCTGCCCATGCCGGAATGCAAATATGGCGCAAGGACAAACTTTATTCGTTAATTTTATGTGATTTTATATATGAAAAACGGCAGGAGATTATCCCGCCGTTTTTTTACATTCCGATGTTTTGGTTGAGCTTTAAGATATTTACGATTGAAAACAGTGTCCAAAATTCTTCAAAGACTTTTTCAAAGCGTTTTTGATTAAGATTGGTTTTGAAAAAAGAGCAAGCCTCAAACATATCTTCTCCCGTGTCTATTGCCAGCAAGATTTTGCTGTTGTTAAAGCTTATTTCAATCTTTTTGCCGGCATAGAGTTCTTTTAGTCTTAAAATACGTTCCATAAAGCCGGTGGTTAAAATATAACGCGCCTCAATCTGGTTGGTTGAATAAACCTCAAAGAGTTTTTCAAACACAACATCTTCTAAGGTGATGCGTTCCATTTTATCAAAGCGGGTGAATTTATTCAGAAGGCCTTTATCTTTCAGAACAATGGTATGGCCGCTGAAATTTTTTTTCATATCCATTTCAACGGCAATGCCTTGAAAAACCGTCACGCTATTTCTTTGGCCTTTGGAATTATAATGAATCTCTTTGAGTTTTTGTTCGTATACGCTTATGCCGACATTCTTATATGTTCCAAAAAAGCAGTCATCAGCCTCATATTCATCATAGTTTGGAAAAATAAGGCTGTTTTCCATTGCCTGAGCGTCCATTCTTTGGCCTTGTTTATAGCTGAAGCTGTCAAAAAACTTTATGAATTCACTCATAATATCGTCTTTTATTCTTTTGCGATATTTTGCAAAAGGGCCGCGAAGGACAAAGGCGGTTATGGCGCAGAGCCCAAAGCCAAGATTAAATATAATCTCACTATCAAACTGATAATAGCCTTGAGCCCAGAATCCGCAAAACATAAGAAGCGGGAGTACAAAAACGGCTATCCAAACCAGACGCCAAAAGCTTTTGACACACTGGAGGCGGAAGTCTTCTTTTTGTTGCAGCTGCGGAACTAAAACAGTGTTATAATAGTTTATAAAATTTTGTTTCAGTTCGTCATATTGTTGCTGCTCTTCTTTGGATAAGATTATTGTCATTATTTCATAAACTTGCTGACGTCAATACGCTCTTTGGCCTCGGTTTCGGCCTCAAAAAACGGCATATCAGCCTTGACCCCGACCATTGCAGCGACAAGGTTTCCGGGGAAGATTTCTGCCGTGTTTTTCAGATCATTGACACTGGCGTTATAAAAGCGGCGCGCCGCTGCAATGTGCTCCTCGACTTCGTTAAAGCTTTGCATGGCCTGCAGCATGGTTTGATTTGATTTAAGCTCCGGATAATTTTCTACCGAAAGCATAAAATCTTTCATGCAGGCATCAAGCTCACCGGCAAGCTTCATGGCTTCTTGCGGATTGGCGTCAAATGTTTTTTTCATAGCCTCCGTACGCAAGCGAACAATCTCGGTCATTAATGATTTTTCATGTGTCATGAATTTTTCGGCCATTTGCAATAAATTCGGGATTAAGTCATAGCGCTTTTTTAACTGAACATCTATGCCGGAAGTTGCCTCTTTGACTTTGTTTCTTTTACGAATCAGTGATACATATATTCCATAGAAAATCACTAAGAGAATTACGCCGATTATACCTAATGTCATAGCCATTGTTTTGCCTTTCTTAAAAATTGCGATTTTGTTCAGCATAGCGCTTATTTACTAAAAAATGCTAAAAATCATTGTTTTATTTGGAGTAAGGTCATTTATTTATAAAAAATTTCTTTGTTCTTGATATCTTTGTTTTTTATGCTTAAACTTATTTCTGTTTTATGATTTGGAGTTTAGCATGAGATTTTTGTTTCTTGTTTTTTGTGGGGTTGTTTTTATGTCAGCTTCGGCTCGGGCTGAAAGTGTTTTTGAAATCGGAGGTGATGCCGATTTTTTCTACGCTTATAATGATGTGGCTAAGCCTTATGAAGATTTGCAAAAAAACAATGTTTTGCAAGCAGCCGGAAATCTTAATGCGGCTTATTCTTACTTTTTTTCTGATGATTATTCCGCAACGGTTTTTCTTGACCTTATGGCGGCCAGTGACAAAGAAGTGCAAAATTTTAATAACGGAAGTTGGGGAAAACAGCTCTCAGCTGATTTAAATACACCGTTCGGCACACTCTCTGTCGGTGAAACTTTTAATGCTGCAGCGGTGTTGTCGGTCGGAGCGCCTTCGGTTTCTCCTATAAAACTTAATAACTCGGATATTGTTGATTTTATTGCTAACCCAAACTGGCAGAGGCGCAAAGGGGTTCAAACGTCTTTTAAAACGCTGAACTCTACCGAAATTAATACTGACGGCGTTGCCCCGAAAGTTTCGTATTTTACTCCTGAAATTTATAATTCGACCCTTGGTCTTTCTTATGTTCCCGACACTGAAAACCGCCGTGGTCTGGTCAGCTCTAATGCTGCTTATGACCGCGATGATGCTTATGTTCTCGGTTTTTATCATCAAAATAATTTTGGTCCTGTTCAGGCAGAGCTTTCTCTCGGCTATGGGCTTTATCACAAAAATGACAATGACTTATCGGCCGGATTACTCTTATCCTATGGAAATTGGTCGGTCGGCGGAAGTTTTCGCAAGACTTATGTTGATGGTAATGATTTTGAAATCTCTCGCGAAGATTCTTCTCTCGGCTTGTTTGACAGTTATCGCGAAGGTCAGGCTTGGAACGCCGGAATCGGTTATCAGTTCGGTCCGATAAAATCATCGCTCGGCTATTTTGAATCTCAAGCGGATAATTCTTCAAATAAAGACCAGATTTGGCTTTTGGCCAATGATTTTCAAGTCAATAAATATACCCATGTTTATGCCCTCGCAGCGCATGTTAATTTTCGCGGAGAAGATCCCGCTCTTGAAAAAAATCGTAAGGGTTATGCCTTTGCTCTGGGAATCGGCTTGAGCTTTTAATCAAAGGAGTTTTTATGACTAATATTTTATTGCTGAGTTCTGATAATTTTTTTGCAAGCGATTTGTGCGAACAAATTGAGCGTATGAGTGATGGCTTTTCGGTTGTGCGCGATAAAAATGAGAATTTTGATATTGCGTTAGTTGATGAAGATGTTTCTTTGCTGAAAAGCATAGACGCCAAAGTTCCTCTATTTTTGTTTTCATCTGATGAAAAGACGGCGTCTCTTGAAAATGTTCATGTTTTCGTTAAGCCTTTTCATCTTGCGGAATTGCTTGATTCTTTGCATTCGTGTATTAATCGTTTTGAAAATTCGGCAGAAGGGTTTTTGAAATTTGGAAATTATGAGCTTCGCCCGACAGCCAAAGAAATTATTAATCTGAAAACCCAAGAAACGGTTAAACTAACCGAAAAGGAAGTGGCTATTATCAAACATCTTTACAAAGCTTCTCCCAATATCACATCAAAAAATGAACTTCTTAAAGAGGTTTGGGGATATAGCCCAGAGGCTTCAACCCACACGATTGAGACTCATATCTATCGTCTGCGGCAAAAAGTTGAGCATGAAGATGATTCTGCCCAACTTATTAAAACCGAAGACGGCGGCTATTTATTGAATATTTAATCACAAAGAAAATTCGGCAATCACCGGAACATGATCGGACGGGCGCTCCCAAGCACGCGTGGGGGTGAAAATCTCGTAGCCTTTGATGTTTTCTTTA
Organism: uncultured Alphaproteobacteria bacterium; assembly: GCA_944391315.1. GTDB lineage: Bacteria > Pseudomonadota > Alphaproteobacteria > RF32 > CAG-239 > HGM16780. The sequence goes on along the minus strand of CALXTD010000007.1, from coordinate 42,422 downwards.
AGCTTTGGTGTAGCCCAGATATGGTCAAGGCGACGGCCTTTGTTGTTTTTTTGCCAGTTTGGATTGCGATAACTCCACCAACTGAATATTTTTTCAGGCTCGGGATGAAATTCTCGTCCGATATCAATAAAATCAAGTGATTTTTTTAATCTGGTTAAGCGCTCAACCTCAACCGGCGTATGAGATACGATTTTTAGCATTTGTTTGTGATTCCAAACATCATTCTCCAGCGGAGCAACATTAAAATCACCACAGATTATCATTTTTTTATCTTGGTTTTCTTTTTTATGTTGTTCCCAATATTCGGCGATGTCATCCATAAAAGTTAATTTATGGGCGAAAGAGAGGTTTTCTATCGGGTCCGGAATATCACCGCCAGCCGGAATATAAATATCGTTGATTTCAACATCACCTAGTATCGTGGCTTTGATATGGCGGGCGTCATGCTTGCCAACCCAGTCGCGTTCTTCAATATTATCCAGATGATATTTTGACAAGATGGCAACACCGTTATAGCCGGCTTGACTATATAAGGCGATATTTTCATATCCCAGCGCACGAATGTCATCAAACGGAAAATCTTCCGGCTTGGCTTTGACCTCTTGAAGGCAAATGACATCCGGCTGTTTTTCTTTGGCAAATCTTGCCAGATGTTCCAGTCTTATTCTTATGGAATTTACATTCCAAGTTGCAAGTTTTATGTTCGTCATATTATCTCCGATTTTTCTTTCTTACCGGGCTTTGTTTTTCTTTAACCGTGAACAGTGTTTCATCAAGGTCTTTATCTTGTTCCATATTATATAAAAAGACACTTATTTCTATGCCCTGAGGATCCGTGATTTTCCACTGTTTCAGCTCAAAAGGATTGTTGTTAAAGACTAAGGTTATCGGATGCGTTTCGCCGTTTACTTCATATTCAAAAACTGCTTCGGTTGTTCCAGAATCTTTATAAAAATCGGTTATTTTTATCTTTTTACCATCAATTTTTATATCATTTGCCAAAATTAAGCTTGCGGGGACATCGTCGTAGTCAATATGGGTTACTTGGTCTAATTCTTTATCATGATAAACAATAAAGTTTCCGTCGCCGACAATAGATACATTGACGGGGTCATTATATTCCATGCGAATCTTGTTTGGTTTGGCAATATAGATTTTTCCTTCCGAGGTATTGCCGTTGCTTGCGGTTTGAACAAAAGATGCTTGCAAAGTTTTTATATTATTCAAATAGTTTTCAATCTCTAAAACGTCTGATGCTTTTTGTGCAAAAGCCTTTGGGCTGAAAAGCATAAGTATTCCCGCCAGTAATGCTAATTTTCGCATGATATCCCCCTTTGTTATTTTTCTCTGACTAATATAATGAAAAAAAATTGTCCCGACAAGTGTGTTTTTTGTCGGGACTGTGTAATTAAGGTGATACTATGATAATAATAAACGTGCAAACGATATGTATTATGTTTTTTTATAAACAGCTATTTATTTTTGCCGCAACCGCATCCGGTTTTTGACGTATTATTGCTGTTATTTGTGGAGTTTTCACTGCTCGAGGCAGTTTTACTCGTATTCTTATTACTCATTAAAATTTCTCCTAAAAAAATTATTAAAGATTTCGTCATACCGAATTTTATCGGCACAAATGGATTTATGCTTCATTAGATAAATTACAAGTGCTGTTTTTAATTTTCTGACTTAAACTTTATATCTACATTTCGGCGTTACGTGATTTAAATACACCGTTCTCGTAGCCTTGAATTTCTTTGTTTCTTTCGGCTTGTTCAAGGCGAAACTCGGCATAAGCTACATATTCTTTTTCTTTTTCAATGCCAATATAGTGGCGACCGAGTTTTTTGGCGACGACAGAAGTTGTGCCTGAGCCTAAGAAGGGATCAAAAACAACATCGCACTCATTGCTGGAGGCTAAAATCAATTTTGCAATTAATTTTTCTGGTTTTTGTGTTGGGTGCGGTGTGTTTTCAGGCATTGACCAAAACGGAATGGAGATATCGGTCCAGATGTTTGATGGATAAGTCAGACGGCTGCGATGGCCACTTTCTTCGACCCAATCTTTTGGTTCGCCTTGTTCGTTGCGATAAGGCGCAACCACCGGACGCAAAATTTTTACCGCATCGAGGTTAAAGGTATAATCTTTGCTTTTGGTAAAAAACCAGATATCTTCCAAGCAATTTTTCCAGTTATCTTTAGCGCCGCGGCCCTTTTCTCTTTCCCAAGAAATGCGGTTTTGTAAAATAAAATATTTGCCGGCAACTTCCGGTATGGCTATTGATGTTTTCCAATCGGCGCAAATATACAAGCTCCCATTTTCCTTCAATATACGCGGAAGTTTTTTTATCCATTTTTCAAGCCATTTTTTGTATTCGCTGAAGTCGCGCTCTTTAAATACACTGTTTCCAAAGACTTTGGTTAGATTATACGGGGGATCTACCACTATCAAATCAACAGATGAATCCGGCAGATAATCCAGCGTTTTCATCATGTCCTGATGAATGGTTTTATCTATCACATAGTCTATTGATGCTTTGAAATTTAGTTTAATCGCCTTTTTGGCATAGGCGTTCATTTCTTTAGGGCTAAGTTCAAGCGTTTTGTTGCGCGGTGCTTTTTCTTTCACCCTATTCTTCTCCGAACTTGCTGTTTATCAAATTGGTCAAGGCATCTATGGCTTTTTGAGCTTCTTTGCCGCTAGCATTAATTTTTATGGTCGTGCCTTTAGCTGCTGCCAACATCATTAAGCCCATAATAGAACAACCGCTCACGGTCTGACCTATTCTTTCAACAGTGACTTCTGCGTCCATATCTTCAATGGTTTTGACAAAGGCTGCCGCAGCACGCGCATGGATACCTTTTTTATTTTTAACTTCAAGTTCTACGCTTATTTCTTCAGACATTGCTTACATTCCCAGCAATTTTGATGCGACATTAATATACTTTTTTCCGGCTTCTTGCGCCCCCTCAACCGCTTCTTTCAAGGATTTGTCCTTTCTTAAGCTCGCAAGCTTTATCAGCATCGGGAGGTTTATGCCGGCGATGATCTCAACTTTTGCTTTATCCATAATCGAGATGGCTAAATTTGACGGCGTGCCGCCAAACATATCGGTCAGGACAATTGCTCCGCTGCCGTTATCGACTTCACCGACTTTATTTAAGATTTCCGTACGGCGCATTTCCATATCGTCTTCTGGGCCGATACATACAGCACGAACTTGATCTTGCGGACCAACAACGTGTTGCATTGCAGATATAAATTCTTCTGCCAGTTTTCCATGAGTGACCAAAACTAAGCCTATCATCGCTTTACTTCCTTAAAAAGTTCTATTATTTCTTGCCGCAGCTCCATACTTTGACAGCGCCAAAGCTTTCGATTAATTCTTCACGGCTCTTGGATTTAATGATTTCATCAGCGCGAGTGCGGCGGCCCTTCATATTGACTTCTTCGACGTTATCAAGCGGAACACCGTAGGTTCTGTTTACCATCTTGCCGTCTAATTCAACAACCAAAACAAATTCGGCTTCAGCCAATGGTGCTCTGGTTTCTTCATCAATATCTTCCAGCAATACCGAAACGCGTTCATCACGACGCAGAATCGCCGTACTTTTGCCATCAAATTCTAATACCGGATTTTTTGGAGCACCTTCTCTTGCGTCAATAAATATAGCCAGTTCACCATATTTATTTTCAATAATTTCATAAAAGTCCTGCTTTTCAACCAAAGTGTAATATTGATTTTCCATTGTTTTTACCTTCTTTGTTTTCTTTAGTGTTATATGTTACATTATTATTTGCAATCTGTCAATTTTGAGTTAATAAATTCTCTTTTTTCCGGAAAAAAATCGCCTTGCAGAAATTCCTTTTTCAGGTTATGATTTTTATTATTTGTCTTTATTTGCCAGAGGTTGTTTTGACATGTTGACTCTTAAACATCTGCCCATTGCTTCTTTTAATGAAAATATTGTTTATCTTAACCGAAACTGCGCGGCCTATAAAACCGACGACATTAATTCTTTGGTTAAAATTGAAGTTCATGGCGGAATTAAAACAATTACAGCCTTTTTGCAGATTGTTGATGACGAAGGGCTTGTTGCTCCTGATGAATTAGCTCTTAATGATGAGGCTTTTAGGCAAATTAATCTGCCGGAAGGAGCAAAAGTTTCTTTGACACTTTCTCCGGTGCCGGTCAGCACAAATGCCATAAAGCGCAAAATTGCCGGAAATATTCTGACATCTGCCGAATATAGCGCCATTATCAATGATATTACTTCTAAAAAATATTCAAATATGGATATTGCTTCTTTTTTGGTGGCTTCCGGTTCTTTTATGTCTGCACCGGAGGTTCTGTCTTTGACCGAGGCGATGATCGGCGAAAAAGTATTGCATTGGGATAATGAAAGTCTGGTTGTTGATTGTCATTCTCTTGGCGGTGTTCCGGGAAATAAAACAGACATTATTATCACGGCCATCGTCGGGGCTTATGGGCTGGCTATGCCTAAAACGGCTTCTCATTCTTTGACATCTTGTGCCGGTGTGGCTGATACAATGGGGGTTTTGACTAATGTTGATTTTGATGCAGAGCGTCTTAAAGCATTGATTGAAGAAAACCGCGCCGCAATCGTTAGCTATGATAAGCTTGATATTTGCCCTGCCAGTCGTATTATCAGCAATGTCGAACGACAAATCGGTATTGCTCAACAAGAACATATTGCAGCCTCTATCCTTGCCATTAAAATGGCTGCCGGTGTGACAAATTTATTAATTGATATTCCGGTTGGGCCCAAATCTCGTATAAAAAGCGCTAATGAGGCGATGCGCCTGCGCAAGCTCATGGAGTTTGTCGGAGATATGCTCTCAATTGACATTGATGTAGTTATTACCGACGGCAGCGAGCCTATCGGTAACGGAATCGGGGCCGTGCTGGAAGCGCGCGATGTGATTAAAGTTCTTAAAAACAGCGAAGATGCGCCACAAGATTTGCGAGAAAAATCACTCTTTTTGGCCGGACGTATGCTCGAATTTGACCCTAAGCTGCGCGGTGGACAAGGTTATTTTGTGGCAAAAGAGATTTTGGATTCCGGTCGTGCGCTGGAGATGATGAATAATATTATTAAAGCGCAAGGGAAAGTTCCACAGCCTAAAATAGGAAAACTCTCACGTGATATTACGGCTAATGCAAGCGGTGTTATTGAAGCTATAGACAATGCCCGAATTAATAAAATCGGGGTTTTGGCCGGTGCGGGGCAATATGCCGGTGCCGGAATTGACCTTTTCAAAAAAGTTGGTGATTCGGTTGAGCAAGGCGAGCCTATTTATCGTATTTATGCTTGCAATTCTACTGATTTTGCCTTTGCAAACTCGGTGGTTGATGCTTATACAGGCTATGAAATCGTTTCTTCCGATGATGCTGAATCCTAAAAATTTTAAACTTTTTTTCAAAAAATTTATTCAGGCTCTTGCTTATCGTGTTTTTGCTCCTTATATAACCTTTTAGAAAAGTTTTTGAAACAAAAAAGGAAGTAAAAATCATGAGTAAAGTTCTTGGTATCGATTTGGGTACAACCAACTCCTGCTTTGCCGTTATGGACGGTAAAGATCCAAAGGTTTTGGAAAACAGTGAAGGTGCTCGTACAACCCCGTCTATGGTTGCTTTTACCGAAACTGAAAGATTGGTTGGTGCTGCCGCTAAAAGACAAGCCGTCACCAATCCTGAAAATACTTTGTTTGCCATTAAGCGTTTAATCGGTCGTCGTTTTAATTCTCCGGAAGTTGAGAAAGACAAAAAGCTCGTTCCGTTCAAAATTATCGACGGTGACAATGGCGATGCTTGGGTTGAAGTAAAAGGACAGAAATATGCTCCTTCTCAAATCTCTGCCATTGTTTTGCAAAAGATTAAAGAATATGCCGAGAGCTATCTTGGTGAAAAAATTGAAAAAGCTGTTATTACCGTTCCGGCTTATTTTAATGACTCTCAACGTCAGGCAACTAAAGATGCCGGTAAAATCGCAGGCTTAGATGTTTTGCGTATTATCAACGAGCCGACTGCCGCTGCTTTGGCTTATGGTATGGATAAGAAAACATCCGGCACAATCGCTGTTTATGACTTGGGTGGTGGTACGTTCGATATTTCTATTTTGGAAATCGGTGACGGTGTTTTTGAAGTTAAATCTACAAACGGTGATACATTCCTCGGTGGTGAAGACTTTGACCAGCGCTTGGTTAACTATTTGACCGATGAATTCAAAAAAGAAAGCGGTATTGACCTTAAAAATGACCGCTTGGCTTTGCAACGCTTGAAGGAAGCTGCCGAAAAAGCTAAAATTGAGTTGTCTTCTGCTACTCAGACAGAAATCAATCTGCCGTTTATTACAGCTGATGCAACAGGTCCGAAACATTTGAATATGAAGTTGACCCGCGCTAAGTTTGAATCTTTGGTTGATGACTTGATTGAAAAGACTGCTGAACCTTGCCGCAAGGCTTTGGCTGATGCTGGTTTGACGGCTAACGAAATCAGCGAGGTTATCTTGGTCGGTGGTATGACCCGTATGCCGAAAGTTCAAGAAAAAGTTAAAGAAATCTTCGGTAAAGAGCCGCACAAAGGTGTTAACCCTGATGAAGTTGTCGCTATGGGTGCTGCTATTCAAGGCGGTGTTTTGGTCGGCGATGTTAAAGATGTTTTGTTGCTCGATGTTACCCCGTTGTCTTTGGGTATTGAAACCTTGGGCGGTGTCTTCACTCGTTTGATTGACCGTAACACAACCATTCCGACACGTAAATCTCAGGTCTTCTCAACTGCTGAAGATGGTCAGACGGCGGTTACCATCCGCGTCTTCCAAGGTGAGCGTGAAATGGCTGCCGACAACAAGCTGCTTGGTCAGTTTGATTTGGTTGGTATTCCGCCTGCACCGCGTGGTATGCCACAAATCGAAGTTACCTTTGATATTGATGCTAACGGTATTGTTAATGTTTCAGCTAAAGATAAAGCTACAAACAAAGAACAAGCTATTCGCATTCAGGCCAGTGGCGGTTTGTCTGATGCCGATATCGAAAAAATGGTAAAAGATGCTGAAGCGAATGCAGAAGCCGATAAACGCAAGAAAGAGCTGGTTGAAGCCAAAAATCAGGCTGAAGGTTTGATTAACTCTACCGAAAAGACCCTGAAAGAATATGGCGATAAAATCAGTCCGGCTGAAAAATCTGCGATTGAAACCTCTATCGCTGAGCTCAAGACTGCAACCGAGGCTGAAGATTTGACTGTTATCAAAGAAAAGACCGAAGCTTTGATGCAGGCCTCAATGAAGCTTGGTGAAGCTATGTATAAAGCTCAGCAGGCTCAATCTCAAGCCGGTGCTGCTCAAGGGCCTGATGCTGGTGCTTCTGCCGGCGCTGAACAGCCGAAAGACGAAAAGGTTGTTGATGCTGATTTTGAGGAAGTTAAATAAAAGTTTTCTTTCTCTGAAACAAAAACACCGTTTAGATTATTCTAAGCGGTGTTTTTTTGGACTTTTTATTGAATTAGGGCTTGCGTTTTCAGATATAAACTCCTAAATAAAGGGTAACTTGAAATTAATTTCTTTGAAAAAGCTAAAAAAATGACTGTTGAAACTGATTATTACGAACTTTTGGAAGTTCAAAAAACAGCCAGCGCCGATGAAATAAAACGTTCTTATCACAAACTGGCTATGAAATATCACCCAGATCGCAACCCTGGAGATAAAGAGGCTGAAAATAAGTTTAAAGCAATTAACGAAGCCTATGATGTTTTGAGAGATGCACAAAAACGTGCAGCTTATGACCGTTATGGTAAGCAAGCGTTTGCCAATGGCGGCATGGGTGGCGGAAATCCGTTTAATGGTTTTGATTTTAACTTTGGCGGTAGTGGTTTCTCGGATATTTTCAGTGATATCTTTTCCGATTTTATGGGTGGTGGACGCGGTCGTTCGGCCCGTTCTCAAGCGCAAGACGGTGCTGATATTCGCTATAATTTGGAAATAACTCTGGAAGAAGCCTTTAATGGGGTTGAAAAAGAGATAAAAATTCCAACCACAACTGAATGTGAAGACTGTCACGGACACGGAACAGCTGACGGAAAAGAAGCTCCGGTTTGCCCAAATTGTCATGGTAGCGGTAAAGTTCGTACTCAACGCGGCTTTATGATTATGGAAACAACTTGCCCTCATTGTCACGGTGAAGGACGCGTGGTTAAAGATGCCTGCAAAAAATGTGGTGGAAACGGTTTTATTCAAAGTGAAAAAACTCTTAAAATCAAAATTCCGGCAGGCATTGAAGATAATACAAGAATGCGGATTTCCGGTGAAGGACAGAGTGGTATTCGCGGCGGTGATAATGGCGATTTATATGTCTTTATCACCATTAAGGAACACAAATTGTTTATTCGTGACGGGGCTAATCTTTATGTTCGCGTTCCGATTTCTATGGCTTGTGCTGCTCTCGGCGGAAAAATTGAAATTCCGGATATAAAAGGCGAAAAGATTGAAATTGATGTTCCGGCTGGCACCCAAACAGACCAACAGAAAAAAATTGTTGGTGAGGGTATGACAATTATGCGCTCAAATAAGCGTGGGGATTTGTTTGTACAGTTCCGCGTGGAAACACCTACTCACCTCTCGGCTCAGCAAAAAGAATTGCTGGAAGAATTTCGCTCTATCAGCAATGAAGAAAATTGTCAGCCTGAAGCTAAAGGATTTTTTGATAAAATAAAAGATTTGTTCGTAGCTTAAGTTTTGGCTTTACTTTGTTTTAGGCTTAAGCTATATTTGCTTTTAGATATTTATTTTTGTGTTTATTAATTTAATTGTTTAACCTTGAAAAAATTTTTCGTTATGAAAAAAGGTACTATTATTGGATTGATTGCCGGTGGTCTTGCCCTTATTGGTGCCGGAATTGCCGCTTACAAGAACAGAGACAAGATTGAGCCTTTGGTTGACAAAGCCCTTGCTCGTTTGAAGAAAAATGAAAAGCCTCAAGAAGTTGATGAATAACTTTTTTGAGTACTAAGTGAAAACAGCCCCTTTGAAAAGGATTTTTATTCTCCTTTCGGGGCTGTTTTTTCGTCTTTTTTAGATTTTAACTGACCGCAGGCTGCTAAAATATCTTGTCCGCGCGGAACACGAATCGGTGCGGCAAAGCGGTTCTTTTGCAGTTCTTTTGAAAAAGCAATAATTCGGCTTTGCGGGCTTGGTTCATAGCTGCACCCCGGCCATGGGTTAAACGCAATTAAATTAAACTTGGCGTTAATCTGAAATTTTTTCATCAAAGCCATTAGTTCTCGTGCATCATCCAGAGAATCGTTAAAGTCTTTCAGCATTAAATATTCAAAAGTAACAAAATGACTGCCGTCCAGCTGTTGATATTCGTGGCAGGCTTTCAAAACTTCTTCCAGCGGATAGCGCTTGTTTATCGGCATTATTTGTGAGCGTTTTTCATTATTCGGCGCATGAAGGCTTATCGCGAGTTTAACACCGGTTGCCTGAATCATTGGCACGATATTTGGGGCTATTCCAGAAGTTGACAAGGTCACACGCCTTTTGGAAATGGCTATGCCGTCGCCGTCGGTCAAAATTTTGAGCGCTTTTATGACATTTTCCATATTATGCAAAGGTTCGCCCATGCCCATAACCACGATATTTGACAGATATCGCGTTTCGTCCTTGGGTGATGGCCATTCGTGATAAGCGTCACGCGCGGCCATAAACTGACTGACAATTTCTCCGGCAGTTAAATTTCGTGTTATCTTTTGGCTGCCGGTGTGGCAAAACTTGCACCCAACCGCGCAACCAACCTGTGTTGATATGCAAACGGCGCCTCTGTCTTCTTCCGGAATGTAAACCGTTTCTATTCTTTGGCCGTCTTTGAACTCAAACAGCCATTTGCGGGTTTTATCACTCGACAATTGTTCGGTTACAATCTTGGGACGGCTAATCGTAAAATTCTCGGACAACTTAGCGCGTAAATCCTTTGAAAAGCTGCTCATTTTTTCAAAATCAGTTTCACCGTGAAAATAGAGCCATTGCCACAATTGTTTGGCTCGAAAAGGCTTTTCGCCTAAGCGTTCAATCTCGGCGGCAATCTCTTCTTTGCTTAAGCCTATGAGTTCTTTTTTTTCAGTCATGAGATTTATCTTTTGCATTTGGCATTAATGGCACGATAAGCACTCATAAAGCCGCTTAATGAGTAAGTGTCTTTGGTTACCGTTCCTTTTGATGAAACGCCTTTGACAATCATGCGCTGGCCTTTTTTCATCTCTGAAACAAGCTCTTTATCAACGGAAGAATTTAGCGTCCAAGCCTTGTCTCCTTCGGTGAACAAGTCGGTAATCGTGGTGGTGCCGATTTTTATTTCTACCGGTGCGCCGGCTTTGTAATCATATCCGGCAACAAAATTAACGACATCAAAGCTGTCTTCGGCCGGTCGATGGGTTACTACAACATAAATATCACCGCGGCGTGTGTATTTGCCCTCGTCTTTTTTGGGGGTAGAAGCGATATAGCAAACCATGCCGCGCGGATCGTCATAGTAATAAGCAATCCAATCTTTATATTCTCCGATTAATTTTGGGCCGGAAGCCAAAGCCTCGCCCATGGTCAACAAGCTTATAATCCCTGCAAATATTGTCTTTTTAAGTGTAAACATCTCTTTATACTCACAAATTTATCCCTTTGGTGATAATAATAATTGAAATATCTATAAAAACTGTTAACTTCGGACATTATTTGAGGTTTTTGTACTATGATTCGTGATAACTATTTGGATATTAATAAACTTATTAAAGATAAAAAAATTCTTTCTCTGTTTGATACGGTTGAAAGTCATGGCGGTGTCTTAAGATTTGTCGGTGGTGCCGTGCGTGATACTTTGGCAGGAATCAAAGGAAAAGAGCCTGACCTTGACCTTGCAACAGACCTTTCTCCCGAAGAACTGGTTGAAGCTTGTGAAGAAAGCGGCCTTAAAACCGTTCCTATCGGTATAAAATTTGGTACGGTCGGTGTGGTTATCGGTTCTAAAGTATTGGAAGTGACCTCATTGCGCAAAGATGTTTCAACTGACGGGCGTCATGCCGAGGTTGAATTTACCAGCGACTGGAATACTGATGCTTCTCGCCGCGATTTGACAATAAATGCCGTTTATGCTGATGAAAAAGGAAACGTTTTTGATTATTACAACGGAATCGATGATCTGGAAAACGGTGTGGTTCGTTTTATCGGAAACCCTAATCAGCGAATCCAAGAAGATTATTTGCGTATCATGCGTTTCTTCCGTTTTTATGCTATTTTCAGCAAGGGTGAAATAGATAAAAAAGCTCTGAAAGCTTGTGTTGAGAACAAAGATGGTTTGAAAACTCTTTCTATTGAGCGAATCCGTGATGAAATGTATAAAATCATTATGACGGATAAAGCCGCTGAAACTATTCGGATTATGTTTCAAAACGGAATTCTTGATTTTATTCTGCCGGAATCAGATAATTTGGACAACCTTCAATTTCTGATTAATCTGGTTAAAAAGCATAATATTCCGGCCTCGGCTTTGCGCCGCTTGTTTGTGCTTTATTCTCCAGAAGAGCGCCTTGCAGAAAGTCTTGCTTTGCGCATTAAACTTCCGAAAAAAGATCGCGACAATTTTGTTAAATGGGCTTTGAACAATCCGCCTATGTCCGAATTTTTATCAATGGACGGTATTCGTCGTCTGCTTTATCGCTTTGGTCGGGAATTTTGTTACAACAAGTTGCTCGTTCTTTGCGCTCTTAATAAATTTGAGCCGGAGAATCTGCCGCTTTTGCTTGAGAGAATCGAAACCATGGAAATTCCTGTTTTTCCGCTTAAAGGAAAAGATATTATTGCTGTCGGAATTCAGGATAATCGTAAAATAGGAACTATTCTTGATAAGCTTGAAGAAGAATGGATTTTTGATAATTTTACGCTTTCAAAAGAGGCTCTTTTGGAAAAAGCCAAGTCGCTGGTTCAGCAAGTGGCTTAAAATGCATTTTCCAGATGTTCTATCTTTAGCGGAAAGCTGATTAAAACAGCATCAAAACGGCAATCGAATCCAGCGTATTTTTGGTGTTTGGCGATGAAGTTTTCCGCCGCTTTGCGAATCCTTATTTGTTGTTCTGAACGCAGAGCATAAGCGGCTTTTTCAAGGCTAGTTCTTTCTTTGACCTCAACAAAGACAAGCGTCTTTTTCTTGCAAGCAATAAAGTCTATTTCTCCGGCGTGTGTTCCCTTCCCCGTGATATAGTTTTTAGTTACAATCTTATAACCTTTAAGGCGAAAATACATTCGCGCGATAAATTCGCTGATTTTGCCGCGGCGATTATTCTTCATCTTTGATTCTCAAGGCAATTTGGTAAACTTCTTTTTTGCTTATTCCCGTTTCTTCAGACAGCTCTTTAACGGCGGTTTTAACGCTTTTGGTTTGAAGGCGTTGACGCAGTTCTTCTTCAATATCTATATCTGTCTTTTCTTCTTCCGGTGCCGGGGATATCATTAAAACCATCTCGCCTTTTGGGGGGTGTTCTTCAAAGTGAGCGATTAATTCAGCGGCGGTGCCATTTAAACATTCTTCATAAATTTTGCTGATTTCTCTTGCAATGGCAATTTCTCGGTCACCAAATATTTTTTTAACAACTTCCAGTGTTTTGAGAATCCGGCTGGCGGTTTCATAAAATACCGTGGTGGCTTTTAGGTTCTTTATCTCTTCAAAAGCCTCTGCCCTGCCCTTGTCTTTATTGGGAATAAACCCGCAAAACATAAACTTATTGGTCGGTAAGCCGGCGAGCTGCAGGGCGCAAATCAGGGCGCAGCATCCCGGAAGAACGGTTATGTAGATGTCTTCTTGTCGGCAACGGCGAATCAGCTTGTACCCTGGGTCAGATATCAGCGGAGAGCCGGCATCACTGATTAAAGCAACGCTTTTATCTTCTTCTTGGATCTTTTTTATCAGCTCTTCGGCATGGACTTCTTCATTATGGTCATGCAAAGTTATAAATTCTTTATTTAATCCCACTCCCAGCAAAGAAAGCAGTTTTTTGCTTATTCTGGTATCTTCACAGGCAATGACGTCTGCTTGTTTAAGCGTTTCTATCGCGCGGGAAGAAATGTCTCCTAAATTTCCTATCGGGGTGGCGACAATGTATAATCCTTTTTTCATCTTTGCGTTCTTTTCTTTGACATTAGGTGTTTTTTAAATTAAATCATATATATGGTTTTTAGAATGATGTTTTTTAAGGGAAATTGCAAGTGTTAAAAAAATATCTTTTTCTTCTTATCGGATTGGCGCTCAGCGGTTGTCAATCTTCTTCTGTTTCACAAAGACCGTCTTTGACTGCTGACAACAGCGTTGGCTCAACTATTCCTTCCGGCGTAAATTTGATAGAATATACGCAGCCGCAAGATAATATGTTTCGAGTTGGTATGTTGCTACCTCTTACGGGAAGTGCTGCAAAATATGGGCAAGGCCTTAAAAATGCGGCATTACTCGCTTCTGACGATATGAAGGCAGATAATTTGATTTTGCAATTTTATGACACGCAAAGTACTGACAGCGGGGCACGAATCGCTGTTGAAAATGCGCTGTCGCAAAATGCTAAACTCATTGTCGGGCCTTTGCTGAGCTCTTCGGTTCAGGCGATTGAAAACGAGACAACTTCTGCGGGTGTGCCGGTAGTGGCTTTTTCAACAAACGCTGAGGTTTTTAAGCCTGATGTTTATTCTCTCGGTTTGCTCGTCAATGAACAAGTTGATGATATTATTTCTTATGCCGCAAGCAAAGGACGCTCTCGTTTTGCACTGTTAATTCCTGATGATGATTCCGGTATTTCTATTGCAAAAGCAGCAGCTTCATCTGCGCTTAAAAACAATGTTTCACTTGTGAGAATCGCTTTTTATACGCCAAACACCACAGATTTTACCGAAGCAGTTAAGGGATTGACAGATTATAATGCTCGCAGTTCACGTTTGCAAAAAGTTAAACGCGCCTTGCAAAAACAGGCAAACCAAGGTGACGCCAGCGCTTCACAAGCCCTTAAAAGGCTTGAACGCACGCAAGCCCTCGGAGATGTTGACTTTGACGCTGTTATCATTCCCGAATCCGGTGCAAAGTTGAAGTCTGCACTTGCTATGTTTGGTTATTATGATGTTTATTCTCCCAAGGTTCGCTTTTTGGGAACAACTGTTTGGGAATCGACGGATTTAAGCCGCGAGACAATGGCTATCGGTTCATGGTTTCCGGCTATGCCTAAAGCTCACAGCGCCTATTTTTCATCAAAATATGCCGAAACATTCGGGGAAAAACCGGCCGCGATTTATTCTTTAGCCTATGATGCCGTTGCTTTGGCAGCGTCTCTGGCAAAAAAGAATCCGGAAGACTTGACCCCATATATCACTTCTCCGGAAGGATATGCCGGTATAAACGGGATTTTCCGAATCCTGCCGAATGGTTTGAACGAACATAGCTTGGATATTTATGAAGTCAGCGAAAACGGCAATGTCGTTGTTAAAAATGCAGCAAAGTCTTTTTCTTCTGACCTAAGTCCTGATGAGGCTCCACTATCAGCCTTTGATAATATTCCGGCACCGATTATAACCGGTAAAAACAGTGAGGCTGCTCAATTTGCTATTTATGGAAGAATTTTGCCATCACATCAGCAAATGTCTGATCAAGCGAACGAAATGGACATTATTCGTAAGGCCTTAAAAGAAAGAAATGTCGTTCTGCCTTAATTATCCTGCGGGTCGTTGCATTTTTTCCTTGAAAATTGTTGCGTTTTCGTGGATATTGTCTGTTGGAGGGCATTGGGTTAATCAGGCGCCAATCCGGTCAGGTTCGGAAGAAAGCAGCCGTAACGTTTTGCATTAGGGTCAGTGTTCCTCCGCTTTTGTTTTTGGGTTTTATGAAATATGGCAGAGTCAGAAGAAAATAATAATCAATATGTCATTTTGGCACGCAAGTATCGTCCGCAAAATTTTGAAGATTTGCTCGGGCAAGACGCTTTGGTGCAGACGCTGACGAATGCCATTCAAAACAACCGTCTTCATCATGCCTATATTTTGACCGGAATTCGCGGTGTGGGTAAAACATCAACCGCACGCATTATTGCAAAAGCGCTCAACTGTATCGGTCCGGATGGAAAAGGCGGGCCAACAGTTCATCCTTGCGGTGAATGTGAAAATTGCCGCGCGATTACTGCCGGTCGGCATATCGATGTTATGGAGCTTGATGCTGCTTCTCGTACCGGTGTTGATGATATTCGCGAAATATTGGACGGTGTGCGTTATAAGCCGACAAATGCTCGCTATAAAATTTATATCATCGATGAAGTGCATATGCTCTCTAAAAATGCTTTCAATGCTTTGTTAAAGACTTTGGAAGAGCCGCCTTCTCATGTTATCTTTATCTTTGCTACAACAGAAATCCGTAAAGTTCCGGTTACCATTCTTTCTCGTTGTCAACGTTTTGACCTCCAGCGCTTGACCATTGAAGAGCTGATGAAAATGTATCATAAAATCATCTCTGCCGAAAATATTCAGGCTGATGATGAGGCTTTACAGCTCTTGGCTAAGGCGGCTGACGGTTCGGCTCGTGATGCAACATCTTTGCTTGACCAAGCAATTTCTCTTGGACTCGGCAATGTTAAGGTTGATGTTGTTAAAAATATGATTGGTCTTGCGGACCGCTCTCAGACTTTTGGGTTGTTTGAAGCCTTAACCTCAGGCAAGGTTGATACGGTTCTTTCTTTGTTGGAAAATAGTTATAAAAACGGTGCGAATCCGACGCTTATTTTGCAAGACCTAATCAACGTCACTCATCTGGTTGCTAAAACGCGCATTATTCCGAATTCAATTGATGATTCTTCTTTATCAGAAGAAGAGCGCAATTTTGCTAAGAAAATGTCGGTTGCCGTTTCTATTGCCGTGCTGTCTAAAATCTGGCAGATGATGATTAAAGGTCTTAATGAAATGCAGATGGCGCCGGTTCAGGTTGACGCGCTTGAGATGATTCTGATTCGCATTGCCTATGCTGCAAACCTGCCAACACCGGCCGAAATTCTTAGTGACGTAAAAAAAAACTCTAATTTAACAGCATCTGCCCCTCGTCCGCTTCCTTCTGCTGCGGCACAAGTTGCTTCTACATTGACTGTAAAGCCCATAGAAGCGCAACCTTCTTCGACGGAGGGCGGCAGCAAGCCAAACACTTTTTTTAGCCCTGAGGAGCTGATTTCCTACCTCGAATCGACAAGGCGTTTGCTGATTGTTTATTCGCTTAAGTCTGATGTGTCTTTTGATGCTTTTGAAGACGGCTATATCAAAATGGCCATTACTGATAAAATTTCTCCTGATTTTATTATGAATCTTCATAAAATATTAGAGACGGCAACCGGTAAGCCTTGGAAGATTGATACCTATCGCGGAGCTCTTAAGCAAACCTTGTTTCAAAAGGAAAACGCAAAGCTGGAAGAAGAGCGTCGCGACATTATGGAATCGCCTCTGGTTAAAGCTATTATGGCTGAATTCAAAGGAGCCAAAATCGAAACGATTATCCGCAAAGTTGCGGAAGATGACTCTCAAGATGATGAAAGCATCTTTACTTCAGAAAATGACAATAATTTTAATTATGATGAGGAATAAATATTATGCTTAATATTCAAGGAATTATGAAACAAGCTCAAGCCATGCAGAAAAAAATGGAAGAGATGCAAAATGAACTCGCTCAGCAAGAAGTTATCGGCTCAGCCGGCGGCGGTATGGTTAAAGTTACCCTAAACGGAAAATTTGAAATGAAAAAAATTGAGCTTGATAAATCTCTTATTGTTGCAGAGGAATCCGACATTCTTGAAGACCTTATCGTTGCGGCTCATAATGATGCTAAAAACAAGGTTGAAGCCCTTATGAACGACAATATGAAAAATGTTACCGGCGGTATGAACATTCCGGGGCTTAAACTTCCGTTCTAAAGGCATTTAATCGTGGCTGGAAAAGATATTGAAAAACTAATCAAGCTGGTGGCTAAGCTACCGGCTTTGGGGCAGCGTTCGGCGCGGAGAATCGTTTTGCAACTTTTGAAAAAGCGAGAATCCCTTTTTCTGCCCCTGATTTCGGCGATGCAAGACGTGGCTCAAAACGTTAAAACCTGCGAAATTTGTGGAAATTATGATACCGAATCACCCTGCCCGATTTGCGCTTCAACCACACGTGATGATTCTGTTATTTGTGTGGTACAAGATGTGGCTGATTTATGGGCGATGGAGCGTGTTTCTTTCTTCAAAGGAAAATATCATGTTCTGGGCGGAATTCTCTCGGCTTTAGACGGTGTTTCGCCTGAAGACCTTAACATAGAAAAGCTTTTTTATCGAATTCAAAAAGACGGCGTTAAAGAAATTATTTTAGCTCTGCCTGCAACCATCGACGGTCAGATTACGGCTAATTATCTTATTCAAAAGCTTAAAAACTTTGATGTTAAAATTTCAACATTGGCGCAAGGTATCCCGATGGGCGGCGAGCTTGATTATATGGATGAAGGAACAATTCAACTCGCTCTTAATTCGCGCAAAACCCTTTGATTAAAAGAAAAGCTTGGATTTCTCCAAGCTTTTTTGTTATTCGATATTTTCTATCAAGCGGTCTAAATCCGCGCGCTCTTTTTTATCATAGCCTTCTTCTATTTTTTTCTTAACCGCGGCTTTGGCCTTTTTAACTTGCGGCTGTGTCAGCTTTTTGAACAGTTCTTCGCTCTCTTTGCTGCTTTCTTCTTTGGATTCTTCTTCAGAATCATCATTTTCATCATCTTCTTGTGCAGGAGACTTCAAGAAAGAAGAATTTTTGATTTTTTCAAGCGTTGCTTCCGGTATTAGGCTTTCTATCGGTTCGGCAAAGCGGCCGGCTAAGTTATAATATTTTGACTCTTGCAATATCGGTGACTGCTTTTTAGGCGGAACAATCCAGCCAATCAATATATTGATTAAAATAATAAGAAAACAGGCACGGACAATGCCGAAAAACAAGCCTAAGGTTCTATCTAAATTGCTCAATTTGCTGTTGCGTATTTTTCCGACAATCTTGGCCGTGAACAAAACCCAAAAGACCAAAAAAGCTATCAAAAGCACAACAGAAGTTAAAATTCCGGCCATGGTGCCGTTTTTGACATACATCATGGTAAACGGATTAACTATCGGCAGGAGGTAAATGACGACTATGCAGCCTAGTACCCAGCCGACAATTGATAAAACCTCTTTCATTAGGCCACGGCTCAAGGCAATTAAAGCCGAAATACCGACGATGATTAAGATGATAACATCTAAATTATTAAGCTGTGTCATATCTTGTTCCTAACTAAACCAATTAATTAAACGCTGGACATTACCGATTTCGTGAACGGCAATGTTTCTGTTTTTTTGAACTTTTTCTTTGTTTATCAAATTAGACGGGGCAATCGCACTTTTAAAGCCAAGTTTTTCAGCCTCTTTTAAACGGGCGCTGGCTTGAGATACGGCGCGAATTTCTCCGGACAATCCTATCTCTCCAAAAATTACCGTGTCTGATGGCAATGCTTTATTGGTCAGAGATGAAATTACCGCCATTGCAACGGCTAAATCAGCCGCAGGTTCGGTGATTTTAAGGCCGCCGGCAATGTTCAAATAGATATCTTGTGAGCTTAAATTCATGCCGCAACGAGTTTCTAATACGGCCAAAACCATTGCCAAGCGGTTGCTGTCCCAGCCGACTACGGCTCTTTTGGGGCTGGCATAGCTGGTTTGGCTGACCAGCGCTTGTATTTCTACTAATACAGGACGAGACCCTTCTATGCCGGCAAAAACGCATGAACCTGACACATTCCCCTGACGTTCGGCCAAAAATAGCGCTGAAGGATTTTCGACCTCAACCAAGCCTTGGTCCTGCATTTCAAAGACGCCGATTTCATCCGTCGCTCCAAAGCGGTTTTTTACAGCTCTTAAAATACGGAAATGGTGGCCTCTTTCACCTTCAAAATATAAAACAGTGTCGACCATATGTTCCAAAACTCTTGGGCCGGCAATGGCGCCTTGCTTGGTAACGTGACCGACTAAAAATAAAACAAATCCTTTTTTCTTGGCTAATTTTATCAGCTCATAGGCGCAGGCTCTGACTTGAGCCACACTTCCAGGGGTTGATTCAACTTCATCAAGATACATCGTTTGTATTGAATCGATCACAACAACAGAGGCGTTTGATTTTTCTAACGTAGCGATAATATCTTTGACTTCGGTTGCGCTGGCTAATTTTACCGGCGAGGTTTCAAGATGAAGGCGTTTGGCTCTTATACGAACTTGGTCTATCGCCTCTTCTCCCGAAATATAATAGCATTCATCTTGTGTGTTTGATGAGGCTATTTTGGCCGTGACCTGCAATAATAATGTTGATTTGCCAATTCCGGGGTCACCGCCAACCAAAATCACCGAGCCGGGGACTAAGCCGCCACCGGTGACGCGGTTTAACTCTTTGATTCCGGTGTCAATTCTGGTTAGGGCTTTTTCTTCTCCGGTCAGAGGAACAAATTCTATCATTCGTCCCTTTTTCTTGGGACTGATGCTGCTGTAGCCTTCTCCACCCGATTTTTCTTCAACAATCGTATTCCATTCGCCACAAGAATCGCATTTTCCCTGCCATTTGGGATAAGTGCTGCCGCAATTTTGGCATACGAATTCAACGCCTTTTTTTGACAAGCTAAATCTCCACTTTTATCGGGCCTTGAGATGAACCGTTTATAAACTGCAAGACATAAGGATTATCGGTTTTATCAAGCTCTTTTACCGTGCCTTCCCAAATAATTTTTCCCTTGTAGAGCATGGCTATTCTATCAGCAATCTTGCGCGCAGAGGCCATGTCATGGGTAATGGTTAAAGCTGTTGCGCCTAAGCCCTTGGCAGATTCAATAATCAAATCATTAATTACGGCAGCCATTATCGGATCTAACCCCGTGGTCGGCTCATCAAAAAAGATTATCTCTGGCTTGGTGGCAATGGCTCGTGCTAAGCTTACGCGTTTTTGCATACCACCAGAAAGTTCACTCGGGGATAAGTCGGCAACATCAGGTGCCAATCCGACTTGGCGCAAAACTCTGATAGCCTCTGTTTTGGCTTGTTTGCGTGGCATTTTTTGATTTTCAAGCAAGCCGAAAGCCACGTTTTCCCAAACGGTTAAGCTGTCAAACAAAGCACCGCCTTGGAATAACATTCCCATTTTTGAATGAAGGGCGGCTTGTTGTTCTCTATCAGCACCGACCGTTTCTTCTCCGTCAATTAAAATTGAACCGCTATCCGGCGTCAACAGACCTTGGATGCACTTGATTAATACGGATTTACCGGTTCCTGATCCACCGATAACAACCAAAGATTCTCCTTTGCGCAGCTCTAGATCAACGCCATCCAAAACGACTTTTTTGCCAAAGGCTTTGTGCAGATTGCTTATCTTGATTTTTGATTCAGACATATCTTTTTCCTCTCCTTATTTGGCAAAAAACAGTTCAGTAATGATATAGTTGAAGACTAATATCAGAATCGAGGCTGATACAACCGCGTTTGTGGTTGCTTCACCAACACCTTGAGCGCCGCCTTTTGATTTATAACCATTATAGCAGCCCATTAAAGTAATGATGAATCCAAAGACCGCGGCCTTTACTACACCGGTAACAATGTCCAATGATTCTAGATTTTGGAGTGTTGAGTTAATGTAGTTAGCCGGATTGAAGCCCAATTTATAAACGCAAACAACATATCCGCCAAAGATACCGATAATATCACCGATTAAGACCAATATCGGCAAAACGATAACGCCGGCAATAATTCTTGGGGCAACCAAATACTTAAACGGATTGGTTGACAAAGTTACCAAAGCATCTATTTGCTCCGTTACGCGCATTGTTCCGATTTCGGCAGCCATCGCTGCACCGATACGACCGGCAACCATTAAGCCTGATAAAGCTGGTGCCAGTTCTCGAGTGACTGAAATTAAAACAACAGAAGCGACACCACTTTCGGCGCCAAAGCGAGCGAATCCCGTATAGCTTTGCAGGGCAATAACCATACCGGCAAAAATCGTTGTTAAACCAACAACAGGCAAAGAATAAAAGCCAATATCCATAAACTGTCGGCCCATCAGCTTAAAATAAAATGGTGGAGTTAAGCAATGATATATTGATTTTGCAATAAAGAGTGTTAATTCACCTAAGCTGGCGATGAATTTTACCAAAGGTTTGCCCAGCGCCCGTAAAAAAAGTTCTATTCTGTTTGCCATAGGATTTCTCGCTTAAAAATATATTAGATTTATTTTGATTTATCCTAAGATAAAAAGCTTAATTATTCAACTATACTATCTAATTTTATAACAATCTTATCTGTTGCTGATACTTCAAAAGGGTATAGTTTTATGCAAGGGATTTTGATTCCGCCGATTTCATAAAACATTTTATCCGGAAGGCGCGGAACATCCTTAAAATCTTTTACTAATTCAATGGCTAAATTTACTTCTGTCGTTTCAAGATATGGCATTTTTTGAATACCTATCCCCCTCACCTCAAGCAAACCGGCAATCTTTGATGGGGTGTGGGCAATTATTTTGTTTTCAGATATCTGAATATCGGTTCTGTCATCGGAAACAAGTTTTGCGCCACAATGGCGAATTAACCTCAAGGCTAAATCTGATTTTCCACTGCCTGGGGCGCCAAGGATTAATACTCCTTTTCCATTTAGATTTATGCATGTTGTATGAATATTCAGCATGAGGCAAAAACCTTTTGCAAGCGGCAGATTTTTTCTTCAGATGTTGATGAGATTTCTATTTTTCGTTTATCTTGTTCTCCGGATATTTTTACCATGAATGAATTTTTTGGTAAATATCCACCCATTTTTTCGGGCCACTCGATTAAGCTTACACCTTCATACAAAGCCTCTTCCATACCTAATTCAAAAATTTCTTCAGCTGATTTTAAGCGATATAAGTCAAAGTGATAAATTGTAAAATCCGGTGCATCATAAAGCTGAACAAGTGTAAATGTTGGGCTTGGAACCTCTTCCATTCCGCATAAATTTTGAACAAAGGCACGGGCTAAAACGCTTTTTCCCATTCCCAGTGTGCCAAACAAGGCAAAGCAATCTCCTTTATGAGCAATCTGCGCAAGCTTTTTTGCTATTTCTATCGTCTCTTTTTCAGAAGAGCTGGACAGGATTATTTCTGACATGATTGTTATTGTCCTTGTTGCATATGTTCGCGCCAGTCTTTAGGTTTGTAAAAACGGCCGCTCCATAATCCGTTTCTTTTTGTACGTGCCTCATCTTCATAAGGAACATAAATTTCGCTTTCTTCACGATTGGCAACGGCCCATCCGGCGTTGACTAATGCTGCGCCCAAATCGTAGTCACCTAAAGAACAGACACCGACATAATTTCCGTTTGCAGCACGCCCCATTATTTGGCAGTCTAAATTATAGCCGGTTATCCAGCCTTTTAGCCAATTGGCAGCCTCTTGGCCGCAGCGATAAGAGCGACCTTTAGCATTTGCACAGCTTTGATTCATCTCTGGTGCATCTATTCCGAAAAGTTGCATTCTGACGCCGTTAATTTCCAGAGTATCTGCTGTCAAGACACGTGCAGGACTTTGAATTTGTGGAATATTATTAGTGGCTTGGGTGTTTTGGGGATTTTGTGTTTCTTCCGCTTCAAGGCTGGAATTCATTAATCTATCTTCCTGAGCGGCTTCGCCTTCAGATGTTGTCCCCATTACACTTTCACTGAAATTTTCAATTGCAGGGACTGCTTTTCCCTGTTGTCCTAAAAAGTTTTTCAGATTATCACCAAGGTTTTCTATGCCGCCACGGAAGCCTCCGATTGCATAAGTGATAAATGAAATTATTCCAAATATTATGATTAATGCAGGGATTAGCCCCATTGCTCGCAATGCCATTCTTCCGAAAATGAACAGAATAACTATTCCGGCAATGAGACCAACTAATCCACCACCTTGTAACATCAAGCTATTGGTTTGTGTGCTGGCGCCACCCCATAAGACTAAAATAAACGCAGTTATTGCTAATATGACTTTTCGAAGAAAAAACATCTTGATATTCCTTTTTTTTCGTTTTTATCAGATTAGCGTTATTTTGTAAATATATTCTTACTTACCTAAAAAAATTAACTGCCTTTTATTGTTAGTCTATGATTTTCATGGTGAATTTTTCGCTGCCAGCAGAAGGTTGCTCTTGTGGTTGCGGTGATGATAGATTTATTCCCGTGCTTTGAGAATTTTTTCTTTTTTGTTCGAGAATTTCTATTATCATATCTAATTCAGCAACTGAGCCATATTGCAAAACGACCTTTCCGCCGCCTTGCTTATTTGGGTTTATTTTTATTCTAAAGCCAAGCTTTTTATTGAGGTCTTTTTCAATATCAGCGATGTCTTCATTCTTCGCAACTTTTTCCTTCTTGTCTGCGAGTTTTCCGGATTTTAATTTGTTTACCAGCTCTTCAACCTGACGAACATTCAAATCCTTTTTGATAATCAGCAAGGCCAGTTCTTCGGCATTTTCAAGTCCAACTAAATTTCTTGCTTGTCCGGCAGAAAGTTTTCCCTCTTTTATCATATTTTGAACAGAAAGCGGTAAAGCCAACAATCTTAAGGTGTTAGCAATGTAGCTTCTTGACTTGCCGACAATTTGGGACAAAGCTTCTTGTGTATGCGAAAATTCGTTCATTAAACGTTGCAACCCTTCGGCCTCTTCAATTGCTGACAGATTTTCACGCAGCAGATTTTCAACCAAAGCAACTTCTAGAACCTCTTTGTCGCTCATCTCTTTGACAATAACCGGAACTTCGGTCAAGCCGGCAAGTTTTGAGGCTCTCAATCTTCTTTCGCCGGCAATCAGTTCATAGCCGTTTTCTTTTTTACGCACCAAAAGCGGCTGCAATACACCCTTTTCTTTGATTGATTCAGCAAGAGCTTTCAGAGCTTCTTCATCAAATTCTTTTCTTGGCTGATAAGGGCTTGGATCAATTTGATTGATGTTTATTTTATTGCTCTCGGCATGATGCGCGTTTTCCACCTGTTGTTCTACATCTTCAAAGCTAATGTCATCATCACCC
Source organism: uncultured Alphaproteobacteria bacterium (assembly GCA_944391315.1). Lineage (GTDB taxonomy): Bacteria > Pseudomonadota > Alphaproteobacteria > RF32 > CAG-239 > HGM16780. The sequence continues at coordinate 18,291 of CALXTD010000007.1, read as the reverse complement.
AGCAGAGCTCCTAAGCCGCGTCCTAAACTTTTGCGCTTGTGATTATTTTCTTGATTCATGGCTTTACTCAATTCCTCAAATCCGTTTTCTAACATGCAACTAATTCCTTTTCTCTTTTCAAGACTTCTCCAGTTAAGCTAATATAGGCTTGAGACCCTGAGCACTTGAAGTCATATAGCAAAACCGGTTTACCATGAGAGGGTGCTTCTGATATTCTGACATTTCTCGGAATAACGGTTTGATATACCTTTTTGCCAAAGAAGTTGCGAACATCGTCTTCTACCATCTGGCTTAGATTATTTCTCTTATCATACATGGTCAGAACGACACCTTGTAATTCCAAATCCGGATTAAATTTCTTTTTAATGATATTTATGTTTTTAATCAAATCGGTCACACCTTCAAGCGCCAAAAATTCGCATTGCAAAGGAACAATTACCGCATTTGCGGCAACCAAAGCATTTATCGTGACTAAGCTTAGTGACGGGGGACAATCTATCAATACATAATCGTAATTAACGGCAGTTTCTTTTAAGGCTTTTTTCAAAGCGAATTCTCTGTCTTGCATATCAACAAGCTCTACTTCGGCTCCGGCCAAATCAGCAGAGGCCGGTACAATTGAGAAGTTTGGAATCTCTGTCCAGACAACAGCTTGAGATAAGCTTACTTCGCCAAGCAGAACTTCATAAGAAGAGGCCATACGTCCTTTCTTTTCGATTCCCATCGAGGTTGATGCGTTTCCCTGTGGGTCAAGGTCTATAACTAATACTTTTTTTCCTGCCGCGGCCATTGCCGTCGCAACATTTACTGTTGTCGTGGTTTTTCCGACCCCGCCTTTGCGGTTTGCGATTGCTATGATTCTTGGCATTTAATTATCTCCTTTTTAAAGATAAGTTCGTTATTACTAAAATTGCACTTTCGGCATTTGTTGCACTTGGAATAATTTCGCAATTAAAATTCCACTTTTTCTTTGCTTCTGAAATTTCTTCCTGATGTTTTTTTCCTTTGGGGAAAATGCATTTTGTTTTCTTGCTGCTAAATTTATAAGCATAATTCAAAAGTTCGGTCAAAGAGCACATTGCTCTTGATGTTATGACATCAGCTTTCTCAATTGGTAAATTTTCAATGCGGTCGTTTATTATTTCAACATTATTTAAACCTAGTTTGTCTTTCACAAAGTTTAAATACAGTGTTTTCTTTTTTATACTTTCAACCAATTTAAATTTTAAATACGGTGTTTTATCCTTTAGTACTGTTGCTAAGACCATTCCAGGAAACCCCGCTCCTGAGCCAAAATCATAAAGCGATTTTGCATCATCGGGAACAAGAGGAAGCAATTGAAGAGAATCTACAAAATGACGATTCCACGCATCTTCAAGCGTTGTATTGCTAACAAGGTTAAACTTATTTTGCCACTCAATCAGAGAAGCTTCATAAGCCTTCAAAAGCGAAATTGTTTCACGTGAAACATTATATTTTTCTATGATATTTTCCATAGAAATATTTATATAAATTTTTATATTAATTTAAAACCATTTATACCAAGTTATAAACACATATTTTATTTTCTTTTAAATTCAAGCAACTAAACAGTGTTACTTAAATTTAAATATTAAAGTTTTATATTTGGCTTATAACGATTTTTATAGTTTATTGCTGAAAGCAGTTCTTCTGCTTTATCAAAATCGCCCGCAATATGCTCAACCTTATGAGCATCGTCACTTATTATTATGGGAACATCTCTTTTATTTAGTTCTTCAATCATCCAGAGGTGAGGGTGCTGTTCGCCAACTTTGCGCCAGCCACTCGTGTTTAATTCATAAGGATGATGATATTTATCCAGCGTATCAATGACTTTTCTTTTTAATTCATCCCATTTAGGGTCGATTCCTAAACCGAAAAGTTTGCATACATCTAAATGTGCAATAAAATCAAAATAGCCGCTTTTAATCGATTCAATAATATTTTCCCAATAACAAACCATGAGTTTGTCTTTTTCCGATTCGGGACAATTACTTTCTTTCAAATGATAGAGATTTAACACCAAACTTTCATCAGGCGTACGCATGAAATGGGTTGAGCCAATTAAATAATCAGGTTTTGCTTCTGAAATTATATCTTCAAAATCATCACGCCATTTTTTTGAGGGGAAAAAATCGACTTCAAATCCGACATAAACTTTTATCGGCGCTTTCTTGGCCTTTTCTCTGATATCTTGCGCAACAGCCGTCATAATGTCTTTGGCCTTTTGCTTATCAGCATGAAACATTTTATCATTCTTCTGAGCTTCAGAGCTGATATGCATATTCGGATGATAGATTAAGTGATTCGATATTCCGAGCTCAGTGTAACCGGCTTTATAAGCACCTTCAATCATTTCTTCGACAGTGTTACGGCCATCAAATAAACCAAAAGAATTTGTATGCGTATGATAAGAAAATTTTTGCATTTTAACCTCTCGTAGAGAGGGGTATATCATAAAATGCCTAATAATTTATAAATATCCGTACCGCATTTCTTATCAAAATATTTTTTATTTTCTTCAGCATGATGATATAAATTTTTAATACTATCAAAACTAAGATTATGACGTTTCATAATACCTTCGAATCTTTTTTCAAAGGTTACTTTATTTAGTCCTTCAAAAAACATATCGCAGAGTTGGACCAATTTATCATAGTCGTCAAAAATAATGTTTTTCAACTTATCTTGCGCCCAATCTAAATCTTTTGAGGAATAATTTTTATAGTCGTCTTTGTTAAAATCTGAGGAATAAAAGCTATGAGTCAAACATACACGAGCCACATCAGGAAATCCCATTTGCATCATTTCATCATAACCATAGCGGCCATGAAATCCCCCTAATTCCTTTTCAGGATATTTTTTGCCATAGTCATGGAGTAGGCCGAGGACATAAGCTTTTTCTGGATTAAGCTCTGCGATTTGCTTTGCAATTATCTCGCAGCTTTCCGCAATACCTTTGGTATGAAAAACATATTCATCAGGAACATCAAAACCATAATTTGTGATTCTAAAAGTCAATCCCTCTTGCCAGATTGATAAAGCCTGTTCTCTGTTTGGATAGCCGTTCATAATATTTTCCAAAGTTTAAATACAGTGTTTAGCGTTTGATATATCCAAGGATAGCGGTTATGGCCGCCGGTGTTACACCTGGGATACGTGAAGCTTCGCCAATTGTCGATGGTTTGACTTTAGATAATTTTTGAACCATTTCTCGCGACAATCCTCCAATTTTGCTATAGTCAATATCTTCTCTTATTTTTAATTTTTCATCTTTTTTGAACAATTCAATATCGACTTCTTGTCTTTTGATATAACCAGAATAACGCGCCTCAATATCCAGTTGTTCAAAAATATTATCCGGCATGGATTTTAATTCAGGCCAAATTGTGTTGATTGTTTCACGTGAAACATTTTCATAAGACATCAGATTAAAGGCGGTTCTCTTGGTGCCGTCTTGTTTGACTTTTATTCCTAAAGAATCAAGTACTGAATATTTGGTTTGAAGGTTGTTTAATTGTTCTCTATACTTATCAAGCTGCTCTTTTTTAGTTTTAAATACACTGTATCTTTCCTCACCAACAACACCTATTTGATGTCCTTTTTCAGTCAAACGCAAATCAGCATTATCTGCACGAAGCAACAAACGATATTCCGAACGAGAAGTAAACATACGATATGGTTCATCAACACCTTTGGTGATTAAATCATCAATCATCACACCGATATAACCTTCGCTACGGTCAATGGTAAAACTTTCGTTTCTGCCTAAAGCCAAAAGAGCGGCGTTTATACCAGCGACCAATCCTTGAGCGGCAGCTTCCTCATAGCCGGTGGTGCCGTTAATTTGACCGGCCAAAAACAGACCAGAGGCCTTTTTAACTTCAAGCTTATTGTTTAACTCTTGCGGATCAACATAGTCATACTCAATTGCATAAGCATAACGCAAAATTTCGACATTTTCTAGACCTTCCATGGTATGAATAAATTGTTCCTGAACATCGGCCGGTAACGATGTTGAGATCCCGTTCGGATAGACAACATCCGTATTATAACCTTCCGGCTCTAAAAAGATTTGATGACTATCACGATCAGGAAATTTTACTAGTTTATCTTCAATGCTTGGGCAATAACGTGGACCAATGCCTTTTATCAAACCAGAAAACAAGGCGCATTTTTCAAAGTTATCGCGGATAATCTTATGCGTTTTTTCATTTGTTCTGGTCACTCCGCATTCAATCTGGCGTTGGGGTAGGGAAGTTGTCAGAAAAGAAAAAGGAACAGGATTTTCATCACCATCTTGTTTGGGCAATATATCCCAATTAATGGTTTTGCCATTCAAACGGGCAGGGGTTCCGGTTTTCAAACGGCCGACTTTTAATCCCAAACTGTTTAAATACGGTGTTATTCCGGCACAAGAAATTTCACCGACTCGGCCGCCAACCGTTGCTTGGTGTCCGGTAAACATAACTCCGTTTAGAAATGTACCTGATGTTAAAATAACAGCTTTAGCTTCTATCTTTTCACCATTGGCTAAAATAATGCCCCTAACTTTGTCTTTATCAATTATTAGTCCTTCAGCTGCGGCCTCAATGATTTCTAAATTTTCCTGATTTTGTAAAGCTTCAAGCATATATTTGCGATATAATTCTCTGTCAGCTTGTGCTCTTGGTCCACGGACTGCCGGCCCTTTTGAGGCGTTTAGCATACGAAACTGAATTCCAGCTTTATCAATCACACGCCCCATTAATCCATCAAGTGCGTCAATCTCACGGACAAGATGTCCTTTTCCTAATCCGCCAATAGCCGGATTGCAAGACATTTCTCCAATCGTTGAAATTTTATGGGTGACAAGAGCAGTCTTCGCTCCCATTCTGGCCGCAGCGGCACAAGCTTCACATCCGGCGTGTCCTCCGCCGACAACAATTACATCGTAGTTCTTCATTTCTGATTGCCTTAAATTTAAGTTTGATTATTGACTACAACAGTTTGTGGCTTTTGGCAAGTGTTTTAAGGGCTCAAACCCTTATTTTTTATCATTTTTTATAAGAAAGTTTTGAATTCCTCTTATGTTAGACCATGTGCTGTATTATAAAAGCCATTTTCTTCAGCAGGGATTTCTTGAAACATTTCATAGACATCTTTGTTCTCATTTGCTCTGATTGGGCGTAATATTATTTCGGTCATAAATTTATGCTCCTCAAGTTTAAATACGGTGTTTTTTATCTTTAAATACAGTGTTTATTTATTTTCCGATACAAAAGCTACCGAAGATTTTATCCAAGATTTCTTCAACCTCTATGCGGCCGGTAATTTTGCCAATTGCACGGGCGGCGAGACGTATATCTTCTGCACTTAGTTCGATTTCCTTATTCAAGCTAAAGGTTTTCAGATTATCAAGACATTCATTCAAAGCTTCACGGTAGCGCTCGCGGGTGATAATCGTATTTGAGTTTGAAGTAAATTTATCAGCAATAACTTCGCTGATTTTATTCAATAGATTATCAATGCCATCATGATGTTTTGCTGAAATTAAAATGCGGCCTTCTTTATTTTGTTGTTGTTTTTCTTCCGCGCTTAATTTATCGCACTTATTTGCTACATAGATAATTTCACCATCAAAGCTCTTTTTAATATTATCAAAAAGTTGAACACTGTCTGTTGAAGCATCATATATCGCAATCAACATATCGGCGCCTTGGATTTTTTTATACGCAATCTCGACCCCTTGCTTTTCAATAGCTTCTTCGGTTTCTCGGATTCCGGCGGTGTCGGTTATAATAACCGGATAGCCTTTTAAATCCAAGTGAATATCTATGGCGTCACGCGTTGTGCCGGCAATGTCTGAAACAATCACAACATCTCTTTTAGCAATCGCATTAAGCAGACTTGATTTTCCGGCGTTTGGGCGGCCGACAATAACAACGCGAAAGCCTTCTCTTAATCTTTCACCGATTTTGTCGGCTGACAAGTGTTCTTCAATCGCTTTTTGCAGTTTAAATACACTGTTTTCGATTTTTTTGGTAATATCATCCGGTATTTCTTCTTCCGGAAAATCAATGAAAGCTTCAAGATAAGCTTCAATCTCAACCAGCTCAGCACGCCATTCCTCATAGATGTTTTTTAAATTTCCTTCCATTTGGCGCAGAGCATATTTTTGCTGAGCCTCGGTTTCGGCGTCAATTAAATCGGCTAAACCTTCAGCTTCGGTCAAATCCATTTTATTATTATAAAAAGCACGTTTGGAAAACTCTCCGGCTTCAGCTAAACGGAAGCCTTCTATCATTCCAAGATTTTTAATTACGCTGGCTATAACCGCTCGAGAACCATGGGTATGAAATTCAACAATGTCTTCTCCGGTAAAAGAATTTGGCGCTTTGAAATATAGCATTAAAACATTGTCTATTACCTGAGCGTTTTTAACATCTCTTAATTTTGTATAATAGGCATAACGCGGTTTTATTTCTTTGTCTTTAATATTTGTCATCAATCGAACGGCTTCCAAAGCATGGTCGCCTGAAATTCTGATAACGGCAACGCCAGATTTGCCACTGACGGTTGATAAGGCATAAATTGTTTTATTATCCATTTTGTTCTCCTTATTATTTGGTATAATAAAATTCGTTCTTTTATGCAAGTCTTAAAAAAGGCGTTTTTTAGCCTCATAGAGCGCTTGTTTATCGAAAGTTAATAAAGATGTCATAGAATGTGTTAAGTTCCTCTGTGTGAGCTTTAGACGAGGTCGATATTTTTCTTGAAAAGGTTGTAAATTTTATGATTAATAATTTTAAGTTACTTATATGGGATTTTGATGGTGTGATTGCCGATTCAGAAAAAGTTTGGCTCAAAAATCGTCAGCTTTATTTTAAAGACCGCCTTGGGCTCGATTTATCCTTTGATGAAATAAATTCTTATTTTGGTGGAACCAGTGACAGCACAAAAAAAATTATTCTTCAAAAAATGGGGTATGAAACAGACGACAAGTTTTGGGCTGATGTTTTGGATATAGATTTGAAATCTATGGATACGGAAGGGCTTGATCTTTTTGACGGCGTGCTTGATATTCTCAAAAAAAAGAATTTTAAACAATGTATTGCAACCGGTGGTATCCGTTCAAAAACAATTCACAAAATTGACGTCATTGGCATCCGAGGTCTTATTCCTGATGAACATATTTTTACCGTTGACTGTGTTAAACGCGGAAAGCCTGAACCTGACCTCTTTCTTTATGCTGCTGATAAAATGGGCGAAAAACCGCAAGACTGTCTTGTGATTGAAGATTCTATTGCCGGCATGACAGCGGCAATTCGTGCAAAAATGTCGGTTGTGGCATTTTTAGGCAGCGAAATTTATCAACATCAAGCCTATATAGACAAAGTTAAAGCTCTCGGAATTCAAAATATTTTTTATTCTATGAACGAGCTTAAGCAATTTTTGTTTGACAAAAAATAATTTTCAGCGTAGATTTCTTTTCGCTTATTTTTATTATTAACTAAAATTATTATCATATGAATGTTAGTCAAATTGCAACTTTTTATGAAAGTGCAGCGCTTTCTTTAGAAAAATCGAAGGAAGCTTTGCAGGCTTTGCCTTCTATGGTTAGACCAGAAGATTGTTCTCATCTGGCTGTGATTCAGCAATCTGCTTTGATTATGCTTGAACAAGCACAACTGCTATTTGTAAAAGATTTTCCACGAAGCTTTTCAGGCTTTATCAAAAATCCTGATGCTCAGATAAGTGTTTTCTATAACCTTATTGCTAAGTATCCTCAGATTTTGAAAAATTGTGAAGATCTTTTTTGTGACTTTGTTAAAGCTCATGTTGAATCTAATGTCAGCGGTCATAGCGCTATGTATATGTTCAACTGGAATTGGGATGCTATTTATACAATTTTATCAAGCAATTATATGCTTGATTTTGTAAAAAATACAAAGTCTAAAAACTATTATTCTATGGTATTGGCTTTGGCTAAGCATCTTGACGTGATTAAGGACACAAACTGCGAACGTGCTGTTTTGTTCTTTAGCGCTAATGCCGGATTATTGAACATCTATCCTGACATTAAAGTTAAGATTATTAAACTTTTGACAATTAATCCTAACCAGGGAAGTTGGGTAACAGCTGTAATGAATCATTTGCAATGACTTAAAAAGGTGCTTGATTTTCAAGCGCCTTTTTTGTTGCGAACGAATCGATTTTCTGCTATAATCCTGTTATTACAGGAGAATAAAAAATGGTTAAACTTGCTGATGTAAAAAAGATTTAGAAAAACTTTCGGATTTTACTAAAACACCGATGTTTAACTATAATGATATTCATTTTAATTCGTCTTTGTCGGATAATATTCAAAGCAATAGAAAGTGTGATAAGGCTTCATGGCGGTGTTGCTGCTATTGATGAAGCTTTGGGATTAAAAAGATACAGTGAAGAGTTTATGAGAACAATTTTAGCCAAACGCTATCGTAATAGAGATTTCTCTGATGAAAGTTGATGTAAAGATGTTAATATTAAAGTTTATTTTTCTCCCTTATTTTTCCAGCTTAGAAATCCTAAATATGTTGACTTGTGGATTAAGGCAGGTGCTGGTGTTTGTCAAGTCGTTGATAAGGACTTAACCATTTTGGATTTTGCTCTTTCAGTAAAAGAGACGCCGCAGAAAAGAAAAGTTTTGGATTTATTAATAGAATCTGGGGCTTATACTAATTTTTCCTTAAAACATATTGATAATCAAGCAAAATCAGAATTGCTTGCTTCCATAAAAAGAGTTCAAAAAAAATTTAAAGTTAAAACATAACAGCTTGGCTCGTGCCCGCAATAAATTAGCTAAGAAAATTGATAAAACCATAGAGCCAGAGAAATCTTTTGGTATAAGTGTTGAAGAGATAAAAATACCTAACCCAATAAAAAATATAGAACTCTTTATCGCTAAAAAACTTCAAAAAAAAATAGCTGAAAAAACCCCGATTGCTGAACTGTCCCCCGAAAGTTGGACAGTAAAAAAAGTCCCGGGGGAAAGTTCATTGCTCGGGGTTTTTTGATTAACTGTTCATATTGTTGAAAAAGTCATTATTGTCTTTTGAAACTTTTAACTTATCCAACAAGAATTCCATGCCGTCGGTCATACCCATTTGCATTAATACACGGCGCAAGACCCACATCTTGGTCAGAGTATTCTTATCAACCAAAAGTTCTTCTTTACGAGTGCCGGAACGCGTAATATCAATGGTTGGGAACAAACGCTTATCAACAAGTTTTCTATCCAAGATGATTTCAGAGTTACCGGTACCTTTGAATTCTTCAAAAATAACTTCATCCATGCGCGAACCGGTATCTATCAAAGCGGTAGCGATTATGGTTAAAGAACCGCCTTCTTCGACGTTTCTTGCAGCGCCAAGTAGTCTCTTTGGGCGTTGAAGAGCATTAGCGTCAACACCACCGGTTAAAACTTTTCCTGAAGATGGAATAACGGCGTTATAAGCTCGGCCCAAACGGGTTATCGAATCGAGCAAAATGACAACGTCCTTTTTGTTTTCAACCAGTCTCTTGGCTTTTTCAACTACCATTTCAGCAACCTGAACATGACGGGTTGCCGGCTCATCAAAGGTTGAAGATATAACTTCACCTTTTACCGAACGGGTCATATCCGTTACTTCTTCCGGACGTTCATCAATCAACAAAACCATGAGGTAAATTTCAGGATGATTGGCGGCAATCGCATGAGCAATATTTTGCAGCATAACGGTTTTACCGGTGCGGGGTGGTGCAACAATCAAGCCGCGTTGGCCTTTTCCTTGCGGGGCGACTAAATCGATTACACGTGTGGTATAATCTTTTTCTCCACACATGATATCAAAGTTTAATTTTTCAGTCGGATACAATGGCGTTAAGTTGTCAAAATTGACGCGAAGTTTTGATTTTTCGGGATCATCAAAGTTGATTTTATTGATTTTGGTTAAAGCAAAGTAGCGCTCATTGTCCTTAGGCGCTCTGATTTCTCCTTCAACAGTATCCCCTGTTCTTAAACCAAATTTTTTTACTTGAGAAGGAGAGACATAGATGTCATCCGGACTGGCTAAATAATTTGATTCGGTTGATCTTAAAAAACCGAATCCATCAGGGAGAACTTCTATTGTTCCATCACCGTATATTATTTCATCATCGGAAGCCATTTTTTTTAGAATAGCAAAGATGAGGTCTTGGACTCTCATGGAAGAGGCGTCTTCAATGCCTAGTTCTTCCGCACGAGTTAATAATTCTTTTGGAGATTTTTGCTTTAACTCTTGTAAATGCATATGTTAACCTTATATTAATGTATTGGAAATTATATTATTCAGGTAGGATTTATTATTTATGTCTTGCCTTGCTTTATATGATTTAAATTTGATTGTGTCAATGTTTGTTTTTAAAAATCGGTTATGCACAATCGGCTTTGCCCAATCTTTAAAATTTTAAAATTTTTGTAGTGGTTTGTATATCCCTGTGCATAATGTGGATAACTTTTAAAGACAAAATTTGACTCTGTTGATAAAAATTTAAAGAATCGACGATATTATTTAAAGTAATTTTGCAAAAGTTCCGGTTTTGTGTCGAGTCATGCCTTGTAAATAACTTTTTGAAACGACTCCAAAAAAATTTTTTGACCCCGCAAACCGAATCTTGTCAAGGGCTGTGCGTAAGTTGGAGGGGTAAATTGTGCTTATTGGGGATTGATTTTTGTTTTTGGCTAAAAGCACAGATTTATACACAGGTAAAGACTGAATTTGTGTATAAGTATGCTAACTCTTTGTTTTTAGGAGAATTGTCGTGATAATTATAGGGATTACAGGGTCTATCGGCTGTGGTAAAACAACCCTTTCAAAGCAGGCAAAGTCCCTTGGTTTTCCGGTTTGGGATATTGATGGATGGGTGCGTTCTGTCTATCGAGATAAAGATTTTATTCGTCTTGTTAATTGCGAATTTTTTAATTTGGACTCGGATAAGGCTGTCGATAAACGCGCTTTAAGAAGTTTGGTTTTTAATGATTATCAACAACTGAAAAAATTGGAGCAACTTATACACCCGTTTTTGCAACGCAGACTTCGCCGCTTTATTAATAAAACGGCGCGTCGCAAAGGTCTTGTTATTATTGATGCTGCTTTGTTGTTTGAGCTTAATTGGAATCGATATTGCGATTATGTTATTGTGGCAGATGTGGCTTATGAGGTGCAAAAAAAACGTGTGATGGCGCGTGATCATATTTCTGCCGAAGAATTTGAAAAAATTAATGTTCGCCAAATGCCGAATGCCGAAAAAGTCTTGAAAGCTGATGTTGTTATTGATACTAATAAACCAGAAAATGTTTTGAGAGCTTCTTTGGCGCTTTTGTTTGAGGAATTGATGAATGGTTAGAGAAATTGTGTTTGATACCGAAACAACCGGTCTTAGTCCGGAAGAGGGGGATCGTTTGGTTGAAATCGGTGCAGTTGAGCTTATTAATCATATGCCGACAGGCGTTACCTATCATCAATATATTAACCCTGAACGTGAGGTACCTGAAGAAGCTTTTAAGGTTCATGGTCTTAGTTATGAGTATTTGAAAGATTTTCCGACATTTAAAGAAATTGCAAAAGACTGGATGGATTTTGTCGGCGATGATGGTATTTTGGTCGCTCATAATGCTTCTTTCGATATAAAATTTATAAATTATCAGCTTGGGGCACTTAGCTATCCGACTTATCCGTGGGAGCGCGTTATTGATACCCTTGAGATTGCACGAAAAAAATTTCCGGGGTCTCGTGTTAATCTTGATGCTCTTTGTAAACGTTTTGGTGTTGATAACACTTCTCGTACTTTGCACGGGGCTTTGCTTGATGCTCAGCTTTTGGCAGAGGTTTATCTTGAACTTTTGGGTGGGCAAGAGCCATCAATGAGTCTTGATATGTCGCAAGCTGCTGTTCATCATGATGAGGCTGTTGATTTTTCAAAACTGAATAAAAAATTTAGAGAACCGCGTAATTTTCCGCTTTCAGAAGAAGATATTGCCGCTCATGAGGCTTTTGTGGCAGCCAAACTTGGTGGTGATGCTTCGGTTTGGAAGTCTTAGGCTTTTTTTCTTCTTAATAAAATATAAAGCGCACCACTGCCGCCTTTGGCTTCACTTGGGTGTTTGAATGCCATTATCATCGGTCTCAGTTCTTCGGAACGCAACCAGTTAGGAACGCTTTCTTTCAAAATTCCGCGGGCGGCGAAAATATCTTCATTGTCATGAGGATTTAACCCTTTTCCGGTGATGATTAATATGCATCTTTGTCCGCGGTTGTAGGCTTTTATAACAAAGTTATAGACTTGGTCGTAAGCGTCTTTTTCGGTTTTGCCGTGAAGATCTAGCACAGCTTCTATTTTGAATTCTTCTCTTTTAAATTTTTTTGCCGTTTGATTATCAATGCCGGCGGTTGAATCTTTTTCTAGTGGCGGAAGGCTTATTCCACTACCGGCGCAAAATGAGTTTTCTGATTCTTTGATGTCAATAATCAGAGGTTGCGAATCCTCATTACGGTCGATTTTTTTGATGGGTTTTATGTCTTTGATATAATCTTCCCAGAGGCTTTCATCAGCTTTAGGCTGTTTTATTTTCAGTTTGCGGATGTTCGTCATTTGAAGATTCTTTTATGGTTTTTTCGTTATTATTATCGGTCATTAAATCTGAAAAATATTGCACTACAAATTCTTTCCAGTTGCCTTCCGGAGCTAATATGCCGATATTTTTATTGTTGGTTAAAACAAAAGCAAGACCGCCCTTATGCCATAAGTTTTCTAAATTTTCGTAGTTTTTGGTAATGTATTCACGGCATCTTTGGGCGAGTTTTTTATGCAAAATTTTTTTATAATACTGGCTGTAGCCCATAATCATTACTGATATAAAGAACAAGCCGCTTATGACCCAGCCGGTCATTATCATGATTAGGCCTAATAATGTTGGGGCGAGTAATGGTAATATGGCTTCCCAAGGATTGTATAAAGGGCAATTCGGTCGGTTGATTTTGCTGAAATCAAGATAGATATCGAGTTTGTTTTGTTCCAAGGCTCGATTTAAGGCTTTATAGATAAGTTGTTCAGCTTTATTAGGTTTGGTTATCATTGTTTTTGCTCTTGTTGGTATCCTTTGGGCAGAAGTATATAGTATTGTCCGTCAGAATGCATGCGGCCGGCTTTGGCTAAAACATCGTCGCCACCGGACCCCCAGAAGTAATCGCCTCTGACTATTCCTTTTATAGCACTACCAATATCTTGAGCAACAACTAATTTTTCTATCTGTTCATTATCCGGTCCTTTGGTTTCCAGCCAGAGCATTGCTCCTAGTGGAATATAGTGTCTGTCAACGGCCATACTTCTACCGGCATGAAGCGGAACACCTTGGGCTCCCAAAGGTCCGTCACTGTTTTCGATTATTCGGTGAAAGATGTATCTTTTATTTTCGTTATAAATGGAATCGGCTTTATCCGGATTTTCTTTGAGCCATTTTTTTATTTCTATCATTGAGCTTTTGCCTTTTTCCAGCAAGCCTTTTGATAAGAGAATCGAGCCTAAGCCGCGAAATGGGTGACCGTTATTACCGGCATAGCCGACGCGAAGTTTTTCGCCGTTGTCTAACCATGCAACTGCCGAGCCTTGGATTTGCATGATGTTTACATCAATATTGCAATCTCCCCACAAGATTATCGGTGCATTTATCGGTTTTTGTTTGATTTCTTCTCTTGTGTAATAAGGAACGAGTTTTTGTCCTTCAACGCGGCCGACGAATCTTTTTGAATCGGCATTCGGGTCAAAATCTTTGATATTAAATTCGATTAAATCATGCGGTTTTCCGTAGATAGGATATTTATATTTATCTGATTTGTTTTTTGAGGCTCTGATGGCCGCTTCATAATAAGAGGTGAATTTTCCATTCGGATTGCCTTTATCCGTTACCAGATAAGGGGTGAAATTTTGTTCGGCAAAATGGCGAAATTCTTCGGTTGTTTGTGGGCGTTTGCTCAAATAATCAAGGCAGATTTTTTGATATTCTTCTGTCGGAATTTGAATTTTTGCATTCGATAAATATTCGTTTTTTTCTTTTAATATTTTTTCACAAGATAAGGCGAATCCGCTTATTATTTCTGATAAATTATCAGCTTTCCAATTTTTTAGATTTTTAAAATCGGTTTTAATCAAAACGATTTGCGGGTCGGTTTGAGTTTTGGGAGCCGGCTGCTCTTTTTTTTCGTTGCAGCCGGTTATTATCAGCGATAGTGCCAGAATATTTATTAAAGTTTTTTTCATTTCTTGGTCGATGCTAAAAGCCAATTAGGGCTGGTTGAGGTTAAAGCTCTTTCAAAGGTCCAGACATCGGTGATGTTTTGGATATATTGTTCGTCACCTTCGATAACTTTGCCTTCTTTATTACGGAGCAGGTTGACTTGTTCACTGATGAATTTTACGGTTATCTTAGCGATATTGTTTTTTGAAATTTCGGCATGAGTGATTTCGGCTGAATCAAAGCCGATAAAGTCTGTTTCAGAGGTAATGCCGTCATTAGCGCGCTGGTTGATAATTTCTTGAAATTTTTTATAAAGTTTATTGTTCACAAGCATTTCAAGGGTTTGGGTATCGCCTTTGGCAAATGATGTGACAATTAATTCAAAAGCTTTTTTGGCGCTGGTTAAAAAGCTTTCTTTGTTGAAGTTTGGAATTTCTTTTAAGGTTTTATCCGTGTCACTTAATTCAGCAGTTGATTCAGAGGTGATGGTTGGGGCTGTTTCTTCATCTTTTTGCTGTTGTTTTTCGAGTTCTTGAGCTACAACTGTTAAAATTTTTGCCGCTTTTATTTCGGCTTGTTGGCGCTCTTCCATATCAGGGCGCGTTCCTAATAATGTTTTTAATTTTTGAAAAATAAGAATAACTACGACAAGCAAAATGATGATATCTAAATATTGTGACATTTCTTTCCTCTGTTTAATTTTTTATTACCTTTATTATATAGTGTTTTTTCCTTTATTTCGCAATATAATTATTTGACCTTAGGACTTATTTGTTATATGTTTATAAAAACAGTTTTTTAGGAGGTTAATTTAATGGCTAAAGATAAGACAACAGCTAATGATAATCCTGATCAGGTTCAGGCTAATAATAACGAAAATCAAAAAGCTTTGCCGCCGATTATCGTTAATAACCAATATATTCGTGACTTTTCTCTTGAAATTCCGCATGCTCCGGAAATATTCAGAAAAATGACACAGGCTCCGAGTGTGCAGGTTAATATTGATGTTAATGCTAAATATATGCATGACAACTTTTTTAATGTTGAATTATCGGTTACGATGGATGGTGATATAGCCGAAGAAAAATTGTTTATTTTAGAATTGCATTATGCTTCGGTTGTTACCCTTAATGTTCCGCAAGAGCATGTTGAGCCGGTTTTGATGGTTGAAATTCCGAGATTGCTCTTTCCTTATGTTCGCAATATTGTTTCACAGACTTTGGCTGATGGTGGATTGCCTCCGTTCTTGCTTAATCCGGTGGATTTTGTGGCAATGTATCAAAACAGAAAAAAAGAAAATGCTTAAATTGGTAACCCGCTTAAAAGGCGGGTTTTTTATGGCTTTTTTTGATGAAGCGGGTGGTGGGCTTTTACCAATTCTATTAGGCGTTCATTGGCGACATGTGTATAAATTTCGGTTGTGCCGATGCTTGAGTGCCCGAGCATTTTTTGTACTGAGCGTAGGTCTGCTCCATGATTGAGCAAGTGGGTGGCAAAAGAGTGTCTTAAAACGTGAGGTGTTACTTTTTGCGGTGATATTCCACTCAATACTGCAAGTTCTTTTAAGTCTTCATAAAAGGCATTGCGGGTGAAATGTCCGCTGGCGGCATAGGACGGAAAAAGCCACTGTGATTTGCGCCCTTTAGGAAGGTAGTTGTCTCTTATCAAGCTATATTGATGGATGGCTTTTATGGCCGAATCGGCTATCGGAATAAGACGTTCTTTGCTGCCTTTGCCTTTGACCAAAATTTGTTTTTTATCATAATTAATGCAGTTTTCAGGCAAGCTGACCAACTCGGATACACGCAAGCCGCAGGCGTACATCAGCTTGAGCATAACATAAATTCTTTGCCATTTTTCTTCCGGTCTTTCTTCTGCCGTGGTCAGAAGTTTTTTTATTTCTTCAGTTGTCAGATAATGGGGCAGGGCGCGTTCAGGCTTGGGGCCGGAGATATGTGCTGTTGGAATAATTTTTATTTCTTTTTCCGTATATAAAAAACGAAAATATTCCCTTATTGCTGAGAGTTTGCGGTTGGCCGAGCGGGTTGCATAATTTTGTTTTTTTAAAAACTTTAAGTATTCTGAAATGTCGTCTTTATCAATTTCTTGCGGGGTTTGTTTTTTGCAGATTTGCCAGAATTGTTCAATATCGCGGCGGTAGGCTTCTATGGTGTTTTCAGAAGCCCCGCGCTCGGCTGTTAACATTTCAAGAAAATCTTCAAGTTCGTAAGGTGTTGCCATTTATTTTTCTAAAAAGCTGTTGGCAACAGGTTGTTCTACTTGTTCTTGTTTTACCGGAACTTCATAAAAGGCAATGAAGGCGAATCCGGCCAAAACAGCCAAGGCAATTAAATAAAATAAAAAGTTTGAATTTGATTTTTGATTTCTCATGTTCGTTCCTTAAAAAAGTTATTGATAAAAGTTCTCATATAAACTATTTATAATTATAACTTTAATATCTATTTAAATTTTTTAGAAGTTAAAATGAAAAATATTAATAAAATTATATTGCTGGTCGGTTTGATGGGGAGTGGTAAGACCAGCGTTGGCAAAAGATTGGCCAAAAGACTTGATTTGCCTTTTGTTGACGGTGATCAAGAGGTTGAAAAAGCCGCAGGATTATCCTTGATTGATGTCTTAAAATGTTTTGGGCAAGAAGAATATCGTGCCGGTGAGGCCAGAGTTATGAAACGTTTGTTACAGGGAAATCCTTGTGTTTTGGCTTCGGGCGGTGGGTCTTTTGTGGCCGAACAGACCAGAAAATTGGCCAAAGAGCATGCTATTACCATTTGGTTGAAGGCTGATGTTGATATTCTTTATAATCGAACAGCCGGACGCAAGCATCGCCCTTTTCTTGAGGGAAATGATTCTCATTTGAAAAACAAGCTTGAGGAATATATCAAAGAAGAATATCCGTTTTATTCTCAGGCCGATATTGTGGTTGAAACTAAAGAAGAGGCGGTTGATAATACCGTTAGCCGCGTGGTCGATGCCATAAACGGTTTTTTGAAAGCTTGATTGAAAAAAAGCGGCGTTTAAGGCGCCGCTTTTTAACTAACAAAATGGCGCATTATCTCCATCACTTTGGTAGCAATATCCTCGTAATTCATCCAATCTATTTCCGAAATATGATTCATCGCATGAAGTTGCAGTGTAATAGTTTTTACCATTATATGTGCAAGTTGTATAAGTTGCATATTTTCCTATTTTGTTTATGTCTTCATACCCTTTAACACATTCAGAACCGCACATCATTGAGCAGGGATTACATTTTGTGCAACGATAATATGTTGTGGAGCCAGATTGGCAAGTGTCATATTCTAGACATTCAGATTGCAAAGATTTTGAATATCCGTATCCGCAAGTGCGAATTTTGCAGCTGTCTGTTGATTTATCATACTCATATCCCGCTTTGCAGAAACCGATAACGGGGCGGACCCAGCTGTAGAGGTTCTTATTGCTGTAGCCGTCAAAGTACGAGGGCCACGCGAAGTTGTTACCGTTCTCGGACGACGACCAAGCTGTGTCGTTGTTTGGTAATTGTGTCCCACCCGCTCGGCTGAATCCCGTATTGATAACGCTTTTATTGTTATCATATGAGGTAAATATTCCTGCCGCCGGTAGGCACCAATCTCCGACCTTTGTTCCCGTGGTTGTATAGTTATAGGCTGCCCATACCGCCGGATAGGTACTGCTATTTCCTTGTGCTCTTATCTTTGCACTATTTTCACAACTTGCATAGTCTGTTGCCACTGTATCTTTTGATGTATAGTTCGTCAAGCCCGAGATATCGACATGTTCCGTTGACCACTTATAGCTGCCTATCGACTTTAAGGCCATCGCCTGTCCGCCGGTATTTCCAGAATAAGAGCAGACAACAACGCCTATAGGTGTTTTTCCGCTTTGTTTGGATGAAGTTACAGTCATATCACTATTGAGAATATAGCCAAGTTGAGAACCTTTCATACAAGCGTTTTGAAAGGTACAAGAACTTC
>CALXTD010000006.1 GCA_944391315.1 uncultured Alphaproteobacteria bacterium | reverse complement strand
ACAGGAAAAGTTTGATGATTTCGACGATGCTTATGTCTGCTATGGGTGTCGGCGTTGGTGGAATTGGGAATGTGTGGTCGGCGGACAAGCACTGGCATTGGAATCTGTTAATGGCGGCACGATATATCTGTGGTCAACGGAATATGTTGATATCTCGGGTTTGACGAACTATACATCAAAAGATACAGCGGCAACAGACTATGCAAGTTGTGAAAATAGTGCAAAGATAAGAGCGCAAGGGACTAGCAGTACGTATCCTGCTGTCTGGGCTGCACGTGAGTATAAAACAGTAGGAACTGAAGCCGGAGATTGGTGCTTACCGGCAGCTTCACGAGGATATTGTTACGAAAGCGGAGGAGACAACTTGCCTTGTGGTATGTAACAGTGCAAAAAAGCGGCTCGTAACAGAGCCGCTAAATTTTTTTCTTATCATCAAAAAATTTACTTAATCCACTTACAGGCTTCGGCATATTCTTCAGGGGTGTTAATATCGGCCGGCGCTTCATCAATCAGCTTCATATTGCCGATGATTTTTGCGCGAATGGTCATACCGTTTTCAAGGGCACGCAGTTGCTCAAGAGATTCTTTTTCTTCCAAAACGCCAACCGGTAAAGACACGATTTTTTTAAGAGATTTTGCCTTAAAGACATAAATTCCGATATGATGATAATAATCATGATTTTTGCACTTTTCCGGATTACGGATATAAGGAGCCGCCGCGCGAGTAAAATATAGGCAGCGACCTTCGGTTTCGCCTTCACGAAGCCCCATACAGATTTTAACCATAGTCGGATCATGAATATCTTTCTCGTTTTTGAAGAGCATACCGCAAGTCGCAATATCACAGTCCGTGCGTTCAATCATTTCGATTAAGTCAAGATTAACTTTCGGGTCAACATTGAGTCCGTCTCCCTGAAAATCAACAACAATATCATATTTTGAACCATCAGGGTCAATTTGATTAAGTGCGGCGGCAATACGATCTGTTCCGCTCGGCAGTTTAGGATCTGTCAAAATAGCGGTTGCGCCAAATTTTTTAGCCTCATCAACCAAAACCTGATCACCGGCGGCAATAATAATATCTCCGGGAACAGCGGCTTTAACATTTTCATAAACGCGTTGTAACACACTTTTTCCGTTCACATCGAGCAAAGGCTTGTTCGGCAGGCGAGTAGAGGCCATGCGCACCGGAATCATGGTAACAATTTTAGACATCAAAAAGTTCCTTTCACAAAAACAACAAGGTACCCTCTTTTATCATGAATAAAAATAAAATAAAAGCTTTTTAAAAAAAGCAGTTAACAAAATAAAATGATAAAAAGATGACAGTTACTAATTATTGTGATTACTATTTTATACTCTCTAAATGTAAACAAAGACTAAGCCGTTGTGAAACGCAGATGTTAATCTTTAGCAATTGAGAAAACAAATCAATCATAGAGAACCGTCGTGAGACGTTTCTCTGTTTTTTTATATGGAAGCAACTTGACAACCGTTGGCTGAGCTAAGGAGTTTAACCTCAGCCCCTAAGGGCAGCATAACGCGCTCAAACTCATGCCCGTAAGGAAAGTCTTTGATGACGGGGATAGAAAGCTTTTCACTAAAATAGGAGATAACCTCATCAATCGAGCCATCACCTTCGCGGCGAATGGGGCAGTCCAAGCAGCGCCCGAAGATAAGACCGCTAAGCTTATCAAAATCTTTGCATTGAGAAATTTGTTGAAGCATCAAATCAATTTTATAGGTCGGCTCTTCCACATCTTCCACCAACAAAATCGCTCCTTTGAGAGATGGAAAATAAGGCGTTCCGCACAGATTGCGAAACAGGCTTAAACATCCGCCGATAAGCTTGCCTTTTGCCTCACCGACAATAACCGGCTTGCCTGCGCAATAACAAAACTCGTCACCAAAAATCATGTTTTTGACGCTTGCATCAAGCGTTTTGTTAAGACATTCGCTCCGAAAATCATAATTGAGAGTGAGACCGCTTGGGCAAATAAGACCGCATTTTTCCACCAAAGCGTTTTGCAAAGCCGTTGTGTCACTAAAACCAAACAGGGGTTTGGGATTTTTTTTAATGAGGCCAAAATCCAAAAGCGGCAAAATATATTGGCTTCCGTCACCGCCGGACGTGGCAAAAATAGCCTTAATCTCAGGGGCAAGAAAAAAGCCCATAATATCTTTGGCGCGTTCTTCGGCTGTTCCGCCCATATAGCGAAAGGCGTTAAATGCATTTTTTCCCATAACCGGAATCAAGCCGAGTGACCGCAGATATTCCACACCTTTGGCAATCTCTTGCTCGGTTACGTTTCGAGAGGGTGAAACCAGTCCGATTTTATCACCTGGGGTTAAGGGATAATACATAACGCACCTCCGAAACAAGCTTAAGAATTAACGGCTTCAGGCTTGTCAGTCAAGTCTTGCAAAAGCTGGCGGCTGAAATCCGGAAGAGAGTTGTCCCTTGCACCCATGATGACGATTCGGTCACCGTTTTGAGCGTTTTGCAAAATATAGTCACGAACCTTGTCTTTAGTCTCAAGGAAGAGGGCGTTTACACCATTGTTCTGAGCAAAACGAACCAAGTCTGCACCGGATATATCCGCATCTTTAATTGGGTCGCGCATATAAATTTCCGGCATCAGCAAAATATCGTTTTTATCCAGCACTTGTCCAAAGACCACGCCGTCTTCTTCACCGGTCGTGCGTGCCGAAAAAGGCTTGTGCGATTGATACATAACGATGAGGCGACCGGAATATTCTTTAAGCGCCTTGAGTGAGGCCTCAATTTTGCTGGCATTGTGAGCAAAGTCATCAATCAGAGTAATATTGCGGTTATTGGTTCCGACGACTTCAAGACGGCGTTTAATTCCATGAAAACCTTGCAAAGCTGTTGCCGCTTCGTCAGGGCTAATGCCAAGAACTTTGCAGCAAGCAATGGCGGCCAAGGCGTTGGAAACATTAAACTTGCCGATAAGATTGAGAAAATATTTTTTGCCGTTAAGCTTATAAGAAACCCCGTTATCTATTGCTTTGATGTCTGAGGCATATAAATCCGCATCGGAAGATAAAATCGAGAAAGTGATTTTGTTTGCATGATTGAGCTTTGAGGCAAGCGGACAATCGGCATTAACCACCAATGCATGACGAGCATGAGAAGCAAACTCGCTAAAATACTCAACCAAAGTCGGAATATCCACATGGTCATGAGAGATATTATTTACCAAGGCAATATAAGGATGATAAGAACGGATGGAACCATCACTTTCATCAGCCTCAACCACACAAATATCATTGTTGTTATAAATATAGTTTGGCAGCCCGATGTTTGATTCATAATCGCGCAGCATACCGCCGTTAATCATGCACGGCTTTTTCCCGAGCTTATCGAGGATAAAGCCAATCATTGCGGTTGTTGTGGTTTTTCCGGCCGTTCCGCCGACAGCAATATTATAATTATATTCATGAAAGAGCTTAGCTAAGAGCTCTGAACGTTTAAGAATAGGGATGTTCTTTTGCTTTGCGGCAATCACGTCGGGATTGTCATCAGATATGGCAGAGGATACGCACAAAAATTCCAAGTCGTCAGAAATTCCGCTACCATCTTGTGGAACCAGCTTAATACCGGCAGCTACCAGAGCCTCACGATTAGCATGGTCTCTTCCGGCATCAAAACTTTGGTCAGAACCAAATACCTGATAACCTTTTTTCACAAAAATCTGAGCCAAAGGGCTCATGCCGTTACCCGAAACGGCGCAAAAAGCAACTTTTTTCATATCCCATTAAGTCCTTAAAAAACATTATAAAGCTTCTAATATGTTTAGCTCATTTTCCTTAATAATCTTTAAATTTCGATAATCAATTTCGATATAAGTTTGATTATCGCCGTCAACATTAACAGCCAAAGCCACACCGACATCTTCGCCGCCAAAAGTTGCATATAGAACCGCCGCTCCGCTGATTAAATTTGCCAAAAGGTTGGGATTATCTTCCGGAGATTGTGCCGCGGCAGAGTTTGCCTGAGTTGGATTCTCATCAACATTGGTGGTTGCCAAGCTGTAGTTCTGCTGAGCATTACCATATTTCTTGGAGAGCAAGTTGTAATAATATTGATAAAGCTTCAAGGTCTTGGCCGCATTAGGCGTATCGTCGGAAATTTTATCACTGCGCGCCAAAACACGATAAAGCTTGTCGGAATCTCCGAAGATGAGATAAGCAGTAGAAAAGTCTTTAAGCGGATTCGGCAATCTCTCAGCAAGGAACGAGTTTGTATAATCTTTCATCGGCTGAGGAATAAGGCGCACGCCGGATTTTTCAACATCAGACATGCTTGCACCCCAAACTAAACCAAGCGGTGCTGAACCATAAGTATTTTTCAGATTGTCTAGAGCCTGAGACAGCGTCTGCGGAGCAGCAACCTCTGCCTCGGTTGTGGGTAAAGGAGCCGGTGCCACATTTTTTTCCAAAAGCGCTGCGGCACTGTCTTTAGCCTGATTTTCTTGTTGTTTCTGTTCATATTCTTCAGAAAACAAAATATTTTGATAAAAATCAGAAGAAGCTTCCTGAGCCATTGCTGCAGTAGCTGAGATAATAACGGAAAGGGCCGCCCCCAGAAATAACTTATTGCGCATTTTATCCAAATCCTTTAATAAAAAAATTGAACACGGATGATAATTGATATATATGTAGTATTATAAAAACTAATTACAAACAATTTATTAAGCAAAGATGACAGAGAGCAAAGAAAATATCCGCACATATCTGATAAGCGTTGGCCGAGAGATTGTCGAAAGCAAAGGGATGGAATATCTGACCGCCAGAAAATTGTCTGAGGCCTCAGGTTGTTCGGTCGGAACGATATATAATCAGTTTTCAAACATGGATAATTTGGTCGCAGCCATAAACCTCCAAACCTTAAAAAGATTGTATGATAAAATGGCTCAGGTCAAGCCGGACAGAAGCGCTTATAAAAATTTGAACACTTATCTTGATATCTTTGTCAGTTTTGTGCTGCAAAATTCAAATCTTTGGTTTTTGCTGTATAATTATCACCTAAATGCCAGCAAGCAGCCGCAAGGCTACCGCGCCATGATTATTCGCATGATGCAGTTGTGGCAGCCTTCATTTGATGCGGTTTATACCCATTTGAACGCCCGCAAGAAAAAAGTCGCAAGACAAGTATTGTGGCTCAGCTTGTTTGCCATGAGTTCATTCTTAACCACATCGATAATTAATGACTTCCGTATGGTTAATAAGAAAAACCTCTGCAAATTGTTATTAAACACTTATTTGGCCGGATTAGCAGTTTTAAAGCGGGGGTAATATGATTGACGTAACCATAAGGGCGATTGATAATTTTTTTCGCTATATAAACAGCCCTGAAGTCGTCGAGAGCATTTTTAACAACCGCTTTTATACCATACTGGCGGTTGTTATGCTGATGAGAATAAAATACGCAACTTACAGCAGCATGTTTGTCTGCGCTTTGGTAAATATCCCCGGAACAATCTTGCATGAGCTGATGCATTTTCTGGTTGGTTTGTTTTTGAATGCACATCCGGTAAATTTCACATTATTTCCCAAAAAAGATCCTGTTGGCGGCTATGTTATGGGCAGTGTCGGCTTTCGCAATATAACCTTTTATAACGCGGTTCCTGCAGCGCTGGCACCACTAATATTATTGCCTTTGTCTTTTTATATAAACCGCTATGTCTTGCCCTATATCCCGCATACGATATGGTGGTATATCGGTTATGTGCTGCTGCAAACAATCATTATCGAAAACGCGATTCCATCAAGGGCAGATTTTAGAATAGCCTTTATGTATGTTTCTGGTGTAATTCTTTATGGCGTTTTGTTAATCGCTCTTTTGTTGATGCTGTGAAGCCCTTGACAATTAGCAAAAATCAATTAAAAAGAAAAAACATTTTTTATTATTAATCTAAATTTTATAATTATGGGACAAGAAAATTTATCAATTTATCCATTTGAGGTTATTTATACGGATGGAACAAGATCAAATCACCCCCAAGAGGGAAAAACGATTTGGGGTGTAATGTTTTGCAACAGAGGCATCAGCCTGCAATCATCACCGGATATTTTGTTTGACGAAGCGCAAAAATATTGCCAAGGTATAAAGGTCGGAAAAAAGACTTGCACCTGCGGCGATAAAAGCTTTTGGGAACAGCTCATTCGCCAAGGAAAAGCAAAAATCGCAGAATTAAATACTTTTATTGAGGCACTTGGTGGCACCCCGCTCAAAGGGCGGATTTGGACAGCTGATTCTTATTTGGCAGATTATGCATGGATAAGTTTTTTTAATGAAGAAATTGGCCTTTCTTATGGCAATAGGGCTGACTATTATGTAAAGGCTCGCCCGATTGTCTGAGCAAATACCAAAAATACAGAGCAGCC
This sequence comes from uncultured Alphaproteobacteria bacterium, assembly GCA_944391315.1. Lineage (GTDB taxonomy): Bacteria > Pseudomonadota > Alphaproteobacteria > RF32 > CAG-239 > HGM16780. The sequence continues at coordinate 55,494 of CALXTD010000006.1, read as the reverse complement.
CATAAGGCTGCTCTTTTTAGGTTCACCGTTGGCCATTCTGCCGCGAGATTTTATGCGTTTGATATCCATGATTTTTCTTAAAATTAAATAAAGATGTTTAAGAAGTTGGGCAGCGTATATTTATGATAATAAAAATCTATTTTGATAACAGCTCAAGGCGATATGAAAATAGCAAAACCACCCTATAATATCAAAATAAGGAATTTCAGTAAGAGAAAAAAAGCTGTAAAACACATATCCTATAATCATACATTCCCAAAAATGTAATCTCGTAAGTACTCCATTGAAAAAAATAAATTAAAAATTGTAGATAAGCTAAACATTAACAGTTTTTCAAAACACCATGCCAATACAAAAAAGACATCAATAAAGGAGGCTTTTTTTTCATATTGATAATGCTGTTAGCCTAAAGCTGCATAAAACTCCTCCTAATCGCAAGTTATGTGAGGTCATCACGATAGCTGGATTTATATATTATAAAAATTAGTAAAATAGATATATCTCGCCAAATAAACAAGAGCCGGAATGGATAGAATTATATAGGATTTTTTGAGATTTGTTTTACGCTTCTTCCAAGCATAAACCGTAGGTGCAATTATTATGAGTAATAATGTTAATGTCATTATGGTATAGTTAAACCTATTTTCATATGCCCAACCTAATGCCTCTGCATTCCATGGCATGCTGTCACTTGTCATATCATCTGGATATGTTACTGCAATGATAAAAACCGCAAAGGCATATAATCCTGACAATAGATAAAACGGTATAAGTTTGATTTTTTTCATAATTGCACCTTCGGTTAAATTTATTCAAAGTATATTCAGCGTTTATCTTAAATACAATAAAAATCACCAACAGTCTTTATCATATTTTACATTAAGAATCATATCATGTCCATATTTCTTAAATTTATCGGTAAATTCATCCATCCTATCTGTTAAATCAATACACCCTTTAGAGCCATATTCTTTACCTCCGTGGATTGAAAGATTAGTTCTATCTTTATTATCTGTTCCTTGAGCGGGCTCCAACCAAATGCGGTTATTACCCCAAGAATCTTTTCCTCCAGGCCATCCTCCCATGATTCCAAAACCATATTCACTTTTTAATTGTCCTATTTTACTTTGGTCTTTATAAAAGTTCTGATGTTGAGATTGTCTTACCAACCATTTTCCCTCAGGCAATGGACCTTTATCTTTTACGCTGTCATATTCTTTACATTGATAATCAGGTTTACCCGACATTGCTTTCCAAGAATTAGTTACCTCATTATTTTGATGCCAACGTAATTCCTTTCCATTAAAATCAAGATAAGCATTATTGTTTTGCGCTAAAGGAGTGTTGTTCAGTCCCCATTGGGTAGAATTATTGTTTTCTTGCCCAAAGGTTTGATTTTGACTATCACTTCCCAAGCCATAACTCTGTTTAGCTTGGCTCAGCCCAAAGGTATTCACCGTGTTTTCAAATGGATTATTATTCCTATTCTCAATATTGCCGTGAATGTTTGAAGAGCCGAAACCATAGTTATTATCAGAATTGCCCCAAAAGTTTGTGCCATACTGCGGAGCGGGGAGCCCCCGCTGGCATCAAATTGATATTCCAATTCATCGCGTATAGAAAAGCCACTGTGATCAACACCATAACTATCAATCAGACTATCTGTCGCCTGATATCCTAACGGCGACTGAAATTTTTTATACATATTCATTGGTTGTACCTCTATGAAAAAATTGCAAAATTAAAATCATAGTCCGATAGTCACAAAAATCATATTAGCATATTTTGATATTTAACGCAAACCACAGCCTGTGGAAAAGCCTTGTTTTTGTGAATAAATGCAAAAATTTTCTGGGGATAAAATGCTTACTAAGCCGAAAGGGCGGAGATAAGGTCGCGGAGAGCAAGTAGGGCGCTGGGGTTTTTGATTTTAGAGAGGGCGGCAACCAGCTCGATATTTTCCATGCTGAACAGCGGGTCACTTTTATTAACGGAAAAAGGGATGCCTGCGCCGTAAAGTTGGCTCGGACTTTGGCGGCGGATTTGGCTGTCCATACCGTCAAAGAAGTAGTTTATCGGAACATTCAAAACCGAGGCAATATCCCACAAACGGTTGGCGCCCATGCGGTTTAAGCCGCGTTCGTATTTTTGCACTTGCTGAAAAGTTAAGCCAAGCGCAGCGGCTAATTTTTCTTGAGATAGACAAAGCATTTGCCGGCGCAGGCGCATTCTTTTACCGACGTAAACGTCAATCGGATTAGGTTCGCCGTTGGCCATTTTGCCGCGAGATTTTATGCGTTTGATATCCATGATTTTTCTCCCCGAACATTAAAAACAAAAAAAAGACCACTTTTTTTGCAAAAGCGGTCGGGAAGTTGAACAATCATACATAGTTAAATGACTCTTTTAGTCTTTGGGAGGGAGAAATCTCTCCTTGAACATACACTAAAAGCTTCCCAACCATGTTGGGATTTCTATATCGCCCATATATAAACTATGGGCGACTAACTATGTATGAGGACCGTTCAAAGTCCCGCACCGCTCTCGCAGTGCTAAACGCAGTTTTTTCCCCACGCCTGACTTTCAATATAAATGATTTTTCTTAAAATTCAATAAAGATGTTTTCGGGCAAAGATTTATTTTCTTCGAGCTTTTATAAAAGCAAAAAGCAAAGAAACAGGAATTCCATAAGTACAAATAATATCAAATATATCTACTACAATTTTAATGTCCGTATCATTCCATTCAAAAACGCTTGCAAAAAGAGGAATAATAATTATGCCAAAAATTAAAAAATAAGCAATCCATCCAATGGATATTAAATAATAAGATAAGATAGGATGTTGTTTCGTGAATGTATAAATAAACGAAGGTGTTTTGTTAAAAAAATTAAGAAACATAAATATAACAAATAACCCCAAAAGAACAAAATGAATTTGTTCAAAATATTGATTGTGAAAATAAGTGAAGGGAGTTGTTAAAACTCCATATACTCCGCCTAATATCAAGGCTTCTTTTGACCATAATTTCATGAGTTTATCTCCCTTCTTTTTATTTATACAATTAACAGAAATAATTGCTTACTCTTTAGATTTATTTCTATCCCTATATGCCGCAACAGCTCGTGCAAGGTTAGCACCACCTGTTTCAATATAAGGATAAGCTTTTTCTGCCGCTTTTACAACAAATTTTGCTTGAGGACTTTTCGCTAATACTCCAAGGGCTTTAGCTCCATATTTTGCAATATTTTTATCTATAAATTTATTGCCAGTCGATATTGAATGTGGAATATCTGTCATATATTCTAATTCATTAAATTTGTCAATGAATCCTTTTTTATTAGATATATGATTGTTATTTGTTTGCTGTCTCAAGGTTTGATTCTGCCTCTCATTCACCAAACCATAACTCTGTTCGGTTTGTCTCTCTCTATTCTCAATATTGTCGTGAATGTTTGAAGAGCCGAAGCCGTAGTTATTATCAGGATTTCCCCAGAAATTAGTACCATATTGAGGGTAGTTTTTCGTTATCCCTTGATTGTTGTAGTTCTGAATGAGTTGGTTTTCCTTATTTTGTCTTGCAAATTGATATTCCAATTCATCACGTGTAGAAAAGCAGCTGTGATCAACACCATAACTATCAATCTGACTATCTGTCGCCTGATATCCTAACGGCGACTGAAATTTTTTATACATATTCATTGATTGTACCTCTATGAAAAAAATTGCAAAATTAAAATCATAGTCCGATAGTCACAAAAGTCATATTAGCATCTTTTGATATTTAATGCAAACCGCGCCCTGTGGAAAAGCCTTGTTTTTGTGAATAAATGCAAAATTTTTCTGGGGATAACGTATCCGGCTGAATAATGCCCCCACATCCATAAAATTCAATAAAGATGTTTTGAAGTGTTTTATTGTTATGTCACAAAAAAAGCTCTTGATTTTACATCAAGAGCTTTTTGTTAAGCAGGATTATAAATTATTCCTGACCTTTGAACTCAGCCATATGCTCAAGCAAATCGCGTTTGTTCTTAAGGTTTTCCTCAGACTTGTTCATCAAAGTCTCATAGCGTTCCGGATTCATCTTATTGACAATCTGGAAACGAACTTCGTTAGACATATAGTCAGACAAAGGACGAGACGGAGCCTTTGAATCCAAAGTCAACGGAGCTTTACCGGCTTTGATGTTGTCCGGATTATAGCGGTACAACGGCCAGCTTCCAGTTTCAACAGCCATCTTCTGGTGTTCCAAACCATCAGCAAGGTTAAAGCCTTGAGCAATACAGTGAGAGTATGCAATGATGATTGACGGACCATCAAAAGCTTCAGCTTCATTCATGGCTTTGATAACTTGAGAGTCATTAGCACCCATAGAAACCTGAGCCACATAAACATTACCATAAGACATGGCAATCATAGCCAAATCCTTCTTCGGAAGCTCTTTACCTGCTGTTGCAAATTTAGCAGAAGCACCCATCGGCGTAGCCTTAGACTGCTGACCACCGGTATTAGAGTAAACACCTGTATCAATAACCAAGATATTGATGTTCTTACCGGAAGCAATAGCGTGGTCTAAGCCGCCGAAGCCGATATCATAAGCCCAACCGTCACCACCGATAATCCATACGGATTTTTTAATCAGGTAGTCGGCAACGCTGTCTAAGTGCTTAGCTTCAGCATCGTTGATAGAAGCGAGTTTAGCACGAAGAGCCTTAACATTGTCGCGCTGAGCATCAATTTCAACATCGTTAGATTGCGGGTTAGAAACAATCTTTTCAACCAATTCGGCACCAATCTTGTCCTTGAGGCTGTTCAACAGGCTCATGGCAACATTGTGTTGCTGGTCGATTGAAAATCTCATACCCAAACCAAACTCTGCATTGTCTTCAAACAAAGAGTTAGCCCAAGCCGGACCATGACCTTTTTCATCTTTAGCATAAGGCGTGGTCGGCAGGTTGCCGGAGTAGATTGAAGAACATCCGGTAGCATTGGCAACAACCATACGGTCACCAAAGAGCTGGGTCAACAACTTGATATAAGGTGTTTCACCGCAGCCGGCACAAGCACCGGAGAATTCAAACAACGGCTGAATCATCTGGGTTGTCTTCGGCAAGTTCTTAGCAACTTCCGTACGTTTTACATAAGGCAGGGTTTCAAAGAAGTCCCAGCAAGCCTTCTGTTCTTCCAAATGATTTTCGATGTGATCCATGTTAATGGCTTTGCGAGCCGGATCAGCCTTGTTCTTAGCCGGGCAAGCGCTGACGCAGATGCCGCAGCCTGTGCAGTCTTCCGGAGACATCTGCCAAATAAACTGTTTACCGGCAAATTCCTTACCCTTATAAGCGGCAGACTTAAAGCCTTTCGGTGCATTCTTGAGTTCTTCTTCCGAAGCAACTTTCATACGGATAACACCATGCGGGCAAACGATAGAGCACTTACCGCATTGAATACAAGTGTCAGGATCCCAAACCGGAATTTCGGTTGCAATGCAACGTTTTTCGTATTGGGTTGTAGCAGTCGGCCATGTGCCGTCAACAACGTCGTCAAAAGCAGAAACCGGAAGCTCATTACCACGGTCGGCAATCAACTCTGCGGTCAACTTCTTAACGAATTCAGGAGCATTAGCCGGAACCGGCGGCAACATATGCAAGTTAGAATCAGCCGTTGCCGGAACATTGATTTTAACCAAATGTTCAAGCGTAGCATCAACGGCTTCAAAGTTCTTTTGAACAATTGCGTCGCCCTTCTTGCTATATGTTTTCTTAATAGCGTTTTTAATCTGAGCAATAGCTTCATCTTTCGGCAAGATGTTAGAAATTGCAAAGAAGCAGGTCTGCATGATGGTGTTAATGCGTTGACCCATACCGGTCTTACGAGCAACATCAATAGCGTTAATGGCATAGAAGTTAATCTTCTTGTCAATAATAACCTGTTGAACTTCCTTCGGCAGGTGGTTCCAAACTTCCTGTCCGTCATAAGGAGCGTTCAAAAGGAAGGTAGCTCCCGGTTTAGCGATTTTCAAAATATCAACTTTAGACATGAACGGGAACTGGTGGCAAGCAACAAAGTCAGCCTTGTTAATCAGATAAGCCGCTTTAATCGGATTATCTGAGAAACGCAGGTGAGAAGTTGTCATAGAGCCGGACTTACGAGAGTCATAAACGAAATAACCCTGACCATATTTTCCGGCATCTTCGGCAATAATTTTAATTGAGTTTTTGTTAGCACCGACGGTACCATCAGCCCCAAGACCGAAGAAGACGGCACGAACAACATCTTTGCCTTCGGTGTCAATATCGTCATTGAAGGCCAAAGATTTGTGAGTAACATCATCTTCAATACCGACCGAGAAGCCGTTGATAGACTTAGCGGCAGCGCCGTTATCATAAACAGCTTTAACCATTCCCGGAGTAAATTCTTTAGAAGACAAGCCATAACGGCCGCCCAAGATTTTCGGCATAGCTTTGATTTCGCCGTTAGCAAAAGCTTGAGTCAAGGTAGCAACCACATCAAGATAAAGCGGTTCACCGATAGAACCGGATTCTTTAGTGCGGTCAAGAACGTTAACAACCTTAACGCTTTCAGGCAAAGCTTTGAGGAAAGACTTTGTCGGGAACGGACGATACAGGTGAACTTTAACCAAACCGACTTTATAACCGTTGTTGTTGAGATAGTTGATGGTTTCTTCAACTGTTTCAGCGCCGGAACCCATAATAACGATAACTTGTTCAGCATCTTTCGGGCCAACATAGTCAACAACATTATATTGACGACCGGATATCTTAGCAAACTTGTCCATTTCTTCCTGAACAATGCCTTCAACAGCGTCATAATATTTATTAGATGCTTCACGACCTTGGAAGAAAACGTCTGGGTTCTGAGCGGTACCGCGAATAACCGGAGCTTCCGGGCGCAGAGCGTGTTTAGAGTTGATGTTTGTATCAATACCTTCAAGCATGGCTCTCAAATCATCATCGGAGAGGAGCTTAATTTTCTTAATTTCGTGAGAAGTACGGAAACCATCAAAGAAATGCATGAACGGCACGCGAGAACGCAAAGTAGAAGACTGAGCGATAGCGGCAAAGTCATGAACTTCTTGAACAGAGTTTGAGCAAAGCATAGCAAAACCTGTCTGACGGCAAGACATCACATCAGAGTGGTCGCCAAAGATTGATAAGGCATGATAAGCCAAAGAACGAGCAGCAACATGCATAACAAACGGGCAAAGCTCGCCGGCAATTTTATACATGTTCGGGATCATCAAGAGCAAACCTTGAGAAGCCGTAAAGGTGGTTGTTAAAGAACCAGCTTGAAGCGCACCGTGGCAAGCACCGGCAGCACCGGCTTCGGACTGCATTTCCTGAACTTCAGGAACAACGCCCCAAAGGTTTTTCTGATTAGCAGCAGACCACGCATCAGCCCATTCACCCATCGGAGAAGACGGAGTAATCGGGTAGATGACGCAGACTTCATTCATGCGGTGAGCAACGGAAGCAGCAGCTTCGTTACCATCCATCATTTTCATCTTAACATCAGACATATTATTGTATTTCCTTAATTTAAGTTAATAAAAAGCTTATTTAACAAGTATAAAGGCATACTTATCACATAGAGCCATAGATTCTCTATGCGCGTTTTATAGCATTAAAAAATTCAAAAATCCATCAAAAAAAGCATGAAGAACCACAAAAAAAGCTGGACAAACAAGAAAGGTGTTGACTTTTTTGTCTAAGATGGTATGGTGAACCAGATTTTAAAACTATTATGTCACACTTAAATTATATCATTATGAAAGAATATTATGAAGAAAGAGTAATGCAGACAAATTCTCTCGATGTCGAAGCCGAAATGGTTGAAGCCATAAAACAATCAGTGGAAAGTATGCTGAAAGCCTTTTTTGCCGAGTTGAACAATGCGTCATGTCGGCGAGTTTCTCTTGATGTTTTGTCGCATAATCCTCTTTATTTGGAGAGAAGTTGCGAAATGAAGGCTATATGGGATTTCTTCCTGCGACAAGAAAAAGATGTGAGGGGCTTTGTTTATTTTTCCGGAAATCGGAATGATCTTGTGCCTTTTATCCAATCTAAAAAGCTGGAAGTCAAGCTGTTTTGGTTTACCTATGGCCTGCTGGCAACGATGGGACAAAATATTCCACGCATTAAATATCTGATAGATTTGTGTTTGGATTGCCCGCCGGCAGGAATAAGAAAATACCAAATGATGCGAATATTCACAGCTCTGATGGTCAAACATCTACGTAAAAGTCCAAAATATGGCTTTGCCCCTTACAGCAAGTGGCTTTGGGAGCATCATGAATGTTTGAAGCCGTTGGAAAAGATAAAAATTGTCACGATATTAATCGATTCGGAACATCGTGATGATCGTGCATTAAAGATGACATGTCAGCCCTCAAACACTAAAATGATGTGGATGTTTGTTCAGCTATTGTGTTTGATTTTCTTGTTGGTAAACAGTATGATGGTTTTTTCGGCTTTCCCCGGAATTGGGATTTTTAATCTGATAATTTCCATCATCTTGGTTGTCTCTAGTATGCAAGTTTATGTCGGAATGAAACGCTAAGACTTATGAACGAGAAAAAACAGAAACGAACCGTAAGGTTTTCAGCCATCTGGCTGATAATAAACATTTTGTTTATCATTTATTTTGTTTGTGCTTGCCTTTGGGTGTCACCAAGCAACATAACGCTAAAAACGATAAATTTGTTTATCTCAATTGTCTTTTGCGGTATAAGCTATGGCCTTTACCGTAAATTTAAACAGTAAATTATTTCCCGAAAGCGGCTTAGGCTTCTTTCGGGATTTTTTTTATAAAAAACAGTTGCGGAGAAAGTTTTGATTAAGTAGAATGAAAAGCGGAGTAGGGAGATGAAAACTAAAATTTTAATAATCGGACTGAGTTTGATTGCTTGCAGTTGCAAATTGCCGTCGCGCATAGACTTGACTTTATCGCCGGAGGAACAATATACACAATGTGTAGAGATTGAGGCGGAGAAGTTGTCAAAGAGCGGCGCTTTAATGACGGGAGATACAAAAAGACAAGCATGGGAAGTTGCCGGTTATTGTATGGATAAGACTTGGGTGTCGGATGATGAAATCAAAGGTGGCGCCGAAAGAAAGGCCTATGCGATTTTAAGAAGCTATATCAGAGATGATTGTGACAGACATCCATGCAAATTGTATAACCGGTTTTTAGAGGTTGATTATTAAAATTTTTTGATATAGATTAAGCGAAGAAAAAATAAAGCGGGCATAATTCAATGGTAGAATGTGAGCTTCCCAAGCTTAAAATGCGGGTTCGATTCCCGTTGCCCGCTCCAGTTAGAAAACCGTGGAAGCGGTTTTATTAGTGGAGCGCCAAGGGGAATCGAACCCGAGAGGGCTCGCTAAGTAAAAAGGCAAAGTTTTTTGCCTTTTTATCTGCAAGAGCAGCGCAACATCTTAACGAGGAAGGGCGAGGTAGCGCCCGCAGCGAGTTTAGATGCCGCTGTATCGAGCGATGTAATCGCGCATTCCCGTTGCCCGCTCCAGTTAGAAAACCGTGGAAGCGGTTTTATTAGTGGAGCGCCAAGGGGAATCGAGGGCACGCTAAGTAAAAAGGCAAAGTTTTTTGCCTTTTTATCTGCAAGAGCAGCGCAACATCTTAACGAGGAAGGGCGAGGTAGCGCCCGCAGCGAGTTTAGATGCCGCTGTGACGAGCGATGTAATCGCGCATTCCCGTTGCCCGCTCCAGTTAGAAAACCGCGGAAGCGGTTTTATTAGAGGAGCGCCAAGGGGTATCGAGGGCTCGCTAAGTAAAAAAACAACGGACGTTGTTTTTTTTAATGTTTTTTATCAGCTAAAAAGTTTTTGGTTTTATCGACAACGCTGTCATGTTCAGCCAGTGTAGGAAAGACTGGTGTCGGAGCAGTTGGTTGCGGTGCTGTCGGCGTAACCTTGATGTATTTAATATCGCGGAAAGCAATATGCTTGAAGGCGAAAATAACAAATCCGGCCGCCGCGACGGAAAGACAAATCAAGAAAGATAAAGCCCCAAAGAGCTGCATGATAACGGAAATAATAATTGGGCCGATAACCATACCTAGACTTTGAAGCATGATAAGCAATCCGCTGGCCGGAACACGGTCTTCATTTTGAATCAGATCATTAACGTGAGAAACACAAATCGGATAAATAATAAAAGTGCAACTGCCAAGAACAAAAGCAGCAGAGGTCAAAGCAAAAGTTCCGTTATCAATAAACACATGAACCCAAGGTGCGACGAAAAACATCAAGACATTGGCCCAAAGAATAACAAACCGTCTATCAATCAAGTCAGACAATTTTCCGACCGGAATTTGTGCACACATTCCGCCGAGAATACCGGCAAACATAAAGAGTGACGTTTGGTGCAAAGTCAGTCCGCTGCGAACGGCATAAATTGTTCCGAGGGTATAAAATGCGCCGACAAAAATTCCGCTGCAAAAGCAACCGACCACACCGACCGGAGAAATTTTATATAAAGCCAAAAGATTCATGCTTTTTTGCACGGAAATGTCCGGCATAGGAAGCGCCGTGAGCGAAATGGGGATAAGCGCCAAAGAAAAAATAATAGAAACCAAAGCCAAAATCAACACGCCGTTGGTGTCCGGAATATTAAGCAAAAGCTGCCCCAGACCGGAGCCCATATAAGTCGTAACCATATAAAGAGACATCACTAGCCCGCGATTTTTATTGTTTGCGCGCGCATTAAGCCAGCTTTCAAGACACATCATTGCCGCCCCGATACAATATCCTTCAAAAAAGCGAAGCCCGCCCCATAACATTGGTGATTGTGAAAATATATGAGCTAACACTAAAGCCGAGAATAAAGATATAAAGGTTGAAAACGAGCGAATGTGTCCGACTTTGTTGATGATTTTTGAAGCTGTCAGCGCCGCCAAAATATAACCGATATAATACATAGATAAGATAATGCCGATTTGCGATGTCGACACGCCGAACTTGTTCATTTTTAATGACAAATAAGAAGTCAGCAAGGCATAACCGGCACAGGTTAATAGCGTTCCGGCAAAAAAGGCGGATAAAGGGGAAATAACAGCCTTAATCGGCTTAAAAAGTTCTGATAATCTACTCATGCAAAAAATCATAATTTAAAAAGATTAAAATTTGATAAAATAAAGCCGCTTTCGTCGGATAAAAATAAAAAAAGCTTGCAAAAAAAAGAGTAGGGGCTATATTCGCAAATAGAAAATAATTGATTTAAGGAGATAATATATGCCTTTAGTAACAATGCGTCAAATTCTTGACCATGCAGCAGAAAACAACTACGGTGTTCCTGCTTTTAACATTAATGATATGGAACAAGTTATTGCAGTTTTGCAGGCTGCAAAAAAAGTTAATGCTCCGGTTATTCTTCAAACTTCAACCGGTGCGCGCAAATTCGCCGGTGATCCGATGATTCGTCACATGGTTCAGGCCGGAATAGAAATGTTTCCGGAATTGCCGATTTGTATTCACCAAGATCACGGTTCTTCAGTAGATATCTGCCAGTCTGCTATCGTAAACGGTTATTCTTCTGTTATGATGGATGGTTCATTGGAAGCTGATGGCAAAACACCGTCTTCTTTTGAATATAATGTAAAAGTAACCAAAGAAGTTGTTGCTCGTGCACATGCTGTCGGTGCTTCAGTTGAAGGTGAGCTGGGTGTTATCGGTTCTTTAGAAACCGGAAAAGGCGATAAAGAAGACGGCCATGGTGCAGAAGGCGTAATTGATAAAAAACGCTTGGTAACAGATCCTGATGAAGCTGCTAAATTTGTAGCAGAAACCCATCTTGATGCTTTGGCAGTTGCTGTCGGAACATCTCATGGTGCTTATAAGTTCACCAGAAAACCGGATGGTGATATCTTGGCTATTGATGTTATTGAAAAAATTCACAAAAAACTGCCGAACACTCACATGGTTATGCATGGCTCTTCTTCTGTTCCGCAAGAACTGCAAGATTTAATTAACGCCTATGGTGGCGCCATTCCTCAAACCTTTGGCGTTCCGGTTGAAGAAATTGTTCGCGGTATTAAGTCCGGTGTTCGCAAGGTTAACGTAGATACCGACTGTCGTATGGCTATTACCGGAGCGATTCGCAAGATATTTGCCGAGAACCCGAAAGAGTTTGATCCGAGAAAATATCTCAAACCTGCAATTGAAGAAATGCAGAAAGTTTGCGAAGCTCGCTATATTGCCTTTGGTGCAGCTGGTCACGCTGATAAGATTAAGGTTATTCCGATGTCTGAAATGGCCAAACGCTATGCTGCCGGAGAAATTTAATCTCTGTGCTAAATAACAAAAAAACTCAGTTCCTTTGGGAGCTGAGTTTTTTTTGTTTTTCAAATACCTTCAATAACAGGTCTTGTTTCATTAATGCCAAAAGTTTTGCTTTGGTCCAGAGTTGATGAGTTTTCTCCGAGCTTCATGGCATAAGCGCGAAAAAAGCTTTCTGATGAAGTTGTCCATAAAGGAGACTTGTCTAACCAGTCACCTTTTAAAAATACCAAAAAATGATTTAATTTTAAAAACTCATCAGGTGAAAGTTCTGCAATTTTTTTCCACGAGGTCAAACTGCCACAAGAAGCAACTCTGCCGTTGATGCAAATTTTGCTGCAATAATCCTGAGCGTCATCCCAATTAAACCGTTTAGGAGCAGCGCGAAGCCTAATTGCAACAGAATTGACAATAACCCCCCAAGGGTGTTTATGAGGCTCTGGCTTCCAAGAACGGCTTCCGTCATCATAAAACAACTCGAAAGGATATTTTCCTTCGGAATCAACAAAATTATCCCCGGTGGGCAGAAGCTCCTGTTGCGTCTGCTGCCAAATTTTTAATATTAAATCGGAGATAAAAGAACGTTTTTTATTTTTCATAATAGTATAATATATAGAATAATTAGCAATTAACTTTTTTGTAGCATTGTAAGAAATAAAGTCAAGAAATTATTCTGAAGAGATAAAAAAACGAGGCCGACATTAGGGGATGCGGCCTCGTGAGCAAGCCTGCCGTTGAGTTTGAAACGGCAGACTTTCTCTTAAAGCGGTAGACCATATTTTTTATTTGGAGCTTTTAGAAGGAAGGTCTATGTTGCCCGCTTTTTGAGAATTATTTAGAGTTGTTCAACAAATTCGACATAAAGATAATATATTTTAAAAATTTTGTCAATAGAAAAAATGCTGCTATTTTTAATTTTTCTAATAGCAGCAGGACTAATATATTGAAAAATAATAAAAATATTTTATAAACAAAATTTAAAGAATGAAAGTTACTTTTTGGCACATTTAGCCCAAATAGAGCAAATGAGGTCGTCAATCTCTTGCTCATGCTCAATTTCGTCCTTTAAAATACTTAGAGCAAGGTCAAAAGTTACAAAATCTTTTCCGTGCGTCATCTCACAAATTTTTTGATAGCGAACAATGGCGCAGCGTTCAGCTGACAAATTTTGCTCCAAAAGCTTTGCTGTACAAGAGTCTTTTGGTTCTTCGTATTTGCAAGTTGCCGCTTTTTCCCACTGATTCGGGTGAGTAAGGGGCGTCCCGCCGAGTTCTGCGATTCGTTTTGCTATTTTTTCAGCATGTTCAAGCTCTTCTTTGGCGTGTTCTTCAAATTCGGCGCTGACAACTGAACGCATTGCGCCGGCAGCAACTTGCGCACCAATCCAATATTGATAATAAGCCAGCCACTCTTCGGCAAAGGCTGCATTAAGCTCTTTGATTAAGTCTTTTGTGTTAAGGTCGCAAATTTTAATGGCCATTTCAGACATGATAAATCTCCTTTTGAAAAAAATATTGCCAGTCAAGGAAGTAATCGCCAATTTGCAAAAATCAAGAAGATAAAATTTTATTTAGAGTATTTTAAGCAGCAAAGAATATAATAGAGCAAACAAGAATAAAGGAGATTGAAAAATGGTAAAAATCGCTCCAAGCCTTTTATCGGCAGACTTTGGAAATCTGGAAGAAGAAATTCGCCGACTGGAAGCCGCCGGCGCAGATATGCTGCATTTAGATGTGATGGATGGTGTGTTTGTTCCAAACTTAACTTTTGGCGCACCGGTCATAAAAGAACTAAGACCGCGCAGTAGGCTGGTTTTTGATACTCACTTGATGGTTACTAATCCCGAGAAAATGCTTTCGTCCATAGCCGCGGCTGGGGCAGATATAATAACGGTTCATGCTGAGGCGGTAACACATTTGGATAAAGCGCTGGATGAAATTCGCTCTTTGGGGTGTCGTGCCGGCGTTTCGCTTAATCCGGCAACACCGGAAAGCGTTTTGGAATATGTGCTGGATAAGCTTGATTTGGTTTTGGTAATGAGTGTCAATCCGGGTTTCGGCGGACAAAGTTTTATCGATTCGCAGCTTGAAAAGATTGCTAGAATCAAAGAGATGATATCAGGTTATGATATCGAACTTGAAGTTGATGGCGGAATTAATCCCGAAACCGCGGCAGAATGTATTAAAGCAGGGGCGGATATTCTGGTTGCCGGAACAGCCATATTTTCAACAGATGATTATGAGGCAAATATCAAGGCCTTAAGGCAAAATTAACAGAAACCTGTTAGCTTAGGCTATGAATTAACATAAAAAGGACGAACATCATGGCAAATTTAGTGATGATTGTAGAAGATGAGGAAGCTCTGGCGCTTCTTTTGAAGTATAATCTGGAAAAAGAAGGCTTTCAGGTAAAATGCATCAATCGCGGAAATATTGCGCTGGCCGAAATTGAAAAACATCAGCCGTCAGTCATAATTTTGGATTGGATGCTTCCTGAAATGTCTGGTGTCGAAATTTGCAAGCTGCTGCGTTCAAAGCCTGATATCAAAAATATTCCGGTCATTATGTTGACCGCAAAAGGCGAAGAAGAAGATAAAATCAAAGGCCTGACCGCCGGAGCTGATGATTATGTGACTAAACCGTTTTCGGTTCCTGAGTTGGTCGCGAGAGTAAAGGCGCAAATGAGGCGCGCGCCTGAACCGCAAACAGCAACGGAACTGGTTTTTGAAGATATCCGCATGGATTTGGTTGAAAAAAAAGTCTTTCGTGGAGAGAATTTTATTCACTTGGGGCCGACGGAGTTTAGACTTTTGAAGATGATGATGGAAACGCCGGGAAAAATATTTTCACGAGAATATTTGCTTAAAAATGTATGGGGAACAAATATTTATGTTGAGACCCGCACGGTTGATGTTCATATCAGAAGGTTAAGAAAATCATTAAATGAATATGGGGCTGACTATATTCGTACGGTTCGTGCAACCGGCTATGGGTTAGACCATACACCACAAAATGAGGCTGAGGATAACGCTTGACAAAGCTTCGGAATATGTTAGAAAAAAAATAAGAATTTTATAATTAACTTTTATTATTAACCTTCAAAATTTTTATAATTATGACAACAGTATTTTTACTTTATGTTTTTGCAGCGGTAATTTTTCTGCTGGTATTGTGTATTGTTTGCGTGAAAAAGACGCAAGTTTTCACAGGACTGAAATCGTTGCTTCCATCTCCGGAGAGCAAGGAAGATTCTAAACCGGACAGAGCGTTTGATATGGATAGAAAAGTTCCGCAAAAAGAAAACTTACAGTCCGGCGTTTCCCAAAAGCCAAAAATTAACCGCCGTGGCACAAGGAATAAGTAATCTAAAATCTGTAAAGAATGGCATCAGGCAAACCTGATGTCATTTTTTTTTGTTTTAAATATTTGGAAAAAAGAGAAAACAATCTAAAAAACTTATTGACTTTTATGAAAAATATCTTTATAACGCAAAGTAAATAAAAAGGATTTTCCCAAAGGAAAGAGATTTTACACTTCTGCGGGGTGCCGGCAGTCAGCGAGTTTTCGCCCACTGTCGTGCAATAGCTTATAGGAAAAAGATGTTTGACGGATTAACGGATAAATTAAGCGCAGCCTTTTCAAAAATAACCTCACGCGGCGTGCTTAATGAAAAAGATATCGACGAGGCTATGCGCGAAATTCGCGTTGCCTTGCTGGAGGCAGATGTTTCGCTTCCCGTTGTTCGCAGCTTTATCGCACAGGTTAAAGAACAAGCACTGGGTGAAAAAGTTGTCCGCTCAATCCAGCCGGGGCAAATGGTAGTTAAGATTGTCCATGATGAACTGGTCAAACTTCTGGGTTCGGATGAAAGCGAGCTTAATTTCAAAGCTGTTCCGCCGGCATGTGTCTTGATGGTCGGTCTGCAAGGTTCAGGTAAAACCACAACCTCGGCCAAAATCGCAAATTTGTTGAAAAACAAGAAAAAGATTTTGCTGGCTTCTTTGGATATTTATCGTCCGGCCGCCCAAGAACAATTAGCTCAGCTCGGTGCGCAGATTGGTGTTGACACTTTGCCGATTGTTCAAGGGGAAAAGCCAGAGGAAATTGCCCGCCGCGCTCTGAAACAAGGCAAGAGCGGTAGTTATGATGTCATTATTTTAGATACGGCCGGTCGCCTGCATATAGATGAAGCTTTGATGGACGAGGTTGCTCGGATAAAAGAAATCACCAACCCGACAGAAGTCTTGCTGGTTGCCGATTCAATGATAGGCCAAGATGCTTGCAATGTTGCCAAAGAGTTTAATGATAAAGTCGGTGTGACCGGAATTGTTCTGACCAGAGTAGACGGTTCGTCTCGCGCCGGTGCTGCTTTATCAATGCGTATGATTTCAGGCGCTCCGATAAAATATTTGGGAACCGGCGAAAAAATTGATGAGTTTGAGGCCTTTCATCCGGATCGTTTGGCCGGACGCATTTTAGGTCAGGGCGATGTCGTTTCTTTGGTTGAAAAGACCATGGAAAAGATTGACCGCGAAGAGGCGGAAGAAGTTGCCAAAAAAATGATGAAAGGCAAGTTTGACCTTGAAGACATGCTCACTCAACTGCGTCAGGTTCAAAAACTTGGAAGCTTAGGCAGCTTGATGGGGATGATTCCGGGGCTGTCAAAGTTCAGAGCGCAGATTGAAGAATCAGGCGTCGGCGACAATTTGATAAAAAAGCAAGAGGCGATAATTCTTTCAATGACCAAGAAGGAACGCCGCGAGCCGGATATTATCAAAGCCTCTCGCAAAAAGAGAATAGCGACAGGAGCCGGAGTAGAAGTTCATGACGTCAACAAATTGCTCAAATCTTATGAGCAGATGTCGACAATGATGAAAAGAATGGGCAAGCTGGGCGGAATGAAAGGCTTGGCAGCTCAAATGATGATGAAGAAAAATCCGTTCGGAGGTTTTTCGGGCGGAATGAACAACAGGTTTCCGTTTTAGCCATAAGGCGGAAATTTGAAATTTAATAACACAACGAAAGGAAATAAAAATGGCAGTACGTATCAGATTATCACGCGGTGGTTCAAAGAAACGTCCGTTTTATCGCATTGTTGCGGCCGATCAAAGAGCTCCTCGTGATGGTAGATTCATTGAAAAATTAGGCACCTACAATCCTCTGCTTCCGAAAGACAGCGCTGAGAGATTGGTTGTTGATGCTGAGAAAGTAAAGAGCTGGATTTCAAAAGGTGCTCAACCGACCGAAAGACTGCAAAAGCTTTTTGCTAATTTGGGTTTGTGCGCTGCTCCGGCTTTGCGCAATCAGCCAAAGAAATCTGCTCCTAAAGCAAAAGCCTTAGAGAGAATGAAAGAAAAAGAAGAAAAAGCTGCTGCTGAAGAAGCCAATTCTTCTGCTGAATAATTCTTAAAGATTAAGGTTATTTTTATGACAAACGGAAGACAATAATGACAAACGCAAAAAAAGTATGTCTGGGCAAGATTGTCGGTGTCCACGGGATCAGAGGAGAGGTAAAAGTCAAAAGTTATACCGCCAAAGACACGGATATTGATAAATATGGTCTTGTGGAAGACAAGCTTGGCAAAAAGTTTGAAATTAAAGTCACCGGACATTCAAAGGAACTGTTAAGAGTAAAGATAAAAGGCATTGACGACCGCACCACGGCGGAAGGCCTCAGAGGCATAGAGCTTTACATTGATCGCACCCAGTTGCCGGACTTGGAAGAAGAGGAATATTATCTTGACGATTTGGTCGGTTTAGAAGTTAAACAGGCCGGAGAAGACAAGGTCGTCGGACAAGTTATCGGTGTTTATAACTTCGGTGCGGGAGATGTCTTGGAGCTGCGGCTGAAAGATAGCAGTCGTCAAGAGATGATACCTTTTAGCAAGGCTTATGTTCCCGAGGTAAATATTAAAGAAGGTTATATTATTGTCGAAAGTGTTTTGATGAATTTTATTGACGAAGAAGAGGGCGAAGCCGGTGCTGAAGGTTAAGTTGTTCACGATATTTCCGGAGCTCATTCCGGGGTTTCTGGGCTATTCATTAACCGGAAAGGCACTAAGCGAAGGCCTTTGGTCAATAGAGACTGTCAATATCAGAGATTATGCCAAGGACAAATACGGATCGGTTGACGACACCCCTTGCGGAGGCGGCGCCGGAATGGTTATGAGAGCCGATATCTTGAGCGAGGCGATAAAAGCCAACCACAAAACTGGAAGAATAATCAGTATGAGTCCTCGGGGAATTCCTCTGACACAAAGCAAAGTTCACGAGCTGAGCGCGGAAGAAAACTTAAGCATCATCTGCAGCCGCTTTGAGGGGATAGATGAGCGAGTTTTAGAAGCCTATAATGTTGAGGAAATCAGCATAGGCGATTATATCCTGACCGGCGGTGAGCAGGCAGCACTAATCATGCTTGATGCGGTTATCCGTTTGCTCCCCGGAGTTTTAGGAAATAAAGATTCCTTGAGCGACGAGAGCTTTGAAAACATCTTGCTGGAACATCCGCAATACACCCGCCCGATAGACTGGGAAGGTCGCAAAGTTCCGGAGGTTTTGTTAAGCGGACATCATCAAAACATAGCCAAATGGCGCCAAGAACAAGCCATAGAAGTAACCAAAACCAGAAGGCCGGACCTTTATCAAAAATATCTTGATTTGAAAAAGGTTTAGGTATATAAAGTTAAAAAATTAAAAAAGGGAAGAACCATGAATATATTGGAAAACATCGAAAAAGAGCAAATTTCAAAGCTCACCGAAGGTAAAAACATCCCGAACTTCAAGCCGGGAGATACCTTAAAAGTTCACACCAAAGTAAAAGAAGGTGATAGAGAACGTATTCAGGTATATGAAGGCGTTTGCATTGCCCGCAAGAATGATGGCTTGAATTCATCATTCACCGTTAGAAAAATTTCATTCGGCGAAGGCGTAGAAAGAGTATTCCCGCTTTATTCTCCGAATGTTGCTAAGATTGAAGTATCACGTATCGGTAAAGTCCGTCGTGCAAAATTATACTTCTTGCGTGCATTGCGCGGTCGTTCTGCTCGTATTGCCGACGATTTGTCAGCAGCTGCAAAAGCAAAAGACGAGAACAAGAGCGCCGAATAATATCTTTCGGACAAAAGTTAAAAAGCCCGTGCATAGCATGGGCTTTTTTGTGCTTAAAAGTAAAATCTGTGCGGAAGCTGTTGCTTTTCGTAAAAAAAATTATTAATTTAAAAACAATTGTGTTATATAAAAAGGTAAAGTAAAAAATTAAGGAAGGAATTTGAAATGAGCAAATATGCGATTGTCGGAGCCTTAGAAGGTATCGGACATGAAATTTTAGACATCATGGAAGCCGACGGCATAAAAGCCGCAGATGTTTTGGCCGTTGATGTTAACGCCCCGCTGGGAACACAGGTATCTTACGGAGAAGATGATGAGCTTGACGTCCATGGCTTGGAAAGTTTTGACTTTTCGCAGGTTGATATAGCTATATTTGCCACCACCGCCGAGGTCGCCAAAAGATTTATTTCAAAGGCATTGAAGGCCGGCGTCAAAACAGTTGATGCCTCTGGAGCATATTTTAGCGATTCGGATGTGCCGATGATTATTGCCGGTGTTAATGATGAAGAAATTAATACCGCCAAAAAAGGCTTGGTCAGCATTCCTTCGGCTGCAGTAACACAGTTGCTAATCCCCTTAAAAGCGATTAACGAAAAATATAAAATCAAACGCTTGGTCGTCAATGGTTATATTTCAACCTCGGTTTACGGCAAAGAGGCGATGGACGAGCTGTTTAATCAAACCCGCCGAATTTTCATGAACGAGAGCTTGGTTGATCATCAAAAAGTTTTCAACAAACAGATTGCGTTTAACGTGATTCCTCAAGCCGGAGAATTTATCGGCGATGAAACCAGCTGGGAATGGGCGGTTAATGCCGAGACCAAAAAGATTTTGAACGGAAATGTTAAAGTCCATGCAAACTTTGCGGTTATCCCGACCTTTATCGGCTTGGCCGAATATGTCAATGTTGAATGTGAGGAAGAAATTGACGCCGATGAAGCACGCAAATTAATGAAAACGACCGAAGGTGTTGTTGTTTTTGATAAAACGGTTGATGGCGGCTATGTGACCATGGTTGATGTTCAAGGCGAAGATGATATTTACATCAGCCGCATCAGGCAAGATGTTTCGGTTGAAAACGGTATCAGCTTTTGGTGCGTTGCCGATAATTTGCACTCCGGCGCAGCCAAAAATGCTTATCAGGTAATGAAAGCCTTTCAAACACAAGAAACAGTCCACTAAAAATAAGGAGAAGGCTGATGAAGCTGAGAATTCTGGCTTTGTTGATTTTTATGGCATCATATTTTAACTTTATGCCAATGGCTTATGCAGAAGTAATTAGCACTAAGCCAGCAGAAATTGAGATCGTAAAAAACGGCAAATTGAACTATAATGAGCTCAATAAAAGACTTCAACAAGTTGAGAAAAATGTCAAAGAAGGCAATCTCAGCTCCACGCTCATCTCTGAATATTTAGATGGATTAAGTCGTACTATAAATGCGATTAACAACTACAAAACGTCAACGGAAAAAGAGCTTCAGTTTGTAGAAAAAAAGATAGAAGCTTTAGGCGCGGCACCGGAAGATGGAAGCAAAGAAGTCAAAGAAATAGCTCAAAAACGTACGGAGTTTAACGCTGAAGCCTCTGCACTAAAGGCCAGATTGTCTGAAGCAGATATCTTGCTGACACAGATTGATGAGCTTGATTTAATGATAATTCAGGTTCGCAATCAGGCACTGGTATCCCGTTTGCTGGAAAAGCAAGAAGCACTGATTTTGCCTCAAAATTTTTATACGGCAAACAAGTTGTTAGCAACCATGCTTTTCGACATAGCCAGCTCGCCGTTTGATTGGTACCTAAATCTAAATGATGAAGGAAAAGACTCCGTTAAAAGCAACATTTTACCTGTAATTTTGGTGGTGGTTTTAACCTTACTCGTCAGTATCTATCTCCGCCTGTTCATTATGAAGTATTTTGGTTATAAAACCAACGATGACCGCATCAGATACAGTCGCAAGGTGAGCGCCGCAATCTTTGTTGCTTTAGCTTATGGAATTATACCGGCAAGTTTAATCGGCGCTGCTTTGTATTGGGTTTATAATGCCGAGCTTCTAAAAGGAAGTTTCTTCTTCGTAGCTTTGACCAATGCTTTGGTTTGCTTGTTTTATATCGTGATTTGCCGCGCGCTGACACGTGTGACTTTAACCCCGTATAATGAGCCATGGCGTTTGGTAAAAATTTCAACCGAAAAAGCTAAAAAACTAACCCGCGTAGCCTATTTCTTTATTACTGTGATTGGGGTTTGTTCGTTTTTTGAGCGCATTGCCTTTAAGACAGATTCTTCAATGGATGTCATCTATTACATAATGGCCATATCCAGTGCAGTCAAAGGATTGAGCGTCATCATGATTGTAAAAACCATGTTATGGGATGACGTTCAGGTAACCGATGACGATGATAACATCCAGCCAAGAGAGCTGACAGATGAAGAAATCAGCGATGAAGAGCACCTTAATCCCAAGGTAAAGATTACCTTTATCGTATCATTACTGTGCATCGGTGTTTTTTCATTATCTCTGTTTGGCTATCAGCGGCTATCATCATTTATATTTGACCGATTTATCGGATCAGCGTTGGTTGTTGGAATATTTTTAATCTTGCGCCGTGCTGTAAGTGAAATTTTACACCGTGTATTATTTTTACGCTTTTGGGCAAGAACATTCAAGCTACGCCGCCGCCTGATAACCAAGATAGACTTTTGGTTAACCCTGATTGTTGACCCGATATTTATTGTTGCCGGCGCCTTGTTGATATTGGGCATGTGGGGCGTCTCGACGGATTTGATGCTCCAAAGCTTAAAGAAAATCTTGTTTGGCTTTAAGGTTGGTAATGTTGAGGTCTCCGTAATATCAATCGTTGTTGGTATTATTACATTTTTTGTAACTTTGACTGTAATGAAAGCATTGCGCCGCCATGCCGTGTCAAACGTGCTGGATAAAATGGATATTGATGACGGCATTAAACACTCTTTGATATCCGGTTTTAGCTTTATCAGCTTTATCATCGCGGCAATATTGGCTTTACTGATGATGGGTGGAAGCTTTGGCAATCTTGCCTTGATTGCCGGTGCGTTATCTGTTGGTATCGGTTTAGGTTTGCAAGATGTGGTCAATAACTTTGTATCGGGAATAATCTTGTTGTTTGAACGCCCGATTAAAGTTGGTGACTGGGTAAAAATCAATAACGAAGAAGGCAAAGTTAAGCAAATTAATATCCGCTCTACCGAGATTGAAACCTTTAACCGCGCCAGTGTGATTGTGCCAAATGCTACCTTGCTGTCAACATCATTAACCAATTTAACTCATAGCAATAATTGGGCCAGATACAGCGTCACGGTTGGTGTGGCTTATGGTTCTGATGTTGAAAAGGTAAAAGATATTTTAATGGAATGCGCTACCAGCCATAAGCGTGTTTTGAAAAAGCCGGAACCTTATGTCTTGTTCCAAAATTTTGGAGCCAGCAGTTTGGATTTTGAACTAAGATTTTATGTCAGCAATATCTGGGACGGCTTTACCGCTCCAAGCGATATTCGTTATGAGATAAATCGTCGTTTCAATGAAGAAGGAATAGAGATTCCGTTTGCACAATTGGTTGTCCATCAGGGAAGTGTTGTTTCAGAAGAAACCGAAAGCCAGTTCTATGCCTCAAAGAAAAACAAAAAAGGCGCAAAAAATGCTGATTAAAGAACTTGAAAACAAAAAAATCTTAATCTGGGGACTAGGTGCGGAAGGTCGTGAAATTTTACACTTTTTGGCGCGCCGAGGGCTGGATAAAAATATTTGTATTTATAATGATTCAAAAATTGATATCTCTGCCGAATTTTCTCAGTATCCGGCTTATGATGGCGAGGCGATAGAAAGCTTGCTCAACGAGGTTGATGTTGTAATCAAGTCTCCGGGTGTGAGCTTGTATAAAGAAGAGATTATAAAAGCCAAAGAAAGAGGCGTAAAATTTACTTCATCAACCGATATATGCTTGTCTGAAATAAGAGCGCAAAAGCCAGATAGTAAAATCATAGCGATAAGCGGCTCAAAAGGAAAAAGCACCAGCGTCAGCGCTCTTTATCATATTTTGATTGCGCAAGGCAAAAAAGCCGTTCTGGGCGGAAATATCGGCGTTCCTTTGATAGAGCTTTTGGATAAAGACTTTGACTATCTCATCGCCGAAGTATCGAGTTATCAAGCGGCTGATTTAAGCGTTTCACCGCATATTGCGATGTTTACAAACCTATATTTTGTTCATGATAAATGGCACCACGGGCACGAAAATTATTGCCGTGACAAGTTGAACTTGATTGCCAATCAGCAAGAAGGAGACATATGTTTTATCAACGGCAGAAATGCTGAGCTTGTGCACTATGCATCGGAATATAATGATAAAAATATTGTAAAATATAATGAAGAAAACGGCTTTCACGCCGAAGGCAAAAAGCTTTATGAAGACAAAACCGAGCTTGTTGATATCAGAGATTTGAAACTCTTCGGTGACCATAATTTAGAAAATTTTGCCGGTGTCTTTTCAATTATTAACTATTTAGGCCTTGATATCAAAAAAGCGGTTGAGGCATTGAAGACTTTTGAGCCTCTGGCTCATCGTTTGCAAAATGTAGCCGTGAAAAATGGCGTAACCTTTATTAATGACAGCATTTCAACTGCACCGGAAGCTGCCATTGGCGCTATGAAGAGCTTTGATGAGAATATTGTTATCATTTCGGGCGGAGAAGAAAACACGCAGGATTATACCGCTTATGCCGAATATATCGATTCGCACCCAAAGGTCAAAATGGCCATAACCTTGTATCAGTGCGGCCCCAAAATAGCCACCAAACTAAGAGAGGTTATAACCCGCAAAGATATGTCGATAGTCGAGAGCGAAAGTCTGGAAGAAGCTGTTTCTCTTGCATATTTTTGTTTGATGAAACACGGAGGAGGGATTGTGTTATTTTCACCGACCTCACCGAGTTTTGGAAAATATAAAAACTTTATGGAAAGAGGACAGCATTTTATTGACATTGTAAATAAAATTGATGTATAAGTAAAAGCCGTAAGGTTAAATGCCGGTTTAGCTCAGTTGGTAGAGCAACGCATTCGTAATGCGTGGGTCGTGTGTTCGAGTCACATAACCGGCACCATTAAAAAAATCCGCACTAAGCGGATTTTTTTGTGTTTATACCGAGCAGAGTTTTCAAAAAGCTTTTAATCTTTCTTCTGATGTTCTTTGCCCAAGCTTTAAGACAGAGCTTTTTCAAAAGTTTATTTTCACCGATAATTGATATGACCTCATCATGATAAGTTTTATCGACAAGCATTTTATAATTTATAATGTTATTTAAGCAAAAGTCTGCTACACAAAGCCTATCTTGTTCATTTATCTTATGATTGTGGCAAAATTCCATAAGTTTTTTTGTAATAGCAAGACCATCGGCAAGGCGTTTTTGCTCTTTTTTAGGATCTTTTGTAATGCTGTTGGGATTGTAAATATAATTATAGCACCCGCCGTTAATCACCATAAATTTATCAGCAAAATAACAAGCAGGAATAGTAAACAGATTATCTTCAAAATAAAGACCGGAAGGAAAATTCAAATTATGTTTTTTAAGAAAATCATAAGAATAGAGCTTATTCCAACAGCTACCGTCAGGAATGGCTTTAATTTTATCACCAAAACTTGAAAGCAATCTTTCGTGAAAATGAGTTTGTTTACTTCGGGTCGGCGATATATATCTGGTATTGGTCATGACGACATCGGCTTTTGCTTCTTCAGCTTTTTTATATAAGCATTCAATAAAATTATCATCAAAAAAGTCATCGGAATCAAGAAAGGCAACATATTTTCCTGATATATGTTTCATAGCGTTATTGCGCGCTTGAGACAAACCTTGATTGTTTTGAGAAATAATTTTAATGCGCTTATCCTTTTTCGCATTTTCTTGCAAAATTGCTAGAGAATTATCGGGAGAACCGTCATTGACACATATAATTTCTAAATCAGAAAATGTCTGATTAAAAACGGAATCCAAACAACGCTGAAGATATTTTTCAACATTATACACGGGAATAATCACAGAAACGGCAGGCATAGACCCCCTCCCAATATTAATTATAACTATTTTATGAGTACAATATAAATATCATTTTTGCAATTATTTATGGTTAGATATCAAGTATAAAATTTAGACAAGAATAACCGTCAAAACATCCTTGCTTAAACCGAAAAAAAATAATAAGAAGATAATAGCAAGGGAGGTCGATATGTCAGATGATAACAAAGGTTTTTTTAGCAGAATAGGGCTGTTCTTCTTGGCCGCGCCGATATCAAGCCTATTTATAGTTGCTATACTTTATTATGCTTCAAAAATTTATATTTTTGGCGGAGATACCCTGATGAACAGAGCCATTTTATACGGACTGTTTGTCTTATGGGGTGTTTACTTTGTTGTCAGACATTTGTTTAAGACGGTTATCGTTTTGGCCGTCATCGGCGGAATAGGATATGGAATTTACGCTTATTCTCAAAAAGAGATAAAAAAATGTGAGGATTCGGGAGGTCAGTGGAATGAAAAAACACAAACTTGCGAATATGAAACATCATTTTTAGACAAGGTCAAAAAGCTTTGGCAAGATTTTAGCATAAAGATAAATGACCTCAGTGAGCCAGAAAAAACTCAGCCCGAAACATCACTGCAAAAGAAATAATTTTTTATTTAAAAACAACATTTTTTTAAGATATTTTAACCTAATTTTATAACAATAAAAAATAGGTAAAATTTTATTTTTAAAGGAACGAATAATGACAGAACTTCCGGGGTTGATACGCGATTTGGCTCTGATAAGCATCTATGCCGCTATCGTGACGCTGGTTTTTAAAAAGATAAAACAGCCGGTCGTTCTGGGCTATATTTTAGCCGGTATTTTAATAGGTCCATATTGCCAAATTTCCCCCACGGTAGTCGATTTTGAAAACATAAAAGTCTGGGCAGACATCGGCGTAATCTTTTTGCTGTTTGGATTGGGCTTAGAGTTCAGTTTTAAAAAGATTGTTAATGTCGGAAAATCAGCAATGATTGCAGCCAATGCAAATATTTTGTTCATGCTGTTTTTAGGCTATCAGGTTGGCTTGTTTTTGGGCTGGAGCACAACAGATAGTTTGTTCTTGGGTGGTATGATATCCATGTCTTCCACCACGATTATTATTAAGGCGTTTGAAGAACTAAATTTAAGAAGACAGCCTTTTCGAGATATAGTGTTCGGAATTTTGGTCGTAGAAGATTTAGTCGGAATTTTAATCTTGGTTTTGCTGCCAACCGTTGCCGTCGGAAAAACAGTGAATGGGCTTGATGTTATTTACAGCGTCTTGCAAATGGGCTTTTTCTTGGTTTTGTGGTTTATCACGGGAATATACATTATCCCGACGTTTTTGAAAAAAATTCAAGAATTTTTAAACGATGAAATGCTTTTGATAACAGCTATCGCCTTGTGCTTAGGAATGGTTTTGCTTGCCGTTCAGTTTGGTTTTTCTTCTGCTTTGGGAGCTTTTGTTATGGGCTCTATTTTGGCCGAAACTGAAGTTGTTGAACAAATTGAAAAAATATTCAAGCCGGTTAAGGACTTCTTTGGCGCCATTTTCTTTGTATCTGTCGGCTTGGCTGTCAATCCATACAACTTTATTGAATATACTCTTCCAATAATCGTCATCTCATTAGTTGTGGTCTTAGGGCGAATAAGCATGAATAGCTTAGGTGTTTTAATATCGGGAAAACCGCTTGAAACCGCTCTGAAATGTGGCTTTTCTTTGGCGCAAGTAGGAGAATTTGCTTTCATTATTGCCGCAGTGGGAACACAATTAGGCGTAATTAGCAAAGAACTATATCCAATAATCGTAGCAGTATCTGTCATAACGACTTTTACTACCCCATTGATGATAAAAATGAGTAAACCGGCATACAATTATATAAATAAAAGACTTCCTGAAAAAGTACAACTGTTTTTGGCTAAACACACCAGTAATGTACCTCCGACACATGCGGAAGAAAACCTTTGGAAAGAGCTGTTTTATAATTACTTTATGAAATTGAGCATTACTTCCGTAATTGTTATTGCTATCATAAATATAAACTTTTTTGTTGTTTATCCATACTTAATTGATATATTTCCTGAAAATGTATCATCGATTATAACCACCATTATCACTCTGGCCATGATGTCGCCTTTCTTGCGCAATTTATTGACGCCGAGAGACAGAGTAAAGAAAATATATACTACACTTTGGACAAGGAGCGTAAAGAAACGCTTGCCCTTAGTGTTAATGATAGCCTTTCGCATGATAATAGCCGCTATGTATATCATGATTGTTATAAATCACTTTTTGACCAAAAATATATACGTTACTTATATCATCGTGTTTATATTGCTTCTGTTGATGTATCGTTCTCAAGGATTAATGAATCAATATCATCGCATTGAAGGACAATTTTTAAGCAATTTATATAGCCGAAAAGAAAAAGAAGAGCCCGAAGAAGAGGAGAAAAAATAGATGACACAGTTCAGCCCGCAGTTCGCGATAATAAATAAGATTAAAAACATTGTCAGCCGCACGGGAAATTTATTTCGCGGAGAAAAAAATGTCGGCATAACCGAGGCAATCGCGCGCAAAATTCAAAAAAGCGCCTATGATGCGATGATAGAAGATGAAAAAGATAGTTTTACGCCGCCATATATCAGCATTGCCGAACAGTTGCAATCCAAAAATGACCAAATTTTCAGAGGCGCTGTTTTTTATCTGCATAATATTGCCGTAAACGAGCCTAAAACCACAAAAGAAATAAAAGAGATATTGGAAAAAACACTTGTCGAAAATAAATTAACCCCGCAGCAAGCAGACTATGTTAAAAACAAAATTGCCGACATCAAAAGCTTTGAGCGCAAAAGAAAAGCCCTTCTGGCAGAAAACCAAAAGGGCGAAGATAAAAGTAAATAACTTTACTTTGCACTCTTAGGCATAATAACCGGATCTTTAATCTCTTTTCCGTCGAGAGAATACTTCGTAATTTTAGAAGAATCATAAAGCTCTTTGAAGACCTGAGCAATAGCATCTTGAGAGAGCATACCCTTCAGCTGAGATTTAACCTGTTTTAAGGGCAGCGGTTTCGCATCGCGAATATCTTCAACCAAAATTACATGATAACCGAACTGAGTCTTGACCGGCTTTGTAGAATATTTTCCTTTTTTCATGGCAAAAGCGGCATCAGAAAATTCCGGCACCATCATATTGCGGGTAAAATAGCCAAGATCAACAGCTTTATCAAGAGAATATTCTTTGGCTAAGTCATCAAATTTCTGACCTTTTTTGAGTTTTGAGATAACTTCTTTGGCCTTGCTTTCAGAGTCAACCAAAATGTGTTTAGCTTTAATTTCTTTTTCGCTTTTGAAGGTTGACTTGTATTCGTCATAAAGTTTTTTGATGTCTTCATCAGAAACTTTTTCATCAACTTTTTTCTGGAGATAAAACTTTCTGGCGAGTTCTTCTTTAGCAGTCTGAACATTGCGCTTATATTCAGGCATATCGAGCACACCGGCTTCTTCTGCTGCCAGATACAAAAGTTTTCCGTTAACATAGACATCAAGGGCTTTGTCATAAAAGACGTCGAAAGACACTTGCTCTTTAATCGGAGTATTGTCTTCATAACCTTGCTTCATTTCCTCAACCGTAATTTCTTCACCGTTAACCACGGCGGCCACACCATCTTTTCCTTCGGCGCGAGCGGCATTGGGGGCCAATACGAGCATCGACAAAGCGGCAGCGGCAATCAGTTTGTTTTGCATAAAAAGCATCTCCTTAAAAAAAATTAAATCAAATAAAATATAGCCAAATAAAAACATAATTCCAAGATAATTTTTTTAAGAAGTTTATAACTTTGGTGGTAAGTATTGACTTTGAGCACAATTCACACTAAATGTAAAATAATTGAAATAAAAAAATAGGAAAAAATAATGCTGGGAAAAATAGCAAAAACAATTTTTGGTAGCGCAAACGACAGATTTGTAAAAAAACAAAATAAGATAGTACAAAAGATAAACTCACTTGAACCTGAGATGTCAGCCCTGAGTGATGAAGAGTTAAAAGCCAAGACTGAAGAGTTCAGAACCAGAATAAAAGAAGGCGAAACACTGGATGACTTGCTGCCTGAAGCTTTTGCCGTAGTACGTGAGGCAGCGAAAAGAACTTTGGGGCAGCGCCACTACGATGTTCAGTTAATCGGTGGTATTGTTTTGCATAACGGCATGATTGCTGAAATGAAAACCGGTGAAGGTAAAACTTTGGTTGAAACCTTGCCGGCTTATTTGAATGCGCTGGAAGGCAAAGGCGTTCACATTGTTACGGTAAACGATTATTTGGCCAAGCGTGATGCTGAGTGGATGGGACAAGTCTTCCGCTTCTTGGGCTTGACTGTCGATTACATTATTCATGGAAAAGATGACAATCAGCGCAGACAGGCTTATAATTGCGACATTACTTACGCAACAAATAATGAGCTTGGCTTTGATTATCTGCGCGATAATATGAAGTTTTCCATGAACGAGCTGGTACAGCGTCCGTTTAACTATGCGATTGTGGATGAGGTTGACTCAATCTTGATTGATGAGGCACGTACTCCGTTGATTATTTCCGGCGCCGCAGAAGATTCTTCAGAAAAATATATCTCGGTAAATAAAGTTATTCCGAAGTTAATACCGGCCGACTATGAAAAAGATGAAAAAGCCAGAACGGTCGTTTTAACCGAAGCCGGCATGACCCATGTAGAAGCTTTGTTAAAAGAAGTCGGTCTGATAAAAGAAGGCTCACTGTATGATTTAGCCAATGTCACCTTGGTTCACCACGTCAATCAGGCCTTGCGCGCACACAAGATGTTTTCTCGTGATGTAGATTATATTGTCAAAGACGGCAAGGTAATGATTATTGACGAGTTCACCGGACGTATTATGGAAGGCCGCCGTTATTCAGATGGCTTGCACCAAGCCTTAGAAGCCAAAGAAGGGGTTGATATTCAGTCAGAGAACCAAACTTTGGCCTCCATTACTTTCCAAAATTATTTCCGTCTTTATCCAAAACTCGCAGGTATGACCGGTACGGCCATGACCGAAGAAGCTGAGTTTGGTGATATTTATAATTTGACTTGCGTTGAAATTCCAACCAACAAGCCGGTACAGCGCAAAGATGAACATGACGAAATTTATCGTACCGCCAAAGAAAAATATAATGCAATTATAAATACAATAATTGATTGCCAAAAAAAAGGCCAGCCGATTTTGGTCGGTACAACCTCAATTGAAAAATCAGAACTGATTGCAGATTTATTAAAACAGCGCAGTAACATAAAGTTTGAGGTCTTGAATGCGCGCCACCATGAAAGAGAAGCCGCGATTGTTGCCCAAGCAGGTGTTCCGGGGGCAGTAACCATCGCCACCAATATGGCCGGCCGCGGAACAGATATTCAGCTCGGTGGTAACTTGGATATGCGCTTAAAAGAAGAACTCAAAGGTGATGAAAGCGAAGAGCAAATTGCCAAGATAAAAGAGAAATTAAAAGCCGAGATTGAAGAAGGCAAAAAGAAAGCCATCGAAGCTGGTGGTCTATATGTCTTGGGAACAGAGCGTCACGAAAGCCGCCGTATTGATAATCAGCTGCGCGGACGTTCCGGACGTCAAGGCGACCCTGGAACCTCAAAGTTCTTCTTATCGCTTGAAGATGACTTAATGCGTATTTTCGGCTCTGAGAGAATGAGTGCAATGTTAAAGCGCTTAGGTTTGCCGGAAGGTGAGGCGCTGGTTCACCCATGGATAAGCCGTGCAATTGAAAAAGCGCAGCAAAAAGTCGAAGAGCGCAACTTTGATATCCGTAAAAATTTGTTAAAATACGATAACGTAATGAACGACCAAAGAAAGGTCATTTATGAACAGCGCCGTGAATTGATGCAGGCAGATGATGTTTCTGAAACGGTTGAAGAAATGCGTGATGAATATTTGGAGGATATTGTTGCTTCATATATTCCGCACGGAAGCCTGCCGTCAGAATGCCCGCTCAAAGAACTCAAGACTGAGTTGTTCCGCATTACGGGAATGGATATTCCTGTTGAAGAATGGGCTAAAGAGGCAGAAATCGATTCGGATGGTATGTCTGAAAAAGTCATAGCTTTTGTTGTTGAAAATATCAAAGCCCGTAATAAAGACGTGCCCGATTCGCTGATGCATATGGTAGAAAAGAGCATCTTGCTCCAAGTTATGGATCAGTTATGGAAAGACCATATTGCTACCTTAGAGCAAATGCGTCATACGATTGTTCTGCGCGCTTATGGCCAAAAAGACCCGTTAAACGAGTATAAAAAAGAGGCGTTTAATATGTTTTCACAAATGCTTGATTTGTTGAAAGAGCGCCTGACCTTCTTGATTTGCCGTGTTCAAATCCAAATGGGCGATGCAAATACTTTGCAGGCCAGAAATGAAGCGCCGCGCGAGATGAAGGAAGTTCACGAAGAACCGCAGTCTTTAATTTCTCGCCGTCCGGCAGAAGCCCCGAGAGCAGAGCAAGAAGCCGCAAAAGCCTCACCGTTTTCATATAACAAAACGGCAATAGATCCCAAAGATCCAAGCACTTGGGGAAAGGTGTCAAGAAATGATCCTTGTCCTTGTGGCTCGGGCTTAAAATATAAACATTGCCACGGCAAGGTTTAGAAAATAAAAATTCCTCAGTTTGAAAAAAACTGAGGAATTTTTTTAGGCTAAAAGCGCATCAACAAAGGGCGGCAGGGTTTCTCCGGCTTTTCCGAATATATGATGGTCAAAATAAAAATTATTTGATGTCTTTTCGAGATTAAATTCATAGGTTTCAGCGCCATAAAGCTTTGCCGTTTGCACAAAAGCCGCAGCCGGAAAAACCACACCGGATGTACCGACGGAAATAAACAAATCGCAAGAAGCCAAAAGTCGCTCAACCTTGTCCATATAAAGCAGATTTTCACCAAAGAAGACAATGTTTGGCTTCATCATACCGGCCACCGAGCATTGTGGGCAAACTGTTTCGGTGGTTATGTCGTTCCATGTTTCTAAAATATGTCCGCAGTTAAGACAAACGGCTTGATTGATTTGCCCGTGAATATGATAAATATTGCGTGACTTTGCCTTTTCATGCAAAGTATCAACATTTTGTGTAATGATAGAAACAGGAGCAGGATAATTATCTTGCAACTTTGTCAGTGCCAAGTGAGCCGGATTAGGCTTTGCAGCAAGGAGTTCCGGCTTCATCTGGTTGTAAAAGTCATGAACAAATTCCGGATTACGCTGAAAGGCTTCGATTGTAGCCACATCTTCAACGCGGTGATTGTTCCATAAGCCGTTAGAGCTTCGAAAGGTAGCTAATCCCGATTCGGCAGAAATTCCTGCTCCGGTCAAAACCACAATGCTTTTATATTTTTTACCCATATCATGCCTCCAAATTTTCAAACCACAATACAATAAAGAGGATAAAATATCAACAGCAGTTGAATAATAAAATAATATCATATAAAAAAGACTAAGGAAGGATTATGCGGATGAAAAAGCTTTTTTACTATGGTACGATTTTCAGTCTTTTGAGTGCGGCAAATGCCTATGCCGTTCCCAATCGCGTCTATGTGGGAACAGATTTTATTTATGACTTTAATAAAGTTGACGGAGGCCCCAGCTTTTCAAATATAAATCCTCCGGTCAGTCAGTCTGTTGAGGCACCGGACAGCATGGTTAATGCTGCGATTAATGCCGGCTATAATTTTAGCGAAAATTTTGGTGTTGAAGTATTTTATCAAGCCTCTGGAACACATGATAAAACCTATGATAATATTGCCAGCCTTAACTCTCAGTTGAGTGCAGAAACATCATATCAGGCCTACGGTCTGGACATGATGGCCTATATAAAATCAACAGATAAGGTTGATTGGCTGCTCTCAGCCGGTGTAGCACAATATAATTTTGAAACAGAATTTAAATATTCAGCCGGTGGTATTGAGAAGAAAGTTACGGAAAAAGACGATTCTATCGGCTTGAGATTAGGCGCCGGTTTCCAAATTAATTTTGATGACTATATCTCATTCCGAGCCATGTATCGCTACATTTTTGCCGACATCCCCGGAATAGATAAAATGCAAGAAATATTGGTAGGTGTCCGCATTGGTTTTGATCCGTTTTATTACTAGAGGATAAAATGAAAATCGGTATTATCGCGGCAATGAGCAAAGAGATTGAGCTTCTGCAGGGCTTAATTTCAGAAGCTGAAAAAAACTCAATCGGCGGAAGTTTGTTTTACCATGGCAGATTAAGTGAAAATGAATTAACAATCGGTCAGTGCGGAATAGGAAAAGTCTGTGCCGCTGTAGGCGCTCTTGAATTAATAAAAAACTACCATCCTGATGTGTTGATAAACACGGGGGCAGCCGGCGGCATTGGCCAAAATCTGCAAGTAAAAGATATTGTAGTTGCCGATAAAATAGGGTATTACGACGTTTATTGCGGAGAAGAAGAAGGTCACTTGCAGGGCTTTTCGCAATATTTTGAAACAGATTTTTTATGGCGAAAAAAAGCAGAACAATCAGGCGCCATCCCTGTAATGATTGCCAGCGGTGATCGTTTTATAACCAAGGCAGATGAAGTTGCCCATATCAAAGATATTTATCCGCAGGCCGCCGCTGTTGATATGGAATCTGCGGCAATCGCCCAAGTTTGTTTAATGTATAATGTTCCGTTTTTGAGCCTTAGAATTATCAGTGACACTCCGGGCATTAAAAATCATAACACACAATATGAAAACTTTTGGGCCGAGGCCGGACAACATTCTTTTGAAATTGTCAAAAAAATCATAGGATAATCAATCATGAAAACAGTTGCCGCCGGAATAGTGATGTATAACGGCAAAATATTAATTGCCCAAAGAATACACGGAAAATCTCTTGCCTATAAATGGGAATTCCCCGGCGGAAAGCTTGAAGCCGGAGAAACCTTACCGGAGTGCTTAAAAAGAGAATTGCAAGAAGAACTGCATCTTGATGTAAACGTTAAAGATTTTTTCATGGAAACCCGTTATGATTACGGAGAATTCAGCATATCATTAAATGCTTTTTGGGCAGAAAGCCAAACAGATAAAATTGATTATATGGATTCGCACGAACAAATCAAATGGATATCGCCGCAAGAATTAAAAAAATACGATTTCGCACCGGCGGATAAAGAAATTATTGAGGGATTGGAAAAATTTTTTAACCTTAAGAAATAAGAAACGGAAAAGCTTTTCTTGAAAAAACTAAAAAACAAGATTAAATTATTAAGCAATATTACCTCATAATATAAAAAAAGGAGAGCGTAAACAGTGCTGTCTTGCCAAGTTTTAACCGGAGAAGTCAAAGTCATTTTGGAGGGCAATCTCTGTTCTTATGATAACGAGGCAGAGAAGGCGCAAATTTATGCTACCATCGCCGAACAAAAAAAATCAAAAATAAGCTTTGATGCCAAAAAGCTAACCGACTGGGATTCAACAACGGTTGGTTTTCTTTATAAATTATCCAAAGGGCGAAAAGAAATAGACGTCACTTCGTTGCCCAAAGATTTGGCTCATTTGCTCCAGCTCGCCTTAAAAGTTGACCGTAAACCGCCGGAAGCCAAGGACGAAAAACAAGACTTTTTTGAAAAAGTTGGTGAAAACAGTATAAATGGCTATAAAAGCTTTTGCCAAGGCGTAAGCTTTATCAAAGATAGCATGAAATCAATGTTGAGACTGCTTAGTGGTCGCGCTATCATGAGAAAAGTTGACTTTCTTTTTGCCTTAGAAGGATGTAGCTATCAAGCTGTGGGCATCATTTCCTTGATAAGCTTTATGGTGGGGCTGATACTGGCATTTGTCGGCGCCATACAAATGCAAACTTTTGGTGTTGAGATATATGTTTCAAGCTTGGTCGCCATTGCCATGACCAGAATAATGGGTGCGATTATGGCAGGAATAGTCATGTCAGGCAGAACCGGAGCATCTTATGCTGCCACGATTGGCACCATGCAGGTTAATGAAGAAGTTGATGCCCTGCGTACCATGGGGATTCCGATAACAGATTTTTTAGTATTACCGCGCATTTCTGCTTTGATGATAACCATGCCGTTTTTAACCATGCTCTCAGACCTGATGGGTATGATCGGCGGTGCTGTCGTCGGAACGGTTATGCTTGGTTTTTCTATTGATGAATATTGGCAGTACACCGAAAAAGCCCTAAAGATGAGCAACTTTTTGCTCGGAATTCTGCATGGCTTTGTCTATGGCTATATTATTGCTTTGTGCGGATGCTATTATGGTGTTCATTGCGGCAGAAATGCTGACAGTGTCGGTGTTGCAACGACCAAAGCCGTTGTCGCCTCAATTGTTTGGATGATAGTTATTACCGGTATTTTGACGGTTATCATAGAGGAGGCCGGCGCATGATTGCAGAGCCCAAAAATATTATCGAAGCAACAGACTTGAGCTTTGGCTATGGCGATTTTATGCTGATGAAAAATATCAGCTTTGCGGTGAAGGAACACGATATCTTTGTGATTATGGGCGGCTCAGGCTGCGGCAAGTCAACTTTGCTTCATATCCTAACCGGATTAAAAAAGGCAGCAAGCGGTCGCATCAAAATAGACGGCAAAAATTTATGGACTTCAGATCAAACTTTGCGCAAAGATATTATGACTGATTGCGGCATATTATATCAAAGCGGAGCATTGTTCAGCTCCATGACTTTGGCCGAAAACATTGCAATGCCGCTACAGCAATATACAGATTACTCTTCAAGCCTGATAAAAGAACTTGTATCGCTAAAATTGGCGCTGGTTGGCTTGGCCGGGTTTGAAAATTTTTATCCATCAGAGATAAGCGGCGGTATGAAAAAAAGAGCCGGATTGGCAAGAGCTTTAGCCCTAGATCCCAAGATAGTCTATTGTGATGAACCTTCTGCAGGCCTTGACCCGATAAGCTCTCACTTGCTTGATGATTTATTTATCGAGTTGAACCAAAGTCTGGGAACAACTTTTGTAATCGTCAGCCATGAATTGCCGTCAATTTTTGCCGTAGCCAACAATTCCGTTTATCTGGATGCGGAAACCAAAAGCATAAAAGGCAGCGGCAATCCTAAAGAGCTTTTGAAAAATCCGCCAAATGAAAAAGTCAAAGAATTTTTAACGCGAGGAGAAAATATCCATGCCTAGAAAGCCAAATACCAAGATGATAGGCTTGTTTGTCGTAACCGGTATTGTTGCGGTTATTGTCATTTTAGCCAGCTATATCAGCACAAACATTATGCCGAATAAAAGAGATACGGTTGTT
Organism: uncultured Alphaproteobacteria bacterium; assembly: GCA_944391315.1. Lineage (GTDB taxonomy): Bacteria > Pseudomonadota > Alphaproteobacteria > RF32 > CAG-239 > HGM16780. Next base: position 18,699 of record CALXTD010000006.1, on the reverse strand, counting down.
ATGTATTTTGATGAATCGGTCAGAGGGTTAAACGTTGGCTCATCTGTAGTTTTCAATGGTGTGGAAATCGGAAAAATCTCAAAAATAGAGTTAATCACGAATAGCGATGACACAAGCTTTCGCATACCGGTATATGCAACCTTGACCGAATACAAAAGCAGCTTATCCCGCAAAAGCTATCATAGCAGAAAAGAACTGCTGAATAAGCTGATTGAAAAAGGGCTGAGAGCACGACTTGGAATACAAAATTACATTACGGGACAGCTTATTGTTGAATTGGTAATATTGCCCAATAGCCCGATTGTGCTAAAATATCAGGGCGAAAATAATGATATCTTAGAAATACCGACAGTTTTATCGCCGATAAAAGAAATTTCGCAGGACTTATCAAAGGTTCAAGTCAGTGCTTTGGTTGCAAACTTTAACGGAGTCCTGACAAAACTAAATCAAGAATTGCCCAATATTTTACCGCAAGTCAGCAAAACATTTCAAGGTACGAGCGACCTTGTTGCGACCAATGCTCAGGCAATTAAAGCGACTATAAAAAATTTGAATGACGCCGCAGTCAGCGTAAAACGGGCAGGAGACTCTCTCCGTAATTTGACGGATTATTTAGAGCGTCATCCGGAAGCTATCGTCAGAGGAAAGGAGAAATAAATGATAAAAAAATGGAGACAAGCAGCCCTCGCGGGAGCAATGATGGCACTGAGCGGATGCTTTGGCGGCTATAGTCCGAACTCAACTTTTTACACTTTAAGCACCCCGATGGAGGTTCAGGCTCTTTCTCAAAAAACATTTGACATTCAGATAGAAAAAATTGAGCTGGCAGACTATCTGCAACAGCCTCAAATTGTAACCATAGACAGCAATCGTGTCGAGATTGTAAAAAGCGAGTTCAACCGCTGGGGAGCCCCTTTGAGCGACATTATTCAAAGAACTTTGGCCGCGGATATTGCGCAGTATTTGCCTCAAGCACAAATCCGAACGGTTGACAGCATCTACAAACCGGCAGCTTATAACATAAATGTAGAAATAAGCCGCTTTGAAGGAACGTGGGATGAACAAGTTATGATTGAAGCTTGGTGGGAAATCAGCGGCAAGGATGGTTCGATTTTGGCTTCCCGCCGCAGCTTTTTCAAGACAGATTTAGGCAAAGGCTACGTTGATTTGGTAGAAAAACAAAGCGAGCTGGTTGATAAACTGGCCAAAGAAATTGCCGAAGCTGTAATAAAAAGAAAATAAAGAAACATAAAAAAACAGGCGGAGTAAAATCCGCCTGTTTTTTTTGTTAAAAATTAATCTTGCGCTGTCGGAACAATTTTTGCAAAATAGAAAAACTGCAACAAAAGCACAATCGGCAAAGAAGCCAATAAGCCTAAGTTCAAACCGACAAATGACAGCAAAATAAACAATATCACAACGCCGGATAAGCAAATTGACGACAAGCGCATTTTAGCATCAAAAGGAATAGCTTTTTTCAAGATAGAGCCAATAATACCAGCGCAAAAAGCATAGAATAGAGCCAGTACGACAAATGCAATAAAAAATCCGACAAATGACACTAAGATAATTGTCCATTTAAGCATAGATAAAAGCTCGGTAATCGTATCGCGATAATCACCTTTGGGCAAGTCCAGATTTTGAGCAAAAGACTCAACCTTGGTATCAACATCGCTGACGAAATAAACATTTTTGCGACTCATATAGATACCTTGTTTCAATGCAGAAGTATCAAGAGCATCCGTTGTTGGATCTATGGCAAAATTAATTTGTTGACCGCCGATAGAAAAAGAGGCCTCTCTTTTTTCGGTAGCAGGTTCAACCAGAGTATAATTTTCAATTTTAATGGGCAGCAACTTTTCTGAAACCTCTTGTGTTTTCTCAACGATTTCTTTTGTGCCGAGAGAAAGCGACAAAGAGATAAGCAGAACACAAATCAAGCTTAATGCGAGCAGAAAAAGAGCTCCAATACCTTTTCCGCTGTGAATATAATTTAATATTTTGTTCATGATAAACCCTTTCAAAAAAATAGCTATAACAAGGATAAAACAAATTTGCGCCTAAATCAAGACATAAGAAATATCATGGCGAATTTCAATCAAGCTGCAAAATGAGGTTTGCTTTTTTTAGAATTTCGGGATGATAGAGCAGGGCGATTTCTTCATCTTTTTCAAAATCAGGAGCAAGATGATGACTAAGAAAATTATCCAGCTTAATCTTAGCCGCTTCCAAGACCAAAGGAGAAGCAATGGGTGCCGGACCGTTAACTTCAAGCATCAAGATGTGCAAAGCCGTAAGCCTGCTGTCTTTAACCAAAGAAATAACCCCTTCTGTTGCAGTGTTAAGAGATTTCAGCTTAGGACGCAAGCGGAGAGAACGGCGCAATATATCAGGACAACTGATTTCTTCCGGAATAATGAAAAAGCGCTTTTTCTTAGCTTTAATTCCAAGAGCTTCTCGAGAAGAAAAGACCGAGATTGGTAGCGACAAAATAAGCCCGAGCGTAATCGGCAACATCCACCAAAACAAATCATGAGCATATTGCCAAATAATCAATGTCGAGACAATTCCCAAAAACATATGCCACTTGTGGCGTTGCCAAGCCGTTTTCCAAGATGTTCCGACGGCGTCACGATTTTGTGTATTCCAGCTAACGGAATTTCCGGTAAAAATATCAAATACAAATTTGCTTTGAAACATCATCATGATTGGAGCCGAGAGTGCGCTGAAAATAATCTCGGTAAAAGTAGACTTAATCGGAGCCCAAAATCCGCCATAATTCTTGGGTTTATTTTGCTTCAAAAAGATAATAAGACCAAGAAATTTTGGAAAGATGAGCATAAACATAGAAAACGCAAACAAGCTGATAACGCCGATTTTATCAAATATCGGCCAGTTCGGAAAAAGGGTATAGGTTGTTGGAAAATATTCTGTCGGAAAGATGTTTCGCCCAAGCGCAACCGCTAGCCCGATGAGCAAGAAACACAACCACAAAGGCGAAGATAAATAAGACATAATTCCGATAATAAAATGCACACGGCTAACGGGATGAATAGCCTTAGAGATAAGAACTTTTATGTGCTGCATATTTCCCTGACACCAACGGCGGTCACGAACGGCAAAATCAATCATCGAAGGCGGACATTCTTCATAACTTCCTTTAAGCTCGGGAAGCAACCATGCTTTCCATCCACCGCGAGAAATAAGAGCCGCTTCAACAAAGTCGTGACTCAGGATATGACCTCCAAAAGGAGCTTTCCCTTTCAGTACCGGAAGTTTGCAACATTGCATAAATGCCTTAACGCGAATAATTGCATTATGCCCCCAGTAATTGCTGTCGCAGACTTGCCAATAGGCCAAACCGGCAGAAACAATCGGGCCATAGACTTTTCCGGCAAATTGCTGGATTCGTGAAAAAAGAGAGTTCTGATTAACACACATCGGTGGCGCTTGAATAATTCCGCTGTCAGAGTTCAGCTCCATAAGCTGAGCCATAGTCACCATTGTTTCACCTTCCAACAGACTGTCTGCATCAAGCACAATCATATAGTCATAAAGCGCCCCCCATTTATGGCAAAAATCTTCGATATTACCGCTTTTTCGTGCTGTGTTTTGTGCACGTCTGCGATAATAGATATTCATGCCGCTGGGCATTAACTTTTTTGTTTCAAACCAAAGATTTTCTTCTTCTATCCAAACCTTAGGATTGGTCGTGTCGCTAAGAACAAAAATATCAAAATGCTTTTCTTGGCCGGTATTTTTTAGGCTTTCTGCCATGGCCAAAAGATTAGCAAATACAGTTGACGGAGATTCGTTATAAACCGGCATTAAAATAGCCGTTTTTGAAGAAAGCTGACGCTGAGCAGCTGGCCAATGTACGCCGGGAACATTTCTGCGCCGCAACAATTCTACAAAGCCGAAAATACTTGACCAGAAAAACAGCGCAATCCATGCAAAAGTCAAAACAAAAAACAATGTCATAAAAATTTTGGTAACCATAAAAGCATCACTGGGAATAACCACAATCCACTTCAAGGTTGCCAAAAGAGTTGACACCAATACCAAGCCGAATATCAGAGAGCGGCGGCGCTTAATTTGCTTTGGAGAAATCGGAATAAAACGGTTAACCATGTTTTTTCTCCTCGATTGAAGAATAATCCAAAGACTGCGCCGGCATTTCTTGATAGTGGCAAGCCGGAGCATTCACCATAAAGAGTTGCCTCATTTCTGATATTAATGATTCCGGCAAAGAGAGTGTCTTTAGTGCGGCTGGAGAACATTTTTCAGCACCACCAGCCAAAATAAAACAAAGCTTAAACTGCGCCAATAACTGTTCATCGGCAAGCTCTGCATGCAAAAAAATCTTTCGTGCGGTTTTTAATAAAATTAAATCCACTTTTTTTATAAGGGCTTCACCGTCGTCGGAAGAAAATGTCTTTAAGTCAGCAGAGATAGCTGAAACCGCTGCAGCCAAACGTTCTCCTTGAAAACCAAAACTTTTCAAATAAGCGGCGATAACATCATCTTTGGATAAAAGCTTTAAGGCAACCACTGATAACTCCAAACTTCAGAAATATTCTTACCTTTTTTTACCAGAACGGCTCGTAACTCAGACGTTTTTCCGTTAGGAACAAAGTCGATATAAGCAGTCAATCCTTTTGTAACGGGATTATACATCAAATGTTGACCGGAGATTTTTCCTTCGCTTGCTGAAACATCTAACGATACAATGCCTTTAGCCAGTTCTTTTTCCATGTTAAGAACGTCAAAGTCAATCACAAATTTTCTTTTCTGCGTTTCGAGCATTCCGGATACTCCGCCGATTCCTGTATAGGTGGCGGTAATATCGCCGGGAACTTTTGTAATGGGCAGTTTTTTGAACCAATAAAGACGATATTTGAAATGAAGTTCTTGATTAGCATCAACCGGCTTTTTCGGAACCCAATAAGCAACAACATTATCGTGAATTTCTTGGATGGACGGAATTTCAACCAGTTCTACCCAGCCTTTTCCCCAGTCTTCAAGCGGTTCAACCCACAGGCTTGGACGTTGTTCATACATAGATTCGAAGTCAAGATAATGAGCTGGGTCTTGGTCGCGCTGAAGCAAGCCGAAACCTTTAGGGTTATTATCAACAAAAGCGCTGATTCGAAGCTGTTTTGCATTATCCAAAGGTCGCCATAACCATTCATTATTTCCGTTCCAAACTAACAATCCGTCACTGTCATGAACTTCGGGACGATGATCATCAAACCGATTCTTTGTGTTTTCTCCAAACAAATACATAGATGTCAACGGTGCGATGCCAAGCTTTTTAATAGCTTTTCGCGTAAATAACGTTGCATCAACATCAATAGTCGTGCTTTCCCCCGGAGTAACCTTAAATTCAAAAGCACCCGTCACACTGGGGCTGTCGAGCAAAGCATAGATTGTAACAAAATTGTCTTTTCTTTTGGGTCTCACAATCCAAAATTCTCTGAAAATAGGAAATTCTTCGCCGGTCTGCAAGGCGGTGTCAATCGCTAAGCCGCGAGCAGATAAACCGTATTTTTGGCCTTTTCCGAGAGCCCGAAAATAGCTTGCGCCCAAAAAAGCAACCAACTCATCATAATAGTCAGATGAATTCAGCGGGTAATGAAGACGAAAACCGGCATATCCGATTCCTTTAAGTGCATCGGAAGTAAGTTTATTCTTACCATAATCAAAAAATGCAGCAGAATAAGGAATAGAGTGACTCTTTCCCTTGATAACTTCGTTAACGGGGATAGATGTCTTAAACAAAGAACCAAGGTGAAAAAACTGCATTTCAAACTTTAGCTTTTTATCAAACCACGGACCGTTTTCACGCACAAATCTAATGTCACGATGCTGGTCATAATCAAGTGTGTCAATTTCTTTAGGTAAAGCAGATTTTGGTGGAATATAAGGATTCTTTGCAAGGGACTTAGCCATCTGAACGAGTGTTTCAGCATTAAATGGCTTGTCATGAACTGTCAGTTCTTGAGCCAGTTTCTCTTGTTTATAGTCAAGATATTTCAAAAACCCCCAGCGCCCAACGAATATGAAAGCCGCAATAACAGCGCCCCAAAGTGCCAAAACAAAGACTTTTGAATGAAATAACCTAGCCATAATCTCCCTCAGAAAAACAAACACCTAAGACATAAGAAAACATTTTAAAAATCAAGTCAAGAGAATAAAACTAAAAGTGTCAGAAAAGGGAATAATAAGGAATGATTAAGTAAAATTTAAAAAATAATTATGTAATATACTCCCTCAATTAAATGAAAAAATAAAGAGAAAGAATGAAGAAGTTTTTGACAGGAGCATTGGCGGTTATGAGCTTTTCGTTGCCAAGCTATGCCGATGAATTTGAGTTTTGGCAGTCCGGATTGGGCGGTTTATACTATGGCGTAATGGAAACAAGAGACGACAATAATATCGCCAATTTGCCGAATAGGGGAGTTTTCCGTCTGGATGGAAAATTAGAAGGAGCATATAAATATAATAACGGTACCAGATTAGGACTGCACGGAGATTATACAGTTGTCTATCGCCAGCATGATAAGAGCTATGATAAAGGAGACTGGCGCTTTTATCCCTATGCCCTGGCCGAACATAAAAATTACGGCAAGCTGACGATAGGATACACCTATAACGCAGCCTATATTTTGCATCAAGGGGCGCAAGATATAAGTTGGCTCGGGATACAAGATAGCAACCTCACATATTTTTTGAGCAGTGCCAACTGGGTAAATGGTTTAAGCAGCGTCAAATTTGCCACCCCAAAATCCAGTCATATTTTAGATGATGGCAGAGCCGCAAAATTTAGTTATTTTACTCCGGAAATTGGAAATACAAAATTAGGTTTCAGCTACACGCCGGATAATGCCAATCGCCGCGGCTTGGTCAGCCGTTATGTAAATTATGAAACAACCCAAGACGGTTATACGGCAGGAATGCAAAATAAATGGGATGTCGGCTTAGGAACTTTATATACCTCGGCCGCATATGGACTATTTAATCGAACAGATAATGAATGGGCCTTTGGCTTAAGATGGAAGTATAAAGGCCTGAGCATGTCAACATCTTATAAAAAAGCATATATTGAAGGCCATAAAAATCCGATTTCAACAACCGCCCAAAATTCAAACCTGCCGGCATATTTTGATAATTATCGTGAAAGTCAGGTCTGGGATTTTAGCATTGGGTATGATTTTGGCGCATTCAAAACAAATTTAGCTTACCTTCATGCTCAGGCCGAAAACACCAGACACCGAGATGATTTATTGGTGCAAACCAACCGCTACACACTAAATAAATATTTTGACTTGTTTTGGATAAATGCATACATCAATTCAAAAGGCATTGACAGAGCATCAGATAATAACAATAAAGGCTACGCCATCGTAACCGGCATAGCCCTAAAATATTAATCCTAAGCCGAAACGCTCAAAATCCTGCTAAAATGGTTGTCCTATGGCAACCGGCGCATAAACACCTTGGTTGTTGTATCCGTAGCCGATTTTTTCATCACCGACAGAAGTTGGCACATAATGACCTTGGTTATTATATCCATAACCGATTTTCTCATCGCCGATAGAAGTTGCTACATATTCGCCTTGGTTATTATATCCATAACCGATTTTTTCATCACCGATTGATGTCGGGACATATTTTCCTTGGTTGTTATAACCATATTCAACTCTTTTGTTTCCAATGGCAATGGGAACATATTCGCCCTGATTGTTGTAGCCATATTCAACGCGCTGCCCGTCAATCTCGATTGGCACATATTCTCCCTGATTATTATATCCATAGCGAATGTCACCGGCAAAGGCCGCAGAAGCTAAAAAGGCAGAAACACAAATTAACGAGAAATAACGGCACATAATCTTTTCTCCTATATGCAAGATAGAATAATGATAGTTGTAAAAACATAAACCGTCAACCATAAAACCAAAAGAGCATAAATTATTTTGGCCTTGCAAGGCAACTCAAGGAAGATTACACTCAAATAAAATAATGACGGAAAGAAGACAAACATGAATAAAAAAATAAAACTCCTGATGCTGAGCGCAATTTTTATCGGTGGCTTTGCTTCTCTGGCAACGGAACTGATTGCGTTAAGACAACTCAGTACATTTGTCGGTTCAACCACCGCAATAACGTCGATTATCATCGGAGTGATTATGCTGTTTATGTCTGTCGGATATTATAAAGGTTCAACCGCCTCTATATCACAAACCAGACTAAGAAACACAATATATAAATCTTTTATCCGCCTGTCATGGCTGGTCATATTATCATCAAGCTTTGTCTTATTGGCAGCATATTTTACCGGCTTATATATGATGGAAATTAACAACAGCCTGCTAAAAACAACCATATACAGCCTGATTTTTTTATCTTATCCGTCTTATGTCTTTGGCCTCATCACATCATTGGCCAGCCGCCTGCTGCATAAATATAACCGCAACTATACCGGCAAGGTTATGGCGGTTGATACAATTGGCTCGGTGTTGGGTTCTTTGGTATCCACTTTAGTTTTTATGCCTTTGCTTGGTGTTAATTATACCATTGTCTGTGTGGTAATAATGTGCCTTTTCGGTGCGGCATTGTTTTCCAAAAGATTTTTGCCGTTCCGCTGGTGCGCAATTTTGCTGACGGCTATAATTTTGAACCATGGCCTTATTCTTGAAAAAATATTTGGAATTGTCGAAAACAACGCTGTTTCAACCATCGCTATCTTAAATATAGATAAAGGCAAGTCAAAGCTGATGACTATTAACGATACTTTTGCCTCAAAATTATCAGCGGATAAAAATTTGCTGTTCGAATACACTGTCTATATTGATGAAAATTTTATAAATACGCTTCCAAAGGATAAAAAGAGCAAAATTTTAATATTAGGAGCCGGCGGCTTTACCATGGGCAAAGATGATGATTTTAACGATTATACTTATGTTGATATAGATAAAAGCCTCAAGAAACACGCAGAAGAAAAATTTCTTGGCAAGAAACTCGGCGCCAATAAAAAATTTGTGGTCAATGACGCCAACCAGTTTTTAAATGAAAATAAAGAGAAATATGACTTAATTGTATTGGATTCTTATTCAGCAGAAACTCCTCCGCTGTCTTTGGTAACGGCAGAATATTTTCAAAGGGTGAAAGATCATGTCAAAGAGGGCGGGATAGTTGCAATGAATATTGCCGCACAGCCTGATTTTAGTGATAATTATTCCACTCATATAGACAATACACTGCGCGCCATATTTACGCACAACCTACATAGTCAGGTTTTAAAAAACTATAATCCATGGATATCTGATAAAGAAGAAGTCAGCATCCTCTATACTTGGTTTAACCGTCCAAATTCCGGAGAAATTTATACCAACAACAAAAACAGACTAAGCCTCGATCGATAAAAAAATAATTAGATTAGGATGATACTAATATTATTGTTTCTTATATATACATTTTAGCGTCGTTTTTTTCTTGCTTCAACAAAAGCCGCCAAAACTTTTTGATTAACGCGCGTCATAGACTTTTTGCGAGTAAGCACAACAAATGAATAAGGTTTTAGGGCATAATGACTATTAGGCTCTAGCAAGCGCGCCGTATCTGCAAATTTTCCTTCTGAAGTATCAAGCAAAAGCTGCCATTTCCCGCCGGAAGGTGGCGTAGGAAGCGTATAATCAACAGTGTGATAATTATCACCGGATGCCATAATCAGAAAATCATCATCAGCCTGACGCGAAGATGTTGCCGCCCCATTAATCATATAAGCTCCGGTTTTATGATAAGGGAGTGTCCATTCAGCAACGGTCATCTCTTGTCCGTCAGGGCGTAACCAAGTAATGTCTTTTTTTCCGTTTTCGGACATTTCTTTGCCGTTGTATAGAGTCAAGTCAGTAAAAACAGGATGCTTACGGCGCAGTGCATTAAGTCGGCATATTTGTGTAAAAAGCTTTTTCTGTCGGTCATCAAGATTATTCCAGTTAAGCCATACGGAATGATCATCAATACAATAAGGATTATTGTTTGGGCTGGCATAACTAAGCTCATCTCCATTTCGAATAAGAGGGATTCCTTTGCTGAGAATATTCATTGCGGCAGCGCTGGCTGCTCTGCGGTAAAGTTCTTCGTCATTATAAGATTTTGCATAAGCATCCGGACTGCCATCTCGTCCATGTTCGCCGTTGTCTGTCGTGTCTTTGTGATATTTAAAAGCTCCAACCAGACTAAATCCGTCATGAGTAAAGGCCGTTCCAACCATGGCAGATTCGTTTTTAACCGGATCAATAATTGAAGATCCGGAAGCCTGAACCCCAAACTCACCGGCCACGTTTTCTCTGGCACTGAAAAAGTTAGCCGTAAAGTCACGTCTTTTATCGCTCCATTCTTTAACACCGGGAACAAGATGACTAAACCTTCCGCTATAGTTTCCGCCCAAAGCGCTCCATGGCTCAACATACATTTCCATCTTCAGATCATTAACGGCGTGCTTAAGTTCTTGGATAAAAGCGCCGTTGTCTTGAAAATTGCCATAGTTATCGAGGGCATTATCTCCGGCCAAATCCCAGCGAATACCATCAATTCCGAGCTTGTGCATATGGTTGATATAATCATGCAAAAGCCTGTGCCCGAGCCTTGAGTCAATATTAAGTGTATTGTGACAACCTGTTGAATTCATATAGTCTGCTTTGTTTCCATAAACATCAAGATAATAGCTCGGACTGTCTAATAATTTAAATGATAAAGCCCTGTTCCAATAGCCTCTGGCAGCATGCTCTCCGGAGTGATTTAAGACAGAATCAACCGTAACCTTTATCCCATTTTTATGAAGTTTATCAATAACAAAAAGCAAATCTTTAAGATTTCCATATCTAGGATCAACGGCAAAATAGCAATAGGGATTATAACCCCAGCTATCACATCTTCCTTCTCTCTCCGGAATTTGGCGCCCCGGACAGGTCGGCGCAATCGGCATTAGCTCAACATTATTAATCCCGATTTTTTGAAGATAATGAATAGTCCAGTCATCAGCCAAGGCAGAAAGTCGTCCGCGGTCTTTCGGGGGCAAATGCTGATTAAGCTGCGAAAAATTTTTGATATGCGTTTCATAAATAATATTTTTGCCAATTCCAAATTTGGGACGATTATAAATATCGGATAGTTTTTCAAAATCAAATAGCTCATCTTCGTTAACAAGAACAGACTTTGGCACAATAGGAGCCGTGTCTATATCGTTCTCAACACTAAGAGCTTCTGATTGCCAGTTCCTGAAAGTGGAAGAAACTTCCAAAGCATAAGGATCAATAGCAAGCTTTTTAGGGTTAAAGAACAATCCTTGAGAGGGATCATAATCTCCATAAGCGCGGAAACCATATTTTTGTCCGGGCTTGAGATTGGGAACATCAGTTTTCCAATAGATTCCTTCCTTTGTAAGAGGGATACGTTTTTCTGTTTTTTCGTCAGAAGAAAAGAGGCATAAATCAATAGCTTTTGCATTTTCCGATGCAACAGAAAAAGTAGAAAGACGCGGGGTATAATGAGCTCCTAAAGGTTCAGAATCAGACATATAACATTTCCTTGAAATAACAACGAAGACAGTATAAATCAGCGCAAGGAAATTTCAAGTCCAAAAAACAAACCTTTGCATAAGTTTTTAAAAGGATTTAGCTTTCTTTATCAAATGCTTAACCTTTAGCTTAATAACCTTTTTTAAGGGAGCAAAAGCCTGAGCCATGAAAGAAAGTCTTCTGGCCAAAACCGGAGCAAGCGGCGCTAGTTTTTTATTATTGTCCGGCAGGGAGTAATTGCGCAAAAACTCTTTTACAAATTTTTTTGCATCAGAATTTTTTACAAAATTTACTTTTTGGGGGTCATAATGCATGTTGTGAGCTGAGCAAAAATCAACCAAATTTTGAGTAATTCCCAAAAGGGTAGGCCCGATACTATGCTCAACGGGAAAAGGATTCAAATTAACGCCGATGTGATAAAAATCAGCATGAAGAGCTTTGTTAATAATCATTTGTTCAGGAACAAAATGGTCACTTCTTTCCAGAACAATAATTTTTGTTTCAGGAGTCGCAAATAAGGCCATATGAAGTGCCGTCCCGTTAACACCGGCAATCACGCTGGCATTTTTAATAATTTCAATTTGTTTGTGCAAGGGCAGTTTTTCAGGATAGACAATCGAAAAACCATTATCAGCAAATAGCTTTTCAATCTGTTTTTCGCCCAAGCAAGAGGTAACATGCTTTAGCTTAGTGCGAGACAAATAAATTTTTTTCTTAGGAGCTTCCGGTAGCAAAGAGCTAATGTATTGAAAAGGAGTAATAAACTTCGGATTATAAGACACATCAAGAATATGAGCCTGAGAAGGAACCAAAACGGAATCAAATTGTGAAATCTGATCTAGAATAATAATTTTATTTTTAGGAATGCCCAGCAGACTCATAAATGTCCAAAACTGTGGAATAATCTTTTTTTTGGTATTCAAAAAAACAATATCAAGATCTTCTTCCTTATGCTCCAGCCAACACCACAAACGACCGGTGTTTTCTACTAAAAAATGCCCGAAATGATTGTTTAAAATTCCACCATAAATAACATTTTTATGAATCAAGGGAACATCTTTGGTCGAAAAATCATATGCTCCGACAATTTCTCCGCTGATTGTTTCTTTTCGATGAGCAGATTCTTCAACAAAATTACCATCTTTATCGGTTACACCACCTCTAAAAAAATGATTATCTTTATCGTCAGAACATTTTTTCAGAGGTAAAATAAAAGCCTGCTTAATTTTTCTTTGGTTAACATCAAGATTTCCGCTGTCAGATTGAAGAAAGTCATAAAAAGGTTTTTGAACTTCTTTATCAAAAAACAAAATATCTGGCATAATGCCCCAAAGCTCCGGATAGTTACAAACAAAATACAGACTATCACCAAAAAATATAAATTCAAGTAAAAATAAATTAAGAAAAGAGGTGTAAAGTAAAAAAACAGAATTAAATAAAAAGAAATGCAATCATGGAGAAAAAATATGAAAAAACTTGGATTCTCTCTTGCCGTAAGTTTAATTCCTCTGCCTGCGATGGCTGTAACAACGGTCGTAGATGCCGGAACAACCCAAACAGGCGGGCTTGTTAATCCTGTTCAAACTCAGCAGGTTTATGGAACGGCAAATAGCTTCTCCGTGTATGGAAATCAACAAGTAATGAGTGGAGGCATTACCAATGACAGTAATGTCTACGCCGGTGGTCAGCAAAATATATCAAGCGGCGGAACATCAAATGGCAGCAATATTCAAGCCAATGCCATACAAACAATAAGCGGCACCGCAAATTCAACGACAATACAAACAGGCGGTAGCTCAAATGTTAACCGTAATGGTGTAGCCAACAATACAACAATAGACGGTGGAAAGTTGTCAGTATTAAGCGGCGGAACAGCTTCTGGAACGATTCTAAATTCAGGAACTGAAAGTGTAAGCGGAACCGATAATAACAGTATAATAAACGGCGGTGTCCAACAAATTAATCGCTATGGAGTAGCAAACGGAACCCAGATAAATGGAGGCGAACAAAACATAGCGGTCAGAGGCAAAGTAACAGGAAGTATTATTAGTGGCGGTCTGCAGTCTGTTTATGGCGATTCGATAGATGCAGAAATTAAAGGAACCGGAAAAATGACAGTGTATAGTACCGGTTATGCTGAAAATACCACCATCACAAATGGAACAATGCTGGTTAACAGTGGAGCGTTTGTGTCAGACACAACCCTCAATGGCGGTATTGAAGATGTCTATGGCTACGACTTAAATAGTACTATAAACGGAGGAACTCAATATATCGAAAGCGATGGCCAAGCTGATGAAACCACCATACAAGGCACCGGTGTTCAACAAATTATGAGTGGTGGCTATGGTTATAATGCCAAAATTTATAGCGGCGGCAATCAAATAGCAAATACCGGAGGCTATGCTTATCGTTCAAATATTTATGATGGCGGAACCTTAACCGCAATTGGTGAGGCTCACGAAGCAACGGTTAATGCTGGCGGAAGTTTAATCGTCAAAGATAACGGAAAAGCAATCAGTGCCACAGTGTCGGGCGGCACTTTAACGGTAGAAACAGGCGGCGAGACACAAAACACGATTCTAAATGCAGGTGTTGAAAATGTTTATGGCACGGCCAGTGGTACCCAGATTAAAGGTGGAACTCAAAATGTCTATGGCCTTACAACAGATACAAGCTTAACCAGTGGCGCACAAAATGTTTATGGAACTGCTAAAAATACCACAGTGTCAGGCGGTACTTTAACTGTAGAAACAGGCGGCGAGTCACAAAACACGATTCTAAATGCCGGTGTTGAAAATGTTTATGGAACGGCCAGCGGAACTCAGATTAACAGCGGACGTCAAAATGTTTACGGATTGGCTCAAAATACAAAAGTAAACAGAGGAGGAGTATTAAATATTCTATCAGGAGGAACTGCAGACGCCGCGACATTGGATAAAGCAATATTAAATTTGCAAAGCGGCGGAAGGTTAACCGGAACGACAACAGCTGCAGACAGTATTATAAATATTGTAGGAGATAACGAAATTCCAAATCTGACATTGGATAAAACCCTGGTAAATATGGCCAAAGGAGACAGTTATCACACACTGAATATTGAAAACCTTAACGGGACCGGAATATTCAGTATGAATACAAATATATCATCAAATGAGGCAGATCAAATAAATATCCAAAACGGAGATGGTGAATTTGGTCTGATTGTTAATGATTATAGCATGGACACAGCTCCAAATAAATATAAAATTATTGATGAAAAATCCGCTCATGAAAACTTTTATCTGATAGGAGGGGCAGTAGATGTCGGAGCTTATCAGTATAAATTGGTTCAAGAAGGCAATGATTGGTATCTGGAAAACACCGATAAAATTAACGAGACAACCTATGTTGCAAAAAATACGTTTAGCTCATTATCGTCTTTATTTTACGCGCATTTAAGCCCTGTTTATAGCCGAATGTTTGAAAAACATGGAAAAGGCAAACATGAAGGCGGTCTTTGGGTAAAAGGCATCAGCCGTCGCATAAACCAAGACTTTAATGATGGAACAGATAGCCAAACAGATGTATACGGTGGCAATATTGGCGTAGACTATGAAATAATGGAAGAAAGTGATTACCAAGTTAGATTGGGAGGCTTCACCAGCTATAGCAAGTCCAGACAGGAGTTTAGTCAAGCCGGAAAGTCAGAAGGCTATACCAAAAGCTTTGGTCTGTATTCAAGCTTAACAACCGAAAATCAGTGGTTTTTAGACGCCATGGGGGCTTATTTTATTCATGATCAAAAAATAAACAGCTATACGCCGGCAGGCGCCATTGTTAACGGAAAGTATGATACACATGGTTGGCATGCATCAGTTATCGGTGGGCGCCGTTTTGAACTAGATAAAGATTGGTATATTGAGCCTCATGTCGGCTTGGAATATATGTGGATCAAGGGTGTTAGCTATCGCACAAACTTCAATACCCTGATAACAGGTTCTGATCAAGACAATCTCAAAGGTAGTATTGGAGTAACCGGTGGTAAAAAATATAGCTTTAGTGAAACAGCCGAGGCAGAAGTTTTTGGTAAGTTCAGTTTAATCCATGACTGGAAGTCCGAGAGCAAAGTTCAAGTCGCAGATTATCTGATGAAAGAAGACATGTCAGCCACGCACTATAAATTAGGTGCCGGTGTAAAAGGTGTTTGGAATGAACAAAACACAGCCTTCTTTGAGGTTTCAACACATCTAGGCAGCAAAATAACCATGCCTTATGAAATCACGATTGGTTACCAATATGAATTTTAAGGATTTTCGCTCCAAATGATTGGGTAAATGCTTTCCCAACCGGAATTGTGACAAGCGCCTTCAACCGTAATTACCGGCCACGCTTCTTCCACAAATTTATTAACTAATACCGGAGGAATAACTTTATCATCAGAGCCGACAAAGTGACTCTGCGGAATATCTATAAATCATTTGATAGTCCTCATAAATAGTTTAATGAAACTATATACAAGAACAAATTAAACACTAAAAATAAAGCCTACTAAAACTAAACGACGTTCAAAAAGGTTCATTTATTTGTTATATTAATAGAGGTATCATACATATATTTTTTCTATTTTCAAGATATATTTTTTTATTTATGCAAATCCTTGTTACGCAAAGATTTTTCATCGTTTTTACAATAAGATAGCAATTTTATCTTCAAAAGTGAAGCTTTTTGAAGATAGCGATTCGGTATGTACATAGGTTATATACAAAATAACGAGGATAAAACAGAGCAAAAACGCCAGTATCAGGCCGTTCAGTCTTTTGCCAAAGAGCAAGGGCTAAGGCTTGATTGTATCTGCGCGGATTACGCCTTTGCCAATATAAAAGAAATGATTCTGCCGGAAACAGAAGGTATAGTTATATTTAATATCAGCGCGTTAGGCGATGGTCTGACACAGATTAAAGAAAATTTGCTTTTCTGCCGTGACCATAAATTACAAATCTATTCAATCGAAGATGGTTATCATTTTAATGAAAACAATCTGACCGATGATTTTTTCAAAGGGATAGATATTGCCATAGATGTTCGCAGCAACCTGATTTCGCAAAATGTTAAAAAAGTCCTGAAAAAACGGAAAAATGAAGGGGTAAAGCTTGGTCGTCCACTCGGGGCACTCATCAAAAAACGCTTGGGAGGTAAGGAAGAAGAAATTCGCAAGCTTTTGGCACAAAATGTCACCAAAGCCGAAATCGCCCGCCGTTTCAACGTCACTCGTAATACCGTCTTCCGCTTTGTCAAACGAAACGGTCTGGAAGAAAAGGACACTTACCATGCCTAAAGTTTCGGTGATTATGCCGGTTTATAATGTAAAAAGCACAATTGCACCCAGCCATAAATATTCTGATCAAATAAAACATTATTTAATTTCAAGAGGTATATTTTAATGAAAACGATATTAGTCACGGGAGGAACCGGTTTTTTAGGCTCCAATTTATGCATTAGACTTATTAAAGAAGGCAATCGCGTTATCTGCGTTGATAACAACTACACTGGACGCCTGCAAAATGTAGCAGAAATTATGAACCATACGAATTTTCGTTTTATTGAGCACGATATTTGTGAACCTTTGAATGTTAATGATGAAAAAATAGACCAGATTTACAATATGGCTTGTCCGGCATCTCCTCCGGCTTATCAGGGAAGCTATTCGATAAAGACAACTAAGACTTGTGTGTTTGGTGCAATCAATATGCTGGAACTGGCTAAAAAGCATAAGGCCAGAATATTGCAAACATCAACTTCCGAAGTTTACGGAGAACCACTTGTCCATCCACAAGTAGAAACCTATCGCGGCAATGTTAATCCTATCGGGATTCGCGCTTGTTATGACGAAGGTAAGCGCTGCGCCGAGAGTTTGTTCTTTGATTACCACCGCCATGAAGGCGTTGATATTAAGGTTATCCGCATATTCAATACCTATGGCCCAAAGATGGATCCAAATGATGGGCGTGTTGTTTCCAATTTTATCTGCCAAGCTTTGAGCGGGCAAGACATTACCATTTACGGAGATGGCTCTCAAACGCGTTCGTTCTGCTATGTTGATGACTTGATTGAAGCGATGATACGCATGATGAATTCCGAAGCTGGCTTTACCGGTCCGGTTAATACCGGCAATCCCGGAGAATTTACCATTAAGGAGCTGGCGGAAAAGGTTGTGGCCAAAATAGGGGGCAGCTCAAAGATTGTGTACAAAGATTTACCCAAAGACGACCCAACTCAGAGGCGTCCGGATATTACCTTGGCCAAAACCAAACTTGGCTGGGAACCTAAAATCAAGCTGGATGAAGGCTTAGACAAGACCATAGAATATTTCAAAACTCAAATCAATTTATTTAAGAAAGCGGAGTAATATTATGAAAGTAGGAATTATTGGAACCGGATATGTCGGATTACCCACAGGTGTAGGCTTGGCTGAATTAGGCAACCAAGTTACTTGTATAGACCGTGAACCCAGCAAAATAAATGCCTTAAAAGCCGGAAAGATTACCTTGTATGAAGACGGTTTAGAAGATTTGTTCCATAAAAACGTTAGGGAAGGGCGCTTGCACTTTACAACCTCAATGGAAGAAGGAGTAAAAGATGCTGACTTGGTGATTATCGCCGTCGGCACACCGCCTCATCCGGTCACTAAAGAAGCCGATATGAAATATATTCACGCAGCTGCAACAGAGTTGGCAGAATATTTAACCGGCTACACAGTTGTTGCCACCAAGTCCACTGTTCCTGTCGGAACCGGCGATGTGGTTGAAGGTTTGATTCAAAAGAAAAATCCGACTGCTGACTTTGATGTAGTGTCTTTGCCGGAGTTCTTGCGTGAAGGCTTTGCCGTACACGACTTTTTCCATCCGGACAGAATTGTTGTCGGCGCCAATACCGAAAAAGCTAAGAATGTCATTAAGGAGCTATATAAGCCGTTTGAAGGCAAAACCAATATGTTGTTTGTCAAACGTCGCTCATCAGAAACCATTAAATACGCGTCTAATGCGTTTTTGGCAATTAAGATTCATTATATTAATGAGATGGCTAATTTCTGCGAAAAGACTGGAGCCGATATTAATGAAGTCGCCAAGGGTATGGG
>CALXTD010000005.1 GCA_944391315.1 uncultured Alphaproteobacteria bacterium | reverse complement strand
TTGCCGGCGGCAGGAATATTTACCTCATATTATAACAATCAAAGCGTTATCAATACGGGATTCAGCCGAGCGGGTGGGACAAAATTCACAGACAGCACCTACGCTTGGTCGTCGTCCGAGCGCGACAATACATGGGCGTGGACCTCAAACTTTCTCGACGGTTACGGCTTGAACTACGACACCAATAAGAGCAGCAGCCGCGAGGTCCGCCCCGTCCTCGCTTTTTAGGTTTTTATCCCGAGGGCAAAAAAAATTCTCCGTTCGGGTTACCGTATGGGCACAAAAAAAGAGGAGAGAAAATTCTCTCCTCTTTTTGTTTGGTTGATTGTTTATTCAGCCGGAGCCGGAGCGGTTTCTTCATCAGAAGGCATTTCAGCCTCTTCGATGTCAATTTCTTCTCCGTCTTCAACAAACTCTTCCGGAACAGGGCCGTCTATCGGCTGTTCAGCGGTTTCGGCTGCTGTGCCGTTTGAGAAAAAGTCATGTTCGACCGTGTCACCGACTTTGATGTTGTATTCTTTGACTTCGCCGGCGTTAATCTCAATCACTGAGTCAAATTCTTCCGGACAGATAATTGTTTCAGTCGACATCGGCTGTGCGTTTTCATAAATCCAGACGATTTTGTTATTCTTGATAAAAATCATATCAAGCGGAATCTTGGTGTCTTTCATCCACATGGCGGCGTTTTTATAATTATGCAGGTCAAATATCATGCCGGATTTGGGTGCCAAAGACTCTCTGCCCATCAGGCCGTGTTCAAGTTCTTGCGGGGTTAAGGCGTCTTCAACCATGAATTCAGACTTATTGCCGTCTTGTGAGGTTATGGTCAAGTTGTAATCTTCTGCTGTTGGTGTTTCTTCTTTTTTAGAGCAGCTGACAACCAAAAAAATTGCTACAAATAATTTTAAGAATTTTGACATCATCTTTCTCCTTCGTTCTGAGACCAAAGTCTATATCTTTCTCGGTTGCCACCGTGAGACAACGACAGGTCCGTTTTGGGAGAGCAAAACCTTGGTGGTGTTTTTTTCTCCCTCGCTCTCAAATATTCTACTATCCTTATTTAAAAATTCAACTATTGTTTTATTTTCAACCAAGGTTTTTGTGTTCTTTTTATATTTGTTGCGATAAAGAAGGCTGTCT
Organism: uncultured Alphaproteobacteria bacterium; assembly: GCA_944391315.1. GTDB lineage: Bacteria > Pseudomonadota > Alphaproteobacteria > RF32 > CAG-239 > HGM16780. Next base: position 66,321 of record CALXTD010000005.1, on the reverse strand, counting down.
TTGACCGTTTTTTCAAGCGAGGAAATGCTGCTGGTGCCGTATTTATCCCATATTTCTTCAAGAAAATTATTTACGGTTTTATCAAATTTTGCACGCGGCATAAACGGGCGGCCGAGTGTTAATATCTTTTTGATATTGGGTTCGTAGAATCCGTTTTCGTCACAGATGAACAATGATGGCATCAATGTCGCGCCGTTATAGGTGCGCGCATAATATACTTGGGATAAATAAAGAAGCGGTTGAAGTTTTTCTTCCTCAAGAAGTTGTTTGTCGGCTTCTGCTCGGTCAAAAAACCAATAGGCTACATCTATTGCCGAATCGACTGCGCTTGCATTCATTGGGGGCTCCTTTATGGTTGAGGTCTTTTTTTTGAAATTATACCGACTTCTCTTTAAAATACAATCTTTATTGTTTTTTTTGTTTTTTTATTGCGATTTGTGCTTGTCTAACGGAAGATTATATTATATCTATATCTTTAGTTATGGATAAAATATAGGGTTTGGATATGAAAAATTTTTATGCTATTGCGCTTTTGTCGAGTGTGTTTATGGTCTCAGGTTGTGCTGTGTTTTTTGATAAAAATACGGCAGCTGACGGAAATAAAATCGTAGCGGGCGAGGGCTTGCCTTCTGCCGCACATGAGTTTGATGAAGAGGCAAAAGTGGCTGTGGCAGAGGAAAAAGTTTCGGCTTCGGAAGCTAAAGAAGAGCCTAAAGAAAAAGTACAGCCGGAAAAGAAAGAATCGGAAAAAAAGGTTGTGGCTAAAGAAGAAAAGTCTCAGGCAAAAGCAGATGATGTAAAGCCTGAGCCAAAAGAAGAACAAGCTGCGCCGGAGCCTGAAGAAGAAAAGCCGCTGGTTGATAAAATTGCCGAAGAAACACCTGAAGAAACCAGCAAAATGCCGGATATAAAATATCTGTCCGATGAGGAGTTTATTGCATCAATGGAGCGGGTCGGTTCTGCTAAAACGACTCCCGTTGAAACAGAAGAGCTGTCGGTTGTGACGGAGGAAGAAGTTGCAACAGCCGAGGCTTTGCCCGAAAAGGCTTTTGTGCCGAGTGTGACTTATCAGCTTGATACATTTTATTTTGAGAACGGAAGCTCATTCCTTGATGCCGATTATCGTGAAAGAATCAGAAAAATCGTAAGAGCCGCAAAGAAAGATAATGCTCATGTTCGGGTTGTCGGTCATGCTTCAAGCCGTACCAATGATACGGACATCGTTTCTCATAAACTTGCAAACTTTAAGGTTTCGCAGAAGCGTGCTGAGGCTGTGGCTGAAGAACTGCGTCGCGCCGGTATGCCGGCTGAGCTGATCTCGGTTGAAGCATTATCAGACAGTGCGCCGGCTTATCTGGAAGTTATGCCGGAGGGTGAACGCCTTAACCGTCGTGTTGAAGTCTTTCTTAGCTACTAAGAAGATTGAGGTGATTCATTGACGCCTGTATCGGATAGCGAAAAATCTCTTGCCGGAAATTTGTGGAAGATGTGCTCATTTTCAGAGCGCAATGCAGAGCTTATTGCTCAGAGGTATGGGCTGTCTTATATTGTGAGCGCGATATTGGCCGCAAAGGGGGTTGCTCCCGACGAGGTTGAAGATTTTATTGAGCCCAAGCTGCAGAGGCTTATGCCTGATCCTTATTGTCTTAAGGGGATGCAGATTGCGGCAGAGAGAATCGCAGAGGCTATTCAAAATAACGAAAAAATCGGTATTATCGGCGATTATGATGTTGACGGTGCGACGTCAACTTCGGTTTTGCGCTCATTTTTGGAGGCAAACGGGATTGAGCCTTTTATTCATATTCCCGAGCGAGAGGAAGGTTATGGCCCGAGTGTGATGGCTTTTGATGAATTTGCCGCGCTGGGAATAAAGTTTGTGGTGACAGTGGACTGCGGAACAACGGCTTTTGATGTTTTTAATTATGCTCGTGAAAAGGGTTTTGAAGTAGTGGTGCTTGATCATCACGAGGCCGAAGTTAAGCTGCCGAATGTTTTGGCGCTGGTTAACCCCAAGCGGCTCGATGAGGAAGATTCAGACTATCCGTATCTTAAATATATGGCGGCGGTCGGGGTTGTCTTTATGACCGTGGTGGCGGTTAATCGGTTTTTGCGGCAAAGAGGGTTTTATCAGACACATAAAGAGCCGTCTTTGATGAACTGGCTTGATTTGGTGGCTCTGGGGACGGTTTGTGATGTGGTGCCTTTGCTCGGGCTTAATCGGGCTTTTGTGCGGCAAGGGTTAAAGGTTATGGCGCAGCGTCGTAATCTGGGGTTGAAGGCTTTGTTTGACAAGTCTAATGTGTCAGAAGCGCCGCGCGCTTATCATCTAGGCTTTGTTCTTGGGCCAAGAATTAATGCTTGCGGGCGTGTGGGCGAGGCGGCTCTCGGTAATAAACTTTTGTGCGCAAAGACAGAGGTTGAAGCGAATCTGCTGGCTGATAAACTTAATCAATTTAATGATCAACGCAAAGAAATTGAGGCCTATGTTTTGCTTGAGGCTATTGAGCAACTGGAAGGAAAGCCGCAATCTTATCCGATTGCTTTTGCTATTGGAAAAGACTGGCATCAAGGCGTTATCGGAATTGTGGCCGGAAAGCTGAAAGAGCGCTATAATTTACCGGCTTTTGTGATGTCGATTGAGGCGGATGAAGTCAAGGGATCTGCGCGCTCTATTCCGAATGTCGATTTGGGGGCGTTGATTATTGCAGCTAAAGAGCGCGGCCTTTTAACTAAAGGCGGTGGGCATATTATGGCGGCCGGTTTCTCTCTTAATGAAGATAAGGTTGAAGAGTTTCGTGCGTTTGTCGGGTCTTATGTTAAAGAAAAGCTCGGTGATGAGAAAATTGTTCCGGTTTTGGAAATTGATGCTTGTCTTGATGTTGGTGGGGCATCCTTGTCTTTGGTTGAACAGCTGGAAAAGCTTGAGCCCTTTGGGGCCGGAAATGCCGAGCCGCGTTTGATGTTAAAAAATGTACATATTAAAAAGTCGGCGTTGTTTGGTAGCGGGCATGTGCGCTGCTTTTTATCCGGTGATAACGGCGCTTCCTTAAAGGCAATGGCTTTTCGGGTGGCGGATACTGAACTTGGCAAAGAGTTATTGGCGCCAAGTGTTTCTCTTTATGATGTGGTCGGCGTTTTGCGTCGTGATACGTGGCAGGGGCGGAATTCTCTTCAGTTTATTATTGAAGATGCGCGGAAAGGTGGACAATAAATGAGTGATGTTGTGAAGGAACGTGCTAAAAATATCAAACGTATTCGTTTGGAACGTGAGCGCGCGGTTTTTATGAAGCTGGGTGAAAAAATCAGAGCTTATTTCTTCACCGGAATTTTGGTGACGGCGCCGGTGGCCATTACCTTTTATATTGCCTATGAAATCTTTTTGTGGATTGACAACTCGGTTCATAAGTTGATTCCTCCCGAGATTATGGAGCGGTATAATATTCCGATGACGGTTCCGGGGATCGGAATTATTTTGCTGGTGCTGTTTTTGATTGTTGTCGGGATGTTTGCGGCCGGATTTGTCGGGCGGTTTTTTGTGCATCTCGGCGATTGGATGGTGCGGCGGTTGCCGGTTGTCTCCAGTGTCTATTCATTATTGAAAAAAGTTTTTGAGACGATTTTTTCTAATCAGGACAGAGCTTTTTCAAAATGTGTTTTGCTGGAATATCCGCGCAAGGGGCTATGGGTTATCGGCTTCCTCGGGGCGGAAACAAAAGGTGAAGTGAAGAAAAAACTGCAAGACGAAATGCTGAATGTGTTTGTGCCGACAACGCCAAATCCAACCTCCGGTTTTTTAATCTTTGTACCGAAGAAAGATGTGATTGAATTAGATATGTCGGTTGAAGAAGGACTGAAGTTTGTTGTTTCATGCGGAATTGTTGAGCCGGAAAAGCTTGAGGCAAAAGTAAAATCAAAATCTAAGAAAAAACTCTTCAAAAAAAGCTAAGCTGAAAGCGCGGCGGCTAATTTTTCTTGTGAAAGGCCGAGCATTTGGCGGCGCAAAATTCAATAAAGATGTTTAGAAAGTTGGGGCTGCGTATATTTATGATAATAAAAATCTATTTTTTTATAAAGCTTTTATAGGTTGCCCAGATAAGGGAAATGCATGAAATAATAAGATATATGGAATAGATGTTATTTAAATAGCTTATTGGTGCTAAAGGTATTTCCTCTCCGTTATACTGTGCCATAGCGACTTTGTATCCATAAATTGTTCCGGGAATAGTGATGAATATAATACTAAAATATTCACCAATACCGAGAGCGGCCAAATAAATACTTGTTTTAGTAAATTTGTTTTGAAATCTGCTGATGAAATTATATTTTTTCTTAAAGCATAAAATGAAAAACATTAAGGCAAAAATAATAAATGCCGCTATGTTTATGGTATTTAAAATGGAATTTTCCGGAAAAAAAGAGAGCAAGGAGATAATAAAGTAAAATCCACCTAAAATTAAAACATGCCAAGCAAACGTTTTCATAAATATTATCTCCTTTATAATAGCTTTTGCAAAAAAATCTGGTTATTAATTTTTGTGCTTACATGTATCATTATATGTTTGTTGTGCTACAAATCCCAATTTACCTATATTAAAACCAGTATTCCATTTTTTTATGGCTGGAATTTTTCCTAATGCAAAATCAACTGCATTATTTCCGGTTTTAACAGGATTTGAGATATTAGACATTTTATACACTTCAAAAGCTCTTTTGGCAATACCAAAAGGAGTGCAATTTCCCACATATTCAGTTTGGTTCTCGCTATTCTCAATATTGTCGTGAATATTTGAAGAACCAAAGCCATAGTTATTGTCAGAATTACCCCAAAAGTTTGTACTTTATGATATATTTATATGTTAAAAAAGTTAGTAAAATATATATAGCGTATAAGATAAACAAAAGCAGGAATGGATAGTACTATATAGGATTTTACCAGATTTGTTTTATGGCTCTTCCAAGCATAAACCGAAGGAGCAATTATTATCAGCATATCTATTATTGTAAAAATGGTATAATTAATTTTGTTTTCATATGCCCAACCTAAAGCCTCAGAGTTCCAAGGCATTTGGTCGCTGCTCATTTCTTTTGGATATGTTATAGTATATATAAAAACTATAAATCCGTTTAAAGCTAATAGGAGATAAAAAGGTATCAGCTTAATTCTTTTCATAATTACACCTTCGGTTAAATTTGCTTTTAGTATATTGAGCATTTATCCAAGATACAATAAAAATCACCAACAATCTTTATCATATTTTACATTAAGAATCATGTCTTGTCCATATCTCTTAAATTTATCGGTGAAATCATCCATCTTATCTGTTAAATCAATACATCCACCAGAACCATACTCTTTACCACCATGAATAGAGAGGCCTGTGCGGTCTTTATTATCTGTTCCAGGCGCTGGTTCCAACCAAATGCGGTTGTTTCCCCAAGAAGCTTTTCCACCTCTCCATTCACCTCCTCCAAGATTATTTTTTAATTTGTCCCATATCGTTTGAGTTTGGTCATAATTCTGATGTTGAGATTGTCTTACCAACCATTTTCCTTCTGGTAATGGACCTTTATTTTTTACGCGGTCATATTCTTTACATTGATAATCAGGCTGCCCCGACATTGCTTTCCAAGAATTAGTTACCTTATTATTTTGATGCCAACGTAATTCCTTTCCATTAAAATCAAGATACGCATTATTATTTTGCACTAAAGCTGTGTTGTTCAGTCTCCATTGGGGTGTGTTACTGTTTTCCAACCCATAACTCTGTTCGGTTTGGTTCTCTCTATTCTCAATATTGTCGTGAATATTTGAAGAACCAAAGCCGTAATTATTGTCAGAATTACCCCAGAAATTAGTACCATATTGAGGAGCGGGGGGCCCCCGCGGGCATCACTTGGCTGTTTTCTGATTGGGACAAGAAGTCGCGTTGCTTAGATAGGTGTTTTCGGGGCTGAAACTAATTTTTATCTTACCTTAGCAAAATTTTTTTTCGGGATAACGTTGTCGATAAAGGTCAAAAAAATCCCTCTTTGAAATTTTTCAAAGAGGGATTTATTATTTTCAAAGCTGCTCTTTATGCGGCTTTGTCTTTTTTCTGAGCGGCAAACTCGTTCATGGTCTTGATGATGTAGTCAAGATCTTCGTTATCCAAATACGGGGTCATCGGGATAGACAATGCGGTCTTGGATAATTTTTCACAAACAGGAACGCTGCGGGTGTTCCACTTTGCATAAGCGGTTTGAGTGTTGACCGGACGAGGATAATATGCACCGCAAGGAATGCCGTTGTCTTTCAGATAAGCCATTAACTCATCTCTGTCAGGGCAGGTGATGGTGTAAAGTGCATAAGCAGATTTGCAACCATCCAAAATCTTTTGTTTATTAAAATAAGAATCGAGTTCGTTGTCATAGCGAGAAGCTACTCTGAAACGATCTTTTAATTCTTGATCAAGAATTGAGAGTTTTTGTAACAAAACGGCAGCTTGGAATGTGTTCATACGGCCAGTCATGCCCAAGCGAACATTGTCATAGTGGTCTTCTGGGCTCATACCGTGAACGCGGCAAGATTTTACCAACTCGTTTTCTTCATTGGTATTTGAGAATGTGGCACCGCCGTCACCATAGCCGCCGAGCGGTTTGGTCGGGTAGAAAGATGTGGCGGTCATATCAGCAATGTTTCCGGCGTGTTTGCCTTTGTAAACAGAACCAAATGATTGGCAAGAATCGGCCAAAACTTTCATGCCGTTGTCATGAGCGATTTTGATAATCTTGTCATAGTCGCAAGGGGAGCCGAAAATATCAACAGCAACAACAGCTTTTAAGTTCAGCTTGCCTTCTTTTTTGACTTCATCAATTGCACGTTGCAAATCTTCCGGATCCATGTTGTAGGTATTCGGATCAGAGTCAACGAATATCGGTGTAGCACCGAGCAAAACCGGAGCTTCAGCTGAGGCAACAAAGGTGAAAGAAGATACAAATACGGCGTCTCCCGGTTTTACGTCCCAAGCCATTAAAGCCAATGTCAAGGCATCTGTTCCGGAACCGCAGGTTGAGCAATATTTAGCGCCGCAATAAGCAGCCAATTTCTCATCGAGTTCTTTGGTTTCAGGTCCTTGGCAATAGCCACCGTGATCCAAAATTTTTTCAAAGGCTTTCATCAAGTTTTCTCTGCCAAAAACATTTTGAGATGTTTTGCAGTCAAAAAGCATAATCGGTTTTGCAGGTTTATTGGTCATTTTATTTTCCTCACAAATGTTTTAACTGTTTCGGATATTAGAGCAAAAAATTTTGCTTGGCAAAACACAAAAGATTTCGACATTGTAACAAATTTAGCTAAGTTCGGCGACATAAGTCGTAAAGCGCTCATCTTCCCAGCGATGAATTAAGTAAGACAGCGGGCGTTTGAAATCTCTTTTGGGGTCGGGATTGGACGGATTAAGCAATTCTTCGCCCCAGTTGGTGCTAAAGCCTGAGATTATCGGAACGGTGGATATTTGAGAGCTCAGTGAATTGTGCAGATGGCCGCAGAGGACGAGTTTTACCGTATCTTTGTGTTTTTCAATTATTTTATTAAATTCCTTATACCAAGGGGCAGCGTTGCGGTCAAAAAATCCTGACCCTGTGGGTAGTGTGTATTGATGAATTAAGATTATGGTTGGTTTACCTTCGGAGTTATCCTCAAGTTTTTGTTCCAGCCAGAGACGGCTTTCCTCGCTTAAATCTCCGCCGCCGATGTTTGCTTTAAATGTATCAAGTCCGATAATACGAACGGGAAATTTGTCGCAGACATATTGCAGTTTGTGGTTATCTTCTGATTGAGGATGAGTGGGGGAAAATTGTTTCAGTGCCTTTTGCAAATCTTGTGATTTGTCGTGATTTCCGGTGATGACGAGGTAGGGAGCTTGCAATTTGTTTAGTTCTTGGAAGCAGGGTTTGTAAAGTTCTTTATTGCATTTCCAGATTAAGTCTCCGGTGATGGCGACAACATCCGGTTTTGTTGTTTGGTCGTTTATGTTTTGAATGATTTTTTGTAATTTTTTTATGCCTTCGGGATTTTGTGTATCGTAGTGAATGTCCGATATGTGAAAAATATTCATGTTTTTTTCCTTAAGAATCTTTTTTTATGGTTGATAAAACAAACTTTATACGTTATATGTAATGGAAGAGTTGCTTGTTGTACAGAGGAAAGGATATCACCGTGAATAAAAAGCTGCTGCTTGGACTGTTTTTGGTTTTTGGTTTAGTTGCCGGACAATCTTATGCGTCTGAGCCAGATAGTGACGCTTTTGATCAAACACGCGAGAATAGTGTGTTGGAAAGTTATAACCGCGCAATGTTTGATTTTAACAATTATTTTTATCATTATTTGTTGATGCCGGTTGCTCGTGGTTATCGCTATGTTACAACCCCGTCTGTTCGTCGTAGCGTGCGGAACTCATTGGATAATATTCGTGAGCCTCTTTCTACCGGAAACTTCTTGTTGCAAGGTAATTTGAAAGAATCGGGAATAACACTTGCTCGTTTTGCTATTAACTCTACGCTCGGTTTATTTGGTTTGTTTGATGTTGCCGAAGGCTGGGGCTTGAAAAAGAAGACAACCGGTTTTGATGAAACTTTTGCTAAATGGTGTATTCCTGACGGGCCGTATTTGGTCTTGCCGTTCATTGGTTCTGCAACACCTCGCTCAACCGTTGGTATGGGCTTGGGCTTTGTGTTTGATCCGGTATATTGGGGAACACGTCATGACGCAAATGTTAGTGATAAAGCAACTTATGCTTATGCTGCTTTGCAGGCGATTACCATTATGGAAGCTAATATGGATTTCTTGAACGATCTGGAAAGAAACTCTGTTGATTATTATACTGCCGTTCGTTCTGCATATTTGCAAAATCGTAAAAATATGGGCTGCCGGAGTTCTGATGATGTTGTAAACGCGACAGCCAGTTATGATTTTGATTTTGATATTGAATAATTTTTAGGAGTTGGACTTTATGAATAAATTTTTATTATCTTTGGTTGCTGCATTGTCTTGCGTTTGGGCTTTTGGAGCGCAGGCTGCCGTTGATGCGGCAAAGGCTGAGGCTTTTGTTAAAGGTGTGACCGAAGACGGTATTGAAAATATTATCAATGCAAATATTCCGCAGGCAGAAAAAGACAAACGCTTTGCAAAGTTGTTTAACAGTGCGTTGGATATTCAATTTATCGGGCAGTTTGTTTTGGGGCGTTATTGGCGTACGGCTACACCTGAACAACGTCAAGAATTTATTGATGCTTATCGTGAACTGAATGTTCAGACCTGGTCAAAGCGCTTTGATGAATTTAAGGGACGTAACTTTATTTTCAAGGGTACGGATGCGTCAAACTCTGCTAATCAGATTTTTGTAAACTCAACCGTGCCGATGGAACAAGGTGAGCCGGCAAAAGTTGTTTGGCGTGTTAAGCAAACCGGTAATGAGTTCAAAATTGTTGATATCATTATCGAAAATGTTAGCCTTGCGATAACGGCACGTAATGAATATACAGCATTTATTAAGCAGTCTCCGGACGGTGTTGCCGGTTTGATTAAAAATCTGCAAGAAAAAACAAAAGCTACTGATAAAAAGGCTTCTTAGTTTTTTTGATAATGATTTTATAAAAGGGCATTCTTGTAAAAGATTGCTCTTTTTTTTCGCGATAAATTTATCTTAAAATAAAAATACTCTTGTAAGTATGGCGAAATTATGATATAATCGAGTCGTGAAGGCAAACGAGATAGGAGAAGTATTATGTTTATCTCACGACAAAAGGCGGTTCTGGCCGCGGCGTTTTGTTTGGCTGTAGGAATATCGCCGACTGGCGCGAGAGCTGATAATTCTGTTATCAAGAGTGACGAGCAGCTTGTCTACACACTTCACACACACCTTTACGCTTCGTCACCAAGTTTGCCTTCTTCTGATAAATTTCAAATCGCAGCAGTCTGTTTTATTAATGATACAGAAGCTTGCGCCGGTTTTGGCTTTGGTAGTGGGACAAGTGATGATGTTCCAAGTTTTGACCTTAATCCCAATGAGCGTTGTTATAATGAAGGTTATACCGTGAGTGATTGCCCCGACGGTTATAAGGTCGGTGGCAAGAAATGCCCATACGGTCCGTATTATTCCGAATGCGTGGCTTCTTGTCCGAGTGATTATGTGACTTGTGAAGAGCCGAATGTCGGGGTGGGTGAGGCTTGCGACGGAAAATATGTGTCTTGCACCTGCACACCTTGTGGTGCCGGTTACGATTATACCACTATTCCAGAAGGTTATATCCAAGACGGCGAAGCCTGCCTCGATTGTGACGGTCAAACAAAATATAAAGTCAAAATCAATCCTTGTAACGGGTTTCAAGATTGCGGTTCTATGGGCGGCGCAGCCGGTGCCGCGACTTGTTTGTCCGGCACAATCACGAAATATGATAACTGCAAAGCTTGTCCGAATTTAGGAACTTATACGAGTTGCCCTAGTGGTTCAGTCTGCGAATATGAAGACTGTTCGGGTTTGTGGTATGCCACCGGATGTAAAAGCGGTTACACGGATTATTGCGACTATTGCGCAATGTAAGAAAACAAAGGAGAAAGAAGATGAAAAAATTACTCTATACAACAACAGCATTTGTTCTTTGTGGCGGCATTGTGCAAGCAAATGCGGCCTGTATCGCCACCCCGAGCTGTACGGCAATGGGATATACCAGTACAAGCTCTTGCGACGGCGGCTTAAAATGCCCGTTTGGAAGTTATTGGTATTGCCCAAGCAACAGCGGCGGAGAATGTGCTGACTTTCCGTATTTGTGCATAGGAAGAGGATATGCTGAAGCGGCCGGAATTGGGGCTGATTGCAATGGTAAATATGCGAAATGTGAATGCTATGCAGGATTTGAATGGCAAGACGGCAAGGGCTGTGTGGAAATTTCATCAGAATGCAAAATTGGTGCTATAGTGTACGAAGATAGAACTTGTTCATCATCAGGATATGATAATGATGTAGGAACAAAAAAGGCTATTGGTGTTGTGGTCTATATAGGCAGTGATGGCAAAAGATGGGCGATGGCATTAAAGTCAATAGGCAACTATGAGTGGGGCGGGTATGGTACAGATATTTCGACATTGCCGAACAAAACATCAGCAGAAGCGGCATCAAAAGATTATGATAGTTGCGGTAATTCAGAAAAGATACTGGCAGCAGGCAATAAGAGCACTTATCCGGCAGCATGGGCGGCACATGAATATAAAACGGAAGGAACAAGTGCGGGAGATTGGTGCTTACCGGCAGCAGGAATATTTACCTCATATTATAATAACCAAGACGCGATAAACACAGGATTCAGCCGAGCAAATGGGACACAATTCACAGACAGCCCCTACGCTTGGTCGTCGTCCGAGTACAATGACGGCTACGCGTGGTACTCAAACTTTGACGCCAGTTACGGCTTGCTCGACGACACTAAGTACAACAACCTCGAGTTCCGCCCCGTCCTCGCTTTTTAGGTTTTAAAAAAATAAGATATTGTATAAGGAGCAATTAGTTGCTCCTTTTTTTGCGCCACACTTTCACTTTTCTTAAAAATGCCTGTTGCAAGTAAATCGAATTTATGCTATATTAGATTCGTGAAGACAAGCTAAGAAAGGTGATATTATGTTGAATTCTCGTAATTATGCGGTTTTAACCGCAATGCTGTCGGCGGCAGGATTGTTGCCGATGAGCGCAATGGCAGATATTTCTTTTACCGAGGGTGGAGAACGACTTATCAACACACTTCACACACACCTCTATTCTCCCTCCTCGAGCTTGTCTTCTTCTGATGAGATTAAATTAGCTGCAGTTTGCTTTATTAATGATACCTCAGCTTGTAGCGGCGAAGCGTTTGGTAATAATGAAAACAGTGGCGGAAATGGTGGCTCCGGTGGAGCGCCTGATTATGATTTGAATGATGCCGAACGTTGTCGCAAAGAAGGTTATGGACTGACTTCTTGTGCTGCCGGAGAAACACCAGAAGGATTTTGTATTTATAACAGCAATTATTTTGCCCGTTGCGTTTGCCCATCGGGTTATAAAACTTGTGAGCCGCCTTATTACGGCGTCGGGCAGGCTTGCGGAAATAAATACGCGTCATGTGAAAAAGATACCGAACGTGCCTGTAAAGAGCTTAATCCCGATTATACCAATACTTGCGAAAGCGGGTGGCAGATAAATCCGAATGACAAGTGCAAATACGATGAAACTTTCGGAACGTGCTGCAATTTGTGTAAAGGTTATGACTACACGACAATTCCCGAGGGCTATGTTCAAGACGGTGCCGCTTGCACGGATTGTAACGGTCAGACAAAATATAAAGTTAAAATGAACCCCTGCGACGGATTTTTGAATTGCGGCTCAATGGGACCGGCAGCCGGAGCAAGTTCTTGTCAATCCGGTTCGCAAATAAAATACGATAATTGCAAACCTTGTCCGAACTTGGGAACTTTAACTTCTTGTCCGAGCCCTTACACTTGCACTTATGAGGAATGTTCAAATCGTTATTACAAATCCGGCTGTCAATCCGGTTATGATTGGAACGAAACGACACAGACTTGTACGGCTCAATGTGAAAGTTCTTACAAATATACTTGCACAGGTTCAGGCTATGCCGGGGGCGTTGGGGAAGCTTGTAATGGAAAATATAAATCATGTAATTGTTCTTCTCCTTACTCGTGGAACGGATATAGCTGTATTGTAAATTGTGGGTACAAAGAAGTATGGAACGGAAGTAGTTGTGTTTGTGATCCATACTATTACTCTTACAGTTGTAATGGCAGCCACGAAAGCCCGTATGGGTCTTCGTGTAACGGAAAATATGAAAGATGCTACTGTACAGGAGATTATGCATGGAACGGAAGCCAATGCGAAATCAGTTGTTCTGCCGCTGAAATTTGGGATGGATCTCGTTGTGTGTGCAATCCTTCTTACTATACATATAGCTGTACAGGAAGTTATGAAGTTGGATACGGAACTTCTTGTGAAGGAAAATATAGTATTTGTGAATGTTCCGGTGGATATAATTGGGATTATGCAAAAGGGTGTTATTGCCCTAATCGTTGTGAACTTTCTTCTTGTCCTGAAAATGCTGATTGTGATTATGAAGAATGTAGTAATAAGTATTGTTATAATAAGTGTAATTCTGGATATGTTTATAGCGATAAAAATCAAAGATGCAATTATACATGTCATGAAGGGGATATTTATTATAAAGACGGAACCTGTTCTCGTTCTTTAGAAAGCGGAAAAGTGGCTTTAGGAAAAATTATTGAAATACGTGATGTCGGAAGTTATTTTAAATTTAATCTTATATCTTTAGAATCGGCAGGAACTGCACAATGGGGACCTGTCGGTTTTAGCGCTAGCACGTGTAGTGTTGGTTCTCAATGGTGTTCTGGAAATGCATCTGCGTCTATTGAGCATCTTGACGGATCAAATTGTACCTCTTGTTATCAAAGTTCTTCAGAAAACTTTCCGTCGGTGAATATTGCTGTTAATTATGCTCCGTCGGGAGCTTCTGAAACAAAAGGACATTGGAAACTTCCTGGGGCTAAGCATTGTGAAATGGTATCATCTTCATATTCTTCTTTTTGGACGGCAATTGCGTATGGGGGAAATGATGATAAAGCGTGGTACTGTACCAAAGGTGGAGGATATTTATTGAGTACATCTCGGTCACAAAGCTATACAATCTATCCGGTTCTTTATTTTAGAACGTACGCTGATTGTGGAGGATATTGCCCTATTGTAAGCTATTTGTAACAGAATTTTGAAAAACCTCGCATTTCGCGAGGTTTTTTTCTATTTTGCCGTTTGTTTGGCGTCGATGATCTTAAGAGCGTCTTCCAAGCTCAAGGGTTTGCCCTGCATATCTTTCGGAATTGCGAAGTTGCTCTTGCCGCATTTGAGGTAAGGGCCGTAGCGCCCGTTGTTCAATGTGATTTCGGCCTTTAACTTCGGGTGGGTGCCAAGGGCAACACCGGCCGGACGTTCAACCGCGCCGGATAAAATCTCTTTAGCGCGTTCCAGCGTGATATTAAATATCGTATCGGTTCCGGTTAGGGATTTTGACTTGTTTCCCTGTTTGATGTAAGGGCCGAATTTGCCGCTGCTGACGATTATTCCTTCGCCTAAATCAAAAGGCATGCTCAATAATCTTTGGGCTTGTTCCAAGGTGATTTCTTCTGCCGTGATGTTTTTGGGCAGCGAGGCACGTTTGGGTTTTTCGGTTGTGGCCGTGGCGTCTTCACCTAACTGGACGTAAAAACCGTAAGGGCCTTTCTTAAGATATATTTTTAAGCCATTCATTTCGCCCAATTCTTTGTCTTCGGCAGAGGCCGGACGCGGTGTGTCTTTTTCTTCCTCGTCTTTGACATCGGTCAAAGGTTTGGTGTATTTGCATTCCGGATAATTTGAGCAGCCGATAAAGGCGCCGAATTTACCAAACTTAACGCTCAATTTGCCTTGTCCGCACATTGGGCAGGAGCGTGGGTCGCTGCCGTCTTCACGCGGCGGGAACAGGTGATGCGACAAAGCCTCATCAATGCGGTCAATAACCTCGGTGATTTGTAATGGTTTTACTGCGTCAATGTTTTTGATAAACTTGGCCCAAAAACCGCTCAAAAGCTTTTTCCATTCCATTTCACCGGCGGAGATGTCATCTAAAAATTCTTCCAGCTGTGCGGTGAAGTCATATTCAACATATTTGCGGAAGAAGTTTTCTAAGAACACGGTCACAATGCGGCCACGGTCTTCCGGTATAAATCTCAATTTTTCAACTCTTACATATTTGCGCTCTTGCAAAACCGAAATAATCGTCGCATAAGTTGACGGACGTCCGATGCCTAATTCCTCAAGCTTTTTAACCAGACTAGCTTCGGTAAATCTCGGTGGCGGGGTGGTGAAGTGTTGATCAGCGCGAATTTCACCTTTGGTCATGCGTTCGCCTTCATCAACCTTTGGCAAAATGCGGTTTTCTTCATCTTCGTTATCGTCATCTTTGCTTTCTTGGTACAAACGCAAGAATCCGTCAAAGGCAATGACTTGTCCGCTGGCTCTTAAAACAATTTGTTTATCATCAGAATTAAAGTCAATGCTGACTTTATCCAAAATTGCTGGATTCATCTGGCAGGCAATCGTACGCTTCCAAATCAGTTCATAAAGCTTATAGCCGTCAGGGTCAAGTTTTCCTTCCATCTTTTTGGGGGTGTTCATGACATCAGACGGACGAATTGCCTCGTGAGCTTCTTGGGCGTTTTTGCTCTTGGTTTTATATTCTTTGGCTTGTTTTGGAAGATAATCAGGGCCAAAGTATTTGGTAATCGCTTCACGGCAGGCGGCAATTGCTTCTTCAGACAGATTGACCGCGTCGGTTCTCATATAAGTTATCAAACCGGCTTCGTAAAGCTTTTGCGCAATCTGCATGGTTTTCTTGGCTGAGAAACGGAGCTTACGCGCGGCTTCTTGCTGCAGGGTTGAGGTGGTGAACGGCGGTGCCGGATAGCGGTTGGCCTTCTTTCTTTCAATCGAGGCAACGCTGAATTCTTGTGCCTCAATCTTAGCCTTGGCTTCTTCGGCGGAGGTTTGGTTTGGAATGTCAAATTTCTCGAGCTTTTTGCCGTCAAGCTGGATTAAATGCGAAGTTATCAGAGCTTGTTTGGCGGTCAATAAATCAACGTCAATGCTCCAATATTCTTCGGGCTTGAATTTTTCAATCTCAGTTTCGCGGTCGCAAATCAGTCTCAAGGCAACTGACTGGACGCGGCCGGCCGATTTTGAGCCCGGCAACTTGCGCCACAAAACCGGTGATAAGGTAAATCCTACCAGATAATCAAGTGCGCGGCGTGCCATGTAAGCCGATACTAAATTATCATCAATGCTTCTTGGGTTTTTAATTGCGTCAGTGACAGCATGTTTGGTGATTTCGTGGAAGACAACGCGCTCTATTTTTTTATCTTTCAAAACCTTATGAGCGTGCAGTTCTTCTAAAATATGCCATGCGATTGCTTCTCCCTCTCTATCCGGGTCTGATGCCAGTACAATCGTGTCACATTCTTTTACGGCTTTAATGATGTCTGCAAGGCGCTTTTTGCCTCCGGGGCTTAGTTCCCATTTCATGGCAAAGTCATGATCCGGATCAACCGAGCCGTCTTTGCTCGGCAAATCTCTGATATGGCCGAAGCTTGCCAGAACCTTATAGTCTGAACCAAGGTATTTGTTAATGGTTTTGGCTTTGGCAGGAGACTCTACGATAACTAATTTCATGGCTCTTTTTCCACTTATTTCTTTAATAATGCTACTTTGTTGCCCGGAAGACGCTCTATCTTTCCTTCAAGCTCTAAATCAAGCAATTTTGCCGATAAAGTGCCCGAATCTAAGCTGCTTTGGCGGAGGAGGTCATCTATATATGTTCCGTCTCGACTCAGATAATCCAGAAGATTTTCGCCTTCTTGCTCTTGAGGAATATCGACATTATTTTTGTCTTTGTCAAGGAGATTATCAAATAATTCTTGTTCTGGGGGTGTTTGTTTTTGCGGCAGAGGGCGAAGAGGTTTGGATAAGTGAGGCAAGATATCTTCGGCACTGTCAACCAAAATCGCGCCTTCTTTAATCAGTTTATTCGTGCCGCTTGAGCGAGATTCCAGCGGAGATCCGGGGACGGCAAAAACATCGCGATTTTGTTCTAAGGCTAAGCGGGCGGTAATCAGTGATCCTGACTGCAAGTTTGCCTCAACCACCAAAGTGCCCGAGCTTATGCCGGCGACAATGCGGTTGCGGCGCGGAAAGTTTTGGGCTTGCGGTGTGATTCCCAGCGGGAATTCGGAAATAATCAAACCTTGTTTGACGATTTGTTGGTAAAGGTCTGAATTTTCTTCAGGATAAACAATATCTATGCCGGTGCCTAAAACTGCGATGGTCGCGCCTTGCTGGCCTTTGGCATATAATGCGCCTTTGTGGGCAGACGAATCGATACCTCGCGCCATGCCGGAAACAACGATGACGTTTTCTTCGGTTAGCTCATAGGCAATTCTGGAGGCCATTTTGCGGCCGTTTACTGTTGCGTTTCTGGAGCCGACTATTGCTACGGAAGGGGTGTGATTTAGCAGCTCAATATTGCCCAAGGCATAAATAATCGGCGGGGCGTCGGCAATGTGTTTCAGCATTTGTGGATAGGTTTCATCGTCATAGCTGATGATGTGGCAGCCGATTTTATGCGCTTTTTTAAGCTCGGCTTCGGCTTTGTCTTTGGCAAAAGGGGTAAAGCGCGGAGGAAGGTTTTCAAGGGCTTTTTCCGCGCTGCCGAAATGTTTTATTAATTTGTGATAAGTTACTGCACCGATGTTTTCGGTGTTGATTAAGCGAAGTTGGGCGATGCGTTCCTTATCTGTAATCATTAGGCTTTTTTCTTAAATGAAATTTTGCTTTCTTCACCATGCAGAAGGCGATATATATTTGCATGATGTCTGAGAATGATTATCAGCGCCATAATGGTGTAAAAGCCGGTATGTACCGGATCGGTCATAAAGAAAGAAAAAAACGGAACGCAGGCGCAAGCGGTTAAGGCTGACAAAGATGAGTAGCGACTGGTGAAGGCAACAATCAACCAAACGCCAAGCGCAACCAAAGCCAAAGGCCAATAAGTGAATAAGATAAAACCAAAAGCAGAAGAGACGCCTTTGCCACCTTTAAACTTTAGCCAAATCGGGAAGTTGTGTCCGAGAAAACCGCAGATGCCGGCGATTAATCCAGCTACGATATTGGTTGTGGTGATGTATCCAAAAAAGCTGTAAAAAGAATCCGGTGCAAAGGTTGTGGCAACCCAAGCGGCAATACCGGCTTTGAAAGCATCAAGCAATACGGTTAACAGGGCAAGGTCTTTGCGTCCGGTGCGCAGAACATTGGTGGCGCCGATGTTGCCGGAGCCGATTTTGCGGATGTCGCCAAGACCGCACATTTTGGTTAAAACCAGTCCGAACGGAATCGAACCCAATAAATATCCGCCGAGTGCCGATAAACCGAATATAACTGATATGCTCATGATATTTTCCTTGAAGATAATTAAACTTTTGTTTGTTATTGCACAATTTATTTTCTTTTGCAAGAATCTCTTTGCGGGTTTGTGTATGGTGCCGATAATGACTTTGACTTTAGAAAATTTTATTTTATATTATTAGCAAAAGTTTTGGGGCGGAATGCAAGGAGAAGGTTCATGAAATCAATTTATAAACGCGTGCTGATTAAGGTTTCTGGCGAAGGGCTTATGGGTGATGGCGCCTATGGGATTTCGGTAGATGCGGTTAAAAAAGTGGCGACGCAGATTAAAGAAGTTTATGAGGCCGGTGTTGAGGTTTGTATTGTGGTCGGCGGCGGAAATATCTTTCGCGGCGTGAAAGAGGCATCTAAGGGAATTAAGCGCACGGTCGGCGATTATATCGGCATGATGGCAACGGTTATGAATGCTGTTTATTTGCAAAATGTTATGGAAAATATGGGGCTTGATGTCAGAGTGCTTTCGGGGTTGGAAATTCCGCAAGTGTGCGAAAGCTATCGTTATCGCCGCGCAAAGCGTCATCTGGAGAAAAAACGAATCGTGATTTTTGCCGGTGGTACCGGTAATCCGTTTTTTACGACAGATACCGGTGCGGTGCTCAGAGCTTCGGAGATGGACTGTGATGCATTGCTTAAATCTACACAAGTTGATGGGGTGTATGATTCCGATCCGTTGAAAAATCCAAAAGCTAAAAAGTTTGATGAAATCTCTTATAACGAGGTTATTGAAAAGCGGCTCGGTGTGATGGATTTGACCGCCATTGCCATGGCTCGTGAAAATAAACTCCCAATCATCGTGTTTTCTCAGCATGAAAAAAATGCTTTGCAAAAAGTGTTGGCAGGAAAGGGGAATTTCACAGTCATTAAATAGGCTTTTTTCCGCGTGGTTTAAAAACTTCTTGCCAAAGGCGCTAAAATAAATATTATTGTAATCAACGTAAACTTTTTTATAGGGTGTTAACCTCATGTCTGATTTTAATCAAATTAAGTCTGAAACAAAAGCAAAAATGGATAAAACAATTGACTCTTTGAAGTCTGATTTTGGTGGGTTGCGTGCCGGAAGGGCTCATGTTAGTCTGTTAGATGGAATTATGGTCGAAGCTTATGGCAGCATGACGCCGCTTTCTCAGGTCGGGACAATCAGTGTGCCCGATGCAAGAACTTTATCAATTTCAGTTTGGGACAGAGGTTTGGCTAAGGCTGTGGAAAAAGCCATTATGGAATCGGACTTGGGGCTTAATCCGGCATCAGACGGACAGCTTATTCGTATTCCTATTCCGCCACTTAGCGAAGAGCGCCGCAAAGAGCTTACAAAAGTGGCCGGTAAATATGCTGAAAACAACAAAGTTGCTGTTCGCAATCTGCGTCGTGAAGCGCTTGATGAAATTAAAAAACTTAAAAAAGATAACGCTATTTCTGAAGATGATGAAAAGCGTTTTGAAGGTGAAATCCAAAAGCTTACGGATGAAGCCGTTAAGAAAATTGAAGAGCTTTTGGCTCAGAAAGAAAAAGATATTTTGCAAGTGTAGTTCTTTTAGATTGATGGCGGCAGGCCTTTGGGCCTTTGCCGCTTTTGTTGTAACCTGAAAAAAATTTTTTTATTATTGATTAATGTCTGAGAAAAAAAATAGTTTAGAACATATTGCCATTATTATGGACGGTAATGGGCGTTGGGCGCAGAAGCGCAATCTTCCTCGTGCTGCCGGCCATAAAAAAGGTGCGGAAGTTGTTAAAGAGATTGCTCAGGAGGCGAATAAACGCGGTATTAAGTTTTTGACGCTTTATGCTTTTTCGACCGAAAATTGGAATCGCCCTAAAGATGAAGTTGATACTCTTATGGGGTTGTTGCGTCAGTATTTGAAATCTGATTTTTCTGAGCTGCAGAAGAATAATATTCGAATTCGCGTTATCGGTGAGCGCAATATGCTTGATAAGGATATTGTGGCTCAGATTGCTAAGCTTGAGAATGATACCGCGCAAAATACCGGAATGGTTTTGTGTCTGGCTATCAGTTATGGCGGACGTCATGAAATAGTTAATGCAGCTAAAAAAATTGCAGCTTTAGTAAAAAAAGGTGATATGTCAGAAAGTGATGTTGATATTAAATTGTTTTCTGATATGCTCTATACGCAAGATATGTCTGATCCGGATTTGCTCATCAGAACCAGCGGTGAACAGCGAATCAGTAATTTTTTGTTGTGGCAGGTGGCTTATGCCGAATTGTTTTTCAGCTCGACTTTATGGCCTGATTTTACTGCACAAGAACTTGATGAAATTATAGAGAATTTTGGTTCTCGGGAGAGAAGATATGGAAAAGTCTAAAAAAAGCTCTTTGATTAAACGTGCCGTTTCTTCGGTTATATTGGCGCCGGTGACGCTGTTTTTGCTTTTTCTTGGAGCCCCGTTTGTAAATCTGTTTGCTATTTTGTGCGGAACGCTTCTTTCTTGGGAATGGGCTACAATGGTGCCAAATAAGAAAAATGCTTTGTATGCCGCAGCTTATACATCTTCTGTGGTTGTGATTTGTATGATGCCGGCTGAGTTTATTTTCTTAACTTTGGCAGTTATGGCAATTGCGACCATTATTGTTGCAATTAAATCAAAAGGTGAAGAGCATCGAGCTTTATTGGTTTTGGGGGTTCCCTATATTTCTTTAGGAATCGGTTCTTTGGTTTGGTTTTTTGCTTTAACAAACAGCTTGTTGCTTATTTGGTTTGTGCTTATTGTTTGGGGTGTTGATGTCGGTGCCTTCATCGTGGGGACAACCGTTAAAGGGCCAAAGCTTGCGCCTTCAATCAGTCCGAACAAGACTTGGTCCGGTTTAATTGGCGGTGTATGTGTGTCTGCAATTGTTTCTTATGTTTATTTTGTTGCATTAGGAATTAATTTTGCTCCTTACTTTGCTGCATTTGCAGGTTTGTTGGCTGTTATTGCTCAATGTGGTGATTTAATTGAATCAAAAATTAAGCGTCATTTGAATTTGAAAGATTCAAGCGATTTAATCCCCGGACATGGCGGAATTTTTGATCGTGTCGATGGGCTTATTTTTGCTGCGCCTTTTGCTATTGTCGGTTTTGTTGTGTTCTTTGTTATGGTAGGATAGTTAGGTTATGGAAATTATCAGCAATATTCTTTACTATATTGTTCCGTTTGTTGTTCTGCTCGGTGTGCTTGTTTTTGTTCATGAGCTCGGGCATTTTCTTGTGGCTAGAGCCTTGGGTGTGAAGGTTGATGAGTTCTCCCTTGGCTTTGGTAAGGAGCTGTGGGGGCGTAATGATAAGAAGGGGACAAGATGGAAAGTTTGCGCTGTTCCTTTGGGCGGATATTGCAAGTTTTTTGGTGATGAAGATGCTTCTTCTGTTTCCGAATCGGAAAAGCTGAACAGTTTATCTGACGAAGAGAAAAAGCATGTTTTTCAGCTTATGCCGCCGTCTCGCCGAATTTTGATTGCGCTGGCAGGACCGGCAGCTAACTATTTGTTTGCTATTTTGGTTTTTGCCGCTATCTTTTGGAGCTTTGGCAAAATGACGTTTCCTCCGGTTGTTGGTGAAGTTATTTCCGGTGGAGCGGCAGAGAAGGCCGGTATTCTCAAAGATGACAGAATTCTTGAGATTAATGGCAAAAAGATAAAAGACTTTAATGACATTCGTTATGAAGTTGATTTGGCTGTTGACGGCAAGGTTGAGGTTGTTGTTCAACGCGGTGATGCGGTTAAAACACTGAACTTTGTTTTGGAAAAAATTGATGCTTCCGAAGGTGAAAATTCTGAGAATGTGCGTCCGATGCTGGGGATTAAGTCGGTTAATGTGGTTGAGCTTGGCCAAGAACCGTTGTCTTTGGCGGAGGCTGTTCGTGATGCTTCGGTTGAAACTTGGGATATTACGGTTGCGACACTTCGTGGTGTTGGTCAGATGTTGACCGGAAAACGCGGCGGTGAAGATGTGGGCGGTATTATTCGTATTGCTGAGTTGTCCGGTGATATTTCTAAGCAAAGCGGATGGATCGACTTTGTGGTCTTTATGGCCTTGCTTTCTATTAACCTCGGGCTTATTAACCTGTTTCCAATTCCGTTGTTGGATGGTGGACATATCGTTATCTGCTTTTTGGAAATGGTGGCCAGAAGAGAGCTCAGCCCGTCTTTTAAAGAAGCACTGTTTCGCTCAGGCTTTGTTTTGATTATGGCATTGATGATTTATGCAACATGGAATGATGTTGCCAGACTTATTAATCGTTGGTTCGCTTAATGTGGTGTAATTTTGAATTAAAGGGATACTGAAATATGAAAAAATTATATTTAGGGGCTTCATTGTTCAGTTTGCTGTTGGCGTCGCAAGTTGCGGCAGCTGATGTTTATGTTCGGGATATTTCTGTTTCGGGGCTTGATCGTGTTGAGAACGAAACGGTGATGTCTTATTTGAACATTCAGTCGGGGCAAAGTGTTTCGGAAGAGAAACTTAACGATGCTTTGAAACAGCTTTATGCTACCGGTTTGTTTGATGATGTGGCTTTTAATGTTACACCAAGCGGTGAGTTGGTTATCTCTGTGGTTGAAAGTCCGATTATCAATGAACGCTATTTTGACGGTAATGACAATGTGGACAGCGATATGTTGGCTTCTGAGGTTCAGTTGGCTCCACGCTCGACTTTCAGCAAAGCCAAGGCCCAAGATGATGTTC
The DNA here is from genome assembly GCA_944391315.1 of uncultured Alphaproteobacteria bacterium. Taxonomy (GTDB): domain Bacteria; phylum Pseudomonadota; class Alphaproteobacteria; order RF32; family CAG-239; genus HGM16780. Next base: position 43,565 of record CALXTD010000005.1, on the reverse strand, counting down.
AACGTATTCTTGAAGTTTATAAACGCACGGGGCGTTATGCCGTTGTGGTTGAGCCGAAGATTATTAAACGTGAAAACAACAGTGTTGATCTTGTTTATGAAATTGATGAAGGTCCTTTGGCGACGATTGATAAAGTTAATTTTATCGGCAACACTCATTATACCGGAAGTGAACTCCAGAGCGAGATTATGAGTAAAGAAAGCCGTTGGTATCGTGTTTTTTCAAGTTCGGAAAATTATGATGCCGATCGTGTGAACTATGATAAAGAGTTGTTGCGTCGTTTTTATCTGAAAAACGGTTATGCTGATTTTCGCGTGGTATCAGCTATCGCAGAACTTAGTCCGGATAAAAAGTCTTTTGTTTTGACTTATGTTGTTGATGAAGGTCCTCGCTATGAAATCGGAGATATTGCCGTTGTTTCTGAGCTGAGAGATGTTGACGGCTCTTATTTGCAAGAAGAGGTTTTGCTTGAGCAGGGTGATTGGTATAATGCCGACAAGGTTGAGAAATCCGTTTATGCTATTACCGATGCGCTTGGTAAGCATGGTTTTGCTTTTGTTGATGTGGAGCCGGAACTTTCTCGTGATGCCGCTCAGTCAAAAATTAATCTGACTTTCAGAGTAAAAGAAGGCGAACGTGTGTTTGTTGACCGTATTAATATTACCGGAAATACACGTACCGAAGACGAGGTTATTCGTCGTGAGTTCCGCATTGCCGAAGGCGATGCCTTTAATGCGGCTAAAATCAGAGCTTCTCGTCGTAATGTTGAAAATCTGGATTATTTCAGCAAAGTTGATATTAAGACTGTGCCGAAAGCCAACGGTAATAGCGCTGATGTTGATGTTAATGTTGAAGAAAAATCTACCGGATATTTTAATGTCGGTGTTGGTTATTCTACCGTTAATGGTGCGTTAATCAGAACCGGTATTACTGAAAATAACTTCTTGGGTAAGGGACAGCAACTTGCTCTTGATCTTGGTGTTTCTCAACGTGCTCAGGATTATAACCTCAGCTTTACCGAGCCTTATTTTATGGGACGTCCTTTAAGTGCCGGTATTGATTTGTTCCGCACGGAAGAAGATTATCAAGATGAAGGTTCTTATGATACCGAAGCAACCGGTGGTCGTTTGCGTCTGGGGTGGAATTATACCGATGATTTGTCTCAGTATGTTCGCTATACTTTGCGTCAGGATAAAATCAGCAATGTTGACTCTGATGCTTCTCAATACATTAAAGATGAAGAAGGTGAATATACCGGATCTATCTTTGGTCAGACCACAGTTTATGACAAACGTGACAGCGCAATTAATCCAAAAGAAGGTTACTATCTGTCATTTGGTAATGATATTGCCGGTGCCGGTGGTGACGAAAAATTCTTGAGATTTGATGCCAAGGCTTATAAGTATTATACTTTTGCCGATTATTACACCTTAAAGTTCTTTGCTAACGGTGGTTATATTACCGGTTATAACGGAAAAGATGTTCGTTTAATGAACCGTTATTTCTTGGGTGGCTATAACATGCGCGGTTTTGAATATGGTGGCGTTGGCGCAAGAGATAAAAAGACAGATGATGCTTTGGGCGGAAACTGGATGTTCTATGGCGGAACCGAGCTTTCGTTCCCGATGGGATTGGATGAGCTAGGAATTCGCGGTCGTACCTTTATTGATGTCGGTATGATTGGTAAGCCGGATGGTATTAATACCGAAGATGTTTACTATTCTTCTTCGCCGCGTGTAGCTACCGGTGTCGGTTTGACCTGGCAGTCTCCGATGGGTAATATCGATATTGACTTTGCTATTCCGGTTGTTAAGAAGAGCTATGATGAAACAGAAATTTTCCGCTTGAACTTTGGTGCAAGACTGTAGGAGAAAGTTATGGTTGATACTCGCTTTTATATCAATAATGGTCCTTTTGCTTTGGCAACGGTTGCTGAAATCTGCGGAGCAGAGCTTAAGCAGCCTTCCAAGGCCCAGATAATGATTGAAAATATTGCGCCGATGGAAAAAGCGCAAGAGGCTGAAATCTGCTTTTTCTATGATAAAAAGGCTAAAGAAAAAGCAGCTGAAATAAAAGCTTCGGCGTGTGTTACCACAGAAGAGCTTGCACCTTTTGTGCCGGAGAGTGTTGCCGTTTTAGTGGCAGCTAATCCGAAGCTGGCTTTCTTGAAATTAAATCAGGAATTATATGCTGAGCAGCAGCAATTTTCAAATATTGCTTCGACTGCAAAAATTCATCCGACGGCAATTATTGGACAAGGTTCAATTGTATCGGACGGTGTGGTTATCGGCGAAGGTGTTCGTATCGGTGAAAATTGTTGTATTGAGCCAAATGTTGTTATCGGGCATCATTGCCAAATCGGTAATAATACCAGAATCGGTGCCAATGCCTCAATTTCTTATTCTATTATCGGTGATAATTGTTATATTTATTGCGGGGCACGCATAGGACAAGATGGTTTTGGTTTTATGATGGTGGAAGGCCATCATAAGAGAATTCCGCAAGTCGGTCGTGTGATTATTGGAAATAATGTTGAGGTCGGGGCTAATACCTGTATCGACCGTGGTGCGCTTGATGATACGGTTATCGGAGACGGTACCAAGATTGATAATTTGGTTCAAATTGCTCATAATGATCGTTTGGGGAATTGTTGCGTTGTTGTCTCACAAACCGGAATTGCCGGAAGCTGCACTTTTGGCGATTATGTGGTTTGTGGTGGGCAGACTGGTTTTGCTGATCATCTGAATATTGGCAGTGGTGCACAGATTGCCGCTCAATCCGGTATTATGCGCGATATTGCTCCCGGAGAGATCATGATGGGTTCCCCCGCCGTTAAGTTTAAAGATTTTATGCGCCAAGTTGCATATTTGCAAAAGGTTGGTAAAAAATAGTTTTTATTTTGATATAGTAAAGGAAAGAAAATGGCTGAAAATAAAATTTATACTGTTGAAGAAATTATGGATATGCTTCCACACCGCTATCCGTTTTTGTTGGTTGACCGTCTTGAGGTTGAAATTCCCGGTGAAAAAGGTGTTGGTCTTAAAAATGTTACCATGAATGAAGAATTTTTCCAAGGACATTTCCCCGGAAATCCGGTAATGCCTGGTGTTTTGCAAATTGAAGCAATGGCTCAAACAGCCGGTGCCTTGGTTATCTCAAGTTTTGAAAACTATAAAGAAAACAAAAAAGGCGTTTTCTTTATGTCAATTGACGGTGTAAAATTCCGCAAGCCGGTAAAACCCGGAGATCAGCTCAGAATGCATGTTGAAAAAATCAAAGAGCATGGTCGTGTTTATGTTTTCCGTGGACAATCCCTTGTTGATGGCAAGGTGGTGTCGGAGGCTGAGTTTACGGCGATGATTGCCAAATAAAAGTAAAACTGTGTATAACAGCACATCTAGAGGCATTTTACGCTGTCTCGAAAAATTCATGTACTACTCTGTACACTAAAATTTTTCTCGCAGCTAGAAATGCCTCTATCTGTACTATTCTACCCAGTTTTACAAGTTCGCACTGTGGTCGACTAATACAGATTTTACGGATAGGAAAAATGTTCACGTACTATTTTGTACGCTGCGCTTTTTCCTTCCTTAAATCTTATTATTTGTCTCGTTCTCCCCAGTTTTAATAAAACTGTGTATAACAGCACATCTAGAGGCATTTTACGCTGTCTCGAAAAATTCATGTACTACTCTGTACACTAAAATTTTTCTCGCAGCTAGAAATGCCTCTATCTGTACTATTCTACCCAGTTTTACAAGTTCGCACTGTGGTCGACTAATACAGATTTTACGGATAGGAAAAATGTTCACGTACTATTTTGTACGCTGCGCTTTTTCCTTCCTTAAATCTTATTATTCGTCTCGTTCTCCGAGCTTTTTGGTATTTAGCATACTAAAATTTTTTGCTCTTTATCATTCATGCAAAATTCTCCGGTGTTTTGAGTTGACAATTTTAAGGGAGATGGTAGGTTAAAAATCGAAATAAATATCATTATGTATAATCTCTGAGGATCCGGTCATATAAGCCTCAATAAATATTCCGGTATAATTATGGATCAAAACCTTTTGTTAGGGACTATTATTGTTTCTGCTGTTATTTTTGTTGCTTTTTTTATTGTTTGTTTGCGTAATGTTTCAAAGCAACGGAAACGGATTCAAGATGAGCTTTCCGGTAAGGCTGGTGTTTATGTTGGTCCGGCAGGTGAGCTGATTTGGAATGGAAAATTGCCTGAGAAAGTAGATGACTATACTGAGCCGCGCTATGTTTATGAAAATTGAATCTACTAAGTATCTTCCTGAAAACGGGCGGATTATCGGTTACCGAATTTCTCCAAGTTTTGTTATTCACTCTCGAGTGCAACGGACTAAACCGTCATCAGTTGCACTTTATCGTGATCGGTTGGGTGGAAAATTGTTGGAATTTTCTGATATCAATCCATTGTTCTATAGCTGATATAACATCTTTTTTTCCATAATGATATTGTTTAAAATTAATAATATAGTTTACATTGTGTTTGTATCACGCAAGGGAAGATTGTCAAGATGTTTTTGATTATCCCCTTGATTTGCCATTGTTTGAAAAATTATGTGCCAGTTTTGACAATCGTTGAACGGCGCTTTGGTAGGCTTTTTCTTCAGGATCTCTTTGCTGAGCAAGTTGATAATTTTTTAAGGCTTTGTCTTTATTGCCGAGTTTTTCGTAGGCTTTGCCGGCATTATAGTTGGCGGCGGCGTAAAGCTCTTTTTCTCCGGTTTTTAAAACCTCTTGGCATTCTTTTATGCAGTTTTCATATTCACCCATGTTATAGTAGGTAATGGCCATGTCATTGCGAATGTCAGCTCCGTCAAAACCGTTTTTTCTCATTTCATTAAAACAAGATAGGGCTTGTTCGTAGTCTTTATTTTTATAATAATCTAATGCTTGTTTATAGCTGTTTTCAGCAAGATTTATGCGTGACATTTCATAAAATTTTACGTCTTTTCCAGTGTAGCTATAAAGTTGGCTTATGTTGTTTTGGTCTGCAATTTTATAAACGGTTTTGCCGCCTTTGCAGCGATAGTTTTCAATCTTTTGAGCTAATTGTTCTGCTTCTTTGATGCTGCCGTTTTTAAGCCCTTGCAACATGGGGTGACAGTCTTGAGGAGATAGCTGAGTTACGGATGTTACATAATAAGTTTTTCCTTTAGATGTTTTTCCTTTTTTGATAACAAAATAAGGAATTTTTTCAGCGTAGTCATTACAGTTTAAATAGATAAGGGCTTCATGAGCATGGCGCTTGAGAATGCCGTCATTAAAACGTGAATTTTGTGGTTTTAAATCCATAATTTTGGCTGCACATTTGGTTGGGGTTTGGTAGTTTTTCTTTACAAAGTCGCATAGTTCTTTACCGTTGACTTCATTGTTATACATAACGGTTGCAATGGCGGCAAATTCATGTGCCTTTAGTTCACAGCCTTTTAGTCTTTTGTACATGTCTTTGTAGACTCTTCCGTTTTCACGGTGGCGGTACCAACCATCTGTTAAGGCCAAGGCTTGAGGGCCTGTGAGTTTTATTTTTTTCTTTTTAACATAGTTAGATGTTAATATCCATTCACTGCTTTGCGGATTGCCGTCTTTGGGAAACCAAAAGCTGCCAAGTCCGATGGTGTTAATTGTTTTGCCATTATCGGTATAAGCCTCGTTTACCAAAACTTCAGTTGGAAACATTGATAATGCCATAAAATTAAGGGCGTCATTATAAAGTTGATGAAAGCTTTTGAGGTCGTCTATTTTATATTTTTTATTGATTTGTGAGCTTTCTGTCTCAGTTGTTTTTTGAGGCGTTTGCACAATAGTAATCGTTGGTGTTTCCTTATTATTGCTTGTTGTCTCTGGGGCTTTATCTGGGATGAGTTTGGGCGCGCTATATATGGCTAATGGAATGAAGCTTTTTAAGGCGCCTTTGCATATATAAGGAACAACTTTTTTATCAATAGTGTTTTTGGTTTTGGAATTTGCAAAGTGAAATTTTTTATCCATAAAATGATAGGCGACAACCGGTAAAATTCCTGTAATACCGGCACTTATTTGAGCTATTTGCTGGGTACTGAACTTTGCTGTTTGTCCGAATTTTTGCAGTAGTTTATCGGCGCAGTAGCGTTGATGCTTTTTATCTAAATTTTCCAAAGTTTCTTTATCCATTTTTGCCAAAACAGGTGAGGCTGGATATTCTTTTTCATTATGGCGATTTATTTTTTTTAGTGCCGCTTTATATTTTCTTAGGGCCCTTTGTGTGGCTTTTTTGATGATTTCTTGCTGAGAGCAATTTGATCTTATGAGGTCAAAAGGTGGGAGAAAAGATATGTCTCCTGTGAACAACATTTGAGGGTCAAGTTCTTTTCCCTGTGCGCAGGTTTGATTATGTTTTCTATATTTTTCAGCTTCTTCTTCATAGCTGAAGAGGTCATCGGCAAATAGGTCTTTGTTGCCTTTATAGATGATGGGGATTATAAGTGTTTCTTTTCCAATTGTGCAATACTGCACTTTTTGTTTTTTGTCTTGATATTCTTTTTTTAGTATTGCATCGTTCATCTTTTTTTCCTTTTTGTTTTATTATAACACAAATTTCTTTATTTTATATAAAAAAATACCTCACGTTCTGTGAGGTATTTTTGTTGTTTGTGTTTTTTTATTTTTTTCTGCTTACTTTTTCACGGATTGTTTCAAACAAAACGTAAAGCAGCGGAATGACGAGCAAGCCGCCGGCGGTTCCCAGCAACATGCCGTAGAATACCGGAACACCGATCGCAATACGGCTTGAGGCACCGGCGCCCGTGGCGACAATCATCGGCCATACACCCAAAATGAAGGTGAAGGCTGTCATCAAAACCGCACGGAAACGTTCTTTTGTGCCGGTGGTGGCCGCTTTGACGATTGAGGAGCCTCTTTCACGTTCTTCTTTAGAGAACTCAACAATCAAAATAGCGTTCTTACTGGCCAAACCGACCAACAAGATTAAGCCTAATTGAGCGTAAATACTCAAGGGTAATCCGGTGATGAACAATCCGGCAAAGGCACCTAACATTGCGACGGTGATTGATGTCAATACCGGCAGAGGCATTGCCCAGCTTTCATATTGTGCAACCAAGAACAAATAACCAAAGGTAATAGCCAAGATAATCAGGTAACCGATTTGTCCTTCAGTTCCTTTTTCTTGGAAGCTCATTCCTGACCACTGGTAGCTGTAGCCTTTGGGCAAGAGTTTTGACAATTCTTCAACCTCTGCCATGGCTTGACCGGTACTCATATCCTGACTTTGTACGGCTGTAATCGTTGCTGCCGGATATTGGTTATAGCGTTCGATTGTTCTCGGAGCTAAAACTTTATCCAATTTAACAACCGTTCCCAGAGGAACCATGTCGCCGTTTTTGTTTTGAACATATAAGTTCTTAATCGAATCAACATCCTTACGGAACGGCCAATCTGATTGAATAATAACCTTATTAACCTGTGTTCCGAAGTTTACGTCGTTTACATAAGTTGAACCGAGGTAGTTTTGCAGAATGGTATAAATATCTCCGATAGAAATACCCATACTTTCAGCTTTTTCTTTCTCAATTTCGATGTTTATGTGCGGCGTTTGTGAGGTATAAGTCGAGTAGGCGTAGTTGATGGCCGGTGAGGAGTTTAACCGTCCTAAAAAGCCTTGCATCGTGCTATATAACTCATTTGCGTCTGAGCTATCCAAAGATTGCAAACGATAATCCATACCCCCGCTTGTACCTAAGCCCGGAATGGCCGGAAATTCAAACATGTTGATTTCTGCTTCCGGTGTGTTGGCTATCTTAGCCTTAATACGGTTCAAGATGTTGGTAGAATAAAGCTCTTCGTCTTTACGCTTGTTCCATGGATCCAGTGTAATGACGGAGAAGGCTACGTTTTCACCGCTACCGCCAATCAAGCTGAAGCCGATAATCGACATGACATTGCTGACGCCAGGTTCGGCTTTAATGGTCGGATAGAGTTTCTTTATCAGTTCTCTCGTTCTTTCAAATGATGCTCCTTCCGGTAATTGGAAGTTGGCCAAGATAACGCCTTGGTCTTCATTTGGAATGAATGAGGTTTGGCTGGTTTTCAGAAATGCATAGTTTCCAAGAATTAACATCCCGAGAATAAGCGCAATAACGCTGACTTTTCGTGCGATAATTGCTATAACACCAATATAGCGATTGCGGGCTTTGTTCAAAATGATATTGAATATGTGCAAGGGGCCTGATGTTACTTCTTTTATCGGGCGGAGTAAGGTTGCACATAATGCCGGAGATAAGGTCAACGCATTTAAGGCTGAGAAAGCAACTGATGTTGAAATCGTAACCGCAAATTGTTGATAAATTTTACCGGTAATACCACCCATGAAGCCGACCGGAACGAAAATAGCTAACAACACCAATGTCGTGGCGACAACGGCGCTGGAAACTTGTTCCATGGCTTTAATCGTTGCTTCTTTCGGGGTTAAGTTTTCTGTTTCCATTAAATACAAAACACGTTCAACAACCACAATCGCGTCATCAACCACCAAACCAATTGCCAAAACCAAACCGAACAAGGTGAGCAAGTTGATGCTGTAGCCTAAGGCCATCATGACGGCAAAGGTCGCAAATAATGATACCGGAATGGTTAATGACGGAACCAAAGTTGCACGCCAGTCTTGTAAAAACAGATAGCATACACCGATAACCAATGCAAAGGTCAAAACCAAAGTGAAGATAACTTCTTCAATTGATGAGACAATGTACAGGGTTGCATCATAGGTGATATCAACTTGGAAGTCTTCCGGATAGAGTTGTTCCATTCTCTTTAATTCTTGTTTTACGGCTTCCATGGTTTCCAAAGCGTTCGCACCCGATGAAAGGTTTAGTGAGATTGCAACAGATGGTCCTCCATCAAGGGTTGATTCAACACTATAGCTTTCTGTTCCGATTTCAACTTTGGCAACGTCTTTTAGTTTGACTAAGCCGCCATCTTCGGCTGTGCGGACAATGATGTTTCCGAATTCTTCAGCCTCGTTAATACGCCCTTGCGTTTGTAGGGTATAGACCATTTGTTGGTCGCCGTCACCCGGCATGGCACCAATACTACCTAAAGACGGTTGATAGTTTTGGCCTTCTATCGCGGCAATGACATTTGCTACCGGCAAGTTTAAGGCGCTGAGTTTGTTGGCATTTAACCAAACACGCATGCTCAGAGGAGAAGCGTGTACGCTAACTTCACCAACACCGTTAATACGAGCCAAGTTGTTTTTGATGTTGTTTTCAACATAGTTACTGATAAACTTTCTGTCATGAGTTCCTTTCGGTGAACGTGCACTCAAAAAGCCTAAAATATCGGACGAACGACGGGTGACGCTGATACCTTGTCTTTGAACTTCGCTCGGAAGTTTCGGGGTAGCTTGTTGAACGCGGTTTTGCACCTTAACTTGTGCCATATCCGGATCTGTTCCAACTTCAAAAGAAACAGACAAAGAATATGAGCCATTATTTTGTGATGTTGAGTCCATGTATAACATGTCTTCAACACCATTGATTTCTTGTTCAATCGGAATACCGACTGTTTTAGCCAAAACGTCGGCGCTGGCGCCGGGGTAGTTGGCGGATACCGTTACCATCGGCGGGGTGATTTCCGGATATAATGAAATCGGGAGTGAGAATACAGAGATTGCTCCCGCCAGGGTCAAGACAATGGAAATGACCATTGCCAGACGTGGGCGTTCAATGAATATTCTTGAAAACATTTACTCTTATTCCTCCACTTCCGATTGTTCTTCTTGTGCTTTTTGTTCAAAGCCAACGGTGTTATTTATGATAGGAGAATCAACATCAACTTCTTGGGCTTGGAGTGTTCTTGCTACCGGATGATTTTCTTCAACTTTGGTGGGTTCATCATCGCTGCTGATAGTCGGAAGTTTTTCTTCGACAATCAGTTGAGCGTTAACCTTAGCTCCGTTGCTGGCTTTTTGTAAGCCTTGGATGATAACTTTGTCATCTTTGGTTAAGCCGCTTTTAACAACCTGTTTGGTGCCAATTGTTTCGCCCAAAGTAACGCGACGTTCTTCGGCTATGCCATCTTTGACAACCATAACATAGTTTCCGTGTTCGTCTTGAGCCACTGCTGATTGTGGAACCAACAGGCTTCTTTGCATTTCTTTAGGTCCGATTTTTACGTCAACGTAGTTTCCGGGGATTAATAATCCTTCGTCATTTTTGTATTCAGCATAGACAGCGATTGTTGCTGTATCTGTGTTGATTTCATTATCCGTAAAGCGTGATTTGAAGTGATTTTCGATTGTTTGACCATTTGGCAGAATAATCTCGCTGCGGATGCTTCCTTCACCGTTTTGTTGTCTGAGAAGTTTGCTGGTCAGATATTCTTTATCAGATACCGAGAAAGCAACACGAATCGGATTGGTTTGAACTATGCGGGCTAAGTTTTGGGCAGAGGAGCTGACGTAGTTTCCTTCTGTAACCAAGGCTTTTCCTATATAGCCGCTAATCGGGGCTTTAATAACGGTGTAGCCTAAGTCGATTTCGGCCAGATCCAAGTTTGCTTCAGCTTGTGCGACGGCAGCTTTTGCTTGTAAATAATTGCTTTCTGCCGTATCAAAGGTTGCTTTTGATGCGTAGTTTTGCTTAGAAAGTTGGGCCTGACGTTTGAAGTCTCTTTCTGCACGGACTAAATTTGCTTTTGCGCTTTCAAGTTCTGCTTTTCTGAGCTCTACGGTAGCTTGATATTTCTTTTGTTCAATTATGAACAGAATGTCGCCTTCTTCAACGTAGCTACCTTCTTGGAACAAAACTTTTTCAACATAGCCGCTGACTTGCGGAATAACATTAACGCTTTTAATGGCTTCTACGTGTCCGATGTAGCTTTGTTTTGCACTGATGTCTGCTTCTTCTAGTCCTTGGATTAAAACAAAAGCTTCACGGTTCATGCCGGCCATGCCACCCATGGAGGGTGTCATTTTTCCTTTGAGGTACCAGCCTGCACCGACACACAGCAGCAGAACTGCTGTTTGTTTTAAGATTCTTCTGTTGCTTACTTTTCCTACTTTCATCGTCTTACCTTCCTTCTTGCATGCCTTTGATTAAGATATCAAAGCTGGTGTCAATTAATTTTTCAATTCGTGAGCTATCGGCTTTAGGGTCGACGGCTTGTTTGATTATTCCCTGCCATAGACAGGTTATCATAATTCTGGTTTCTTCTATATCAATATCGGCGCTGATTTCTCCGCTTTCTTTTGCGTTTATCAGTGCTTGTTTTATAAAGTCTCCGTTGAAATTTTCTATGTCTTTTATTTCGGAGCTTACTTTATTGAGAATCGCTTCAGACCACTCCATTTGGTATATCACAAAAAATAAAAATTGGTGAAAAATTTTGCTTTTTTTTATCAGTGCAATTTCTTCTTTTAGATATTGTTGGATGACGCGAATCGAATCAACTTTATTGGGTATTCGCTGTTCTATTTCTTTTCTTGTAATTTCAAAGGCTTTTCTGATTATGGCTGTTAAAATATCAGCTTTGTTGCGAAAATGCCAGTAGACGGCGCCTTTGGTTAGATTTATTCTTTTAGCTATTTCATCAAAAGTTGTTTTGGAATAGCCTTTTTCACAAAAAACTTCGAGAGCTGCCAGTGCAATGTCTTTGCGGGTTTGCTCTGCTTCTTCTTTCGTTCTGCGTGCCATTTCAAATTCCCTATATATACATTCACGCTCGTATGTATATAGTAAAAATATTAAAAATCAAGTTAATTTTTTTCTTAACTTCAAAAAAATTTTTATTTATCAGAAAAGTTCGCCTTGGCGTTTGTCCGCAAGATTGCTCATTGCTTCCTTTATAATCTGAAGGCTAACTGCACGTTTGTTTGCCAGTGAGACACGATCTGTTTCGGCTACTAATTTTCGCGCGTAGGAGAAGGATCGTTGCATGTTGGCAAGGATATATTTTATTAAATCTGGAGTAATTGTTATCTGTCTGTCCATGAATAATTTTATCAGCAGAGCAGAGAGCAAGTCATCGTCCGGTTCTTTAATTTCAATGCTCGGAACAATATTCATTCGCGAACGTAGGTCCGGTAAGCTGAAGTTTATTCTGGCAGGGGCCTCGTTGCTGGTGAATAAAATACAGCCGCCTTCATCACGATATATGTTATATAGGTTAAACAGTGCTTCTTGATTGATGTTGTTGTTTAGGTCCTCGACTATCAGGCAGAAGTGTTTACTCAGAAGTTTGCGCGGCATCTCTAGGGTTAATTCTTGGGCTTTGATGTATGGAATCTTATATGGATAATGTTCAATAATAGATACTTTTTCTGAAAATATATTGGCCAAATGGGTTTTGCCACAGCCTTCGGGGCCGTATATGCAAGCAGCAAAGTAGGTCCAGACCGGCCACGAATCGATAAGCCGGTATGCTTCAAAATTGCAGGCGGCCGGCATAAAGTCGTCTTTGCTCATATATGGGCGATGGTAGAATTCCAACGGAAGCTGTGTTGTGCTCATGTGGTTTGATGTCCTGTTTGGGTTTTAGTCTTTACTATTTAAGACATCAAATACTTTTTTAGTCAAGTCTCCTAAGCTGAATGGTTTGGCGATAAAGGCAAATTCGTCTGAGCCAGCAAGTTCTCTGCGGGCGATTTCTTCTGAATAGCCGGAAGCTAAGATTATTTTTATGTTGGGAATCTGCTCTTTGACTGTTTTGGCAAGCTCGGCGCCGTTCATTCCCGGCATAACCATATCTGTTATCATCATTTGAAAATCTTTGTCATCTTTGATAAAGTCAAGTGCGTTTTCTGCCGAATTGCAGCCGATTACTTCATAGCCTTTTTTCTTTAGTGCTCGGACGGCAAAAGTACGAACAGAATCTTCGTCTTCAACAAAAAGTATTCTGATATTTTCGTTTTCGGAAAGGCTGTTTTCGTGATTGCGGTCAATTGCGGAAACATTTAGCCCGAAAATCAATTTTGCATTTGAGCCTTGTGTTGGGACAATTTTTTCTTGAACAGTAAGAATCGGAGAGCCGTTGCTGGCTTTTATGATCTCTTTGGTTTCGTTCTGAATGTTCTTGGTTTCTTCTTCATTATTTTCAAAGCGAGGAAGATATATTGAAAAAGTTGTTCCCTTGCCGATGATGCTTTGAACTTTTATAAAGCCTTCGGTTTGGCGTACAATACCATAAACCATTGCCAGACCCAGTCCGGTTCCGGAGCCAACAACATTTTGTTTGGTTGAGAAAAATGGTTCAAAAATACGGCTCAGATTTTCTATCGGAATACCGCAGCCGGTGTCTTTAACCTCAATAACGACAAAGTCTCCGGGAGCGATTGTGTCTGCTCCGAATTGGTAGGGCTCCAACAAGGTTTCCGTATGGGTGGAGATGGTCAAAGTGCCGCGGTTGTTCATTGCATCTTTGGCATTAACCGCTAAATTTATTATAACTTGAGAAAACTGTACGGGGTCAACTCTTATATAGCCTAAGTCGCTTCCATGATAAAATTTCAGAGTGACTTGTTCTCCAATAACTCGCTTGAGCATGTGATTTAGTTCAACAAAGTTTTCGGTTACGTCAATCAGTTTTGGTTTTAAGGGTTGTTTGCGCGAAAAAGCCAAAAGCTGTCGGACTAATCCGGCTGCGCGGTTGGCGTTGTTTTTGATTTGTATAATATCGCTGAATGATGGGTCTCCGACGCCATGACGCTGCATGAGCAAGTCGCAAAATCCTATCATTGCGGTCAAGAGGTTGTTAAAGTCATGGGCAACGCCGCCGGCCATTTGTCCCAAAGCTTGCATCTTTTGGGCTTGAGCATATTGGAGCTCAAGATTTTTTCTGGAGGTTGCGTCTAAAAAGTATATGCTGAATCCGCAAGGTTCTGCTTCAGGTCCTTCATGAAGTCCGCGAATCGGAGAAATGTAAAAAGTGGCAACTTTTTCGTCGCGAGTGATGTTTAGGTGAACATCAATGCAGGAAGATGATTTTTCTTTGCTCTGGAGTTTGCTCAGTTCTTCTCTCAGGCTTTCTTTTTCTTCGTCTTTTATAATCTCTAAAATGTTTTTGCCATTAAGTTTTGCGCTGTCTTGTCCTAAAAATTTTGATGAAGCATCATTGAGCTCTATTATTGTTCCTTCTTTATTGCAGTGAATGATACTTATCGGTGCAAAGTCAAACAACCAGCTGATGCGGTCAACGTCTTCTTTATGTTGTTCGCTCAATTCTTTGCTGCTGATGAGGCCGTTTATAATGACACCTCTGGTCTTTATTTCAGAGTTTTCGCGGAAGTTTTCTTGGGCGGCATAGCATTCTTTTACCTCGTTTCCGCTCAGAAGGTAGAGGTTGCCTTGCCAAGAAGCCGTGTGGGACGGCGGAAGAGGGGAGTTGGTGGCTAAATAGTCTTTCAGATTTTTTCCGGTCAAGTCTTCGCGGCTGCTTTGCAGAAGTTTAGCCAAGGCATGATTGACGTATTCTATTTTATAGTCTTTATTGCATATATATAATCCGGCTGGCAAGTAGTCTAGAAAATCGTGCAGGCCACGGCTTTCACTTTGAAAGATTTGCTCCATGTTTTTTTGTGCCGTGACGTCTTTTATTGTCCAATAAAAGTAGGTATCTTTTTTTATTTTTTTTATGGAATAAGCGCCGGAGAATATATCTGTTTTTTTCAGATACATCGGGCGGAGGGTGATTTCGTACCATTCTTCCGGAACATAGCCTCTGGTGTTGTCTTCGTTTCTGTAAAGTGCGATGTTTACTTTTTCTTTGCTTAAATTTTCAAGGGCTCTTTCAAGCAATTCGCAAGCCGTTTTGTTTTGGCGGTTTTCACTCATGCGGCGGCGCAGTGTGCTTAGCACTGTTTCTCCCTTAAAAAAGTCTCGGGCGTAATCGTTTTCTAAAACGGCCTCTCCGGAAGAATTGTCAATTCTTTCGCCTTGATGTTCTTCTTTTAACAGCTCATTGGCAAAGCCGCCGTAGCTGATGGCTTCTTCTCCGGCTTGTAAGGTTTTTATGGTTGACCATAGGCAAAAAGAGCTGATGAACAATGTTAACAGCAATAAATATACCGAGTATTGCGGATAAAGCATGAACATTATCACGGTGGTCATTAGTCCGACAAGAGCGTATGACAAGAAAAGCAGGCGCTTTTCAAGATATTTATCGGGTCGTTTGGTTTTTAAGCTGCATAACATATCCTATTACCTCGGCTACGGCTTTAAAATGTTCTTCCGGTATGGTGTGATCTAATTCAACAGATGCGAAAAGTGCTCTTGCTAAAGGTGGATTTTCGACAATCGGAATATCGTGTTCTTCTGCAATCTCACGAATTCTTAAGGCGATGTTGTCAAGACCTTTGGCAACAACAACAGGGGCATCCATTTTTTCCATTTTATATTCAAGAGCAACGGCATAATGCGTCGGGTTGACGATGACAACATCTGCTTTGGGAACATTGTCCATCATGCGGCGGCGGGCTCTTTCATTGCGTATTTGTCTGATACGCGATTTTACCAAAGGATCACCTTCGGTTTGTTTGTATTCTTCTTTGACCTCTTGTTTGGTCATGCGCAGTTTTTTCAAATGAGTGTATTTTTGGTAGGCATAGTCGGCAACTGCGATAACCAATACGGCAATGACGACTGTGAATATCAGTAATATTACAATATGGTGAATTAATTTTAAGATATGTTGTGTTGCCATATCAGGCATGAGTTCGCTTTTGCTCAAATAAGGCGTTAAGACAACAATAGCAATCCAGCTTATGACGGCTATTTTGATAATGCCTTTTAAGCTTTCAACAATTTTTTTCATATTAATGAATTTAGTCAAAGCTGCAAAAATGTTTAGTCTATTCCAATCAGGCATTAATTTTTTTGGGGCGTAAATGAAACCGGTTTGCATCAAGCTGGCGGCTATGCCTAAAATCATAAAAATTGCCAGAGGAATTCCCAATATCTTTATTAAATCTACAAAACAGTTGAAAAAAAGCAGTCTTAAATGGCGCGAATCGGTAGGAATGGTTTCCGGTACCAAGATGAATTTGCCAAAGTAATCATAGAACATTTTGCCCATGAGCGGGATTATTAGCCATACAACAAACAGCATACCGGTTAGCATGATAAAGCTTTTGGCGTCTTGCGAAATCGCAATGTCGCCTTCTTCTTTGGCTTTGCTGATTTTTCGTTCCGACGGTTCTTCCGTTTTGGAGGCTTCATCTTCGTCTTCGGCTACCATGAAGCGCTCCTAATTTTGAAAGGCCATAAGGCTTCGCTCATAATATTCTACAAACCAGAATATTATGGCCGGAAGGGTGATAAACAACAAGCCGATGCCTAAATATAATTGCAAGGGCAATGATAAAAAGAAAATGTTTAGTTGCGGCATTAATCGTGATATTAGTCCCATGCCGGAGTAAAATATTATCGTGAAAGCAATAAATGGTGAGGCTAAGCGGAAGCCCGTGGCAAAGCTTTCTCCAAGCGCTTGGCCCATGTAGTTGGCCATGTCTCTGTCGGGTAGCGATGAACCGGCCGGAAATAATTCATAACTGGATATAACGGCAGACAGCATTGTGTGGTGCAAGTCTGTTACAAATATGATTGTAAGTGCGGTTATGCTGAAAAAGCTTTCGAGTACGATGGATTGGGTTTGTGTGCTGGGGTCAAAGAGTTGGGCGTTTGAAAAGCCGATTGCCGTACCGGCAAAATTGCCCGCCAGACTCAATGCGGTGAAAGTGACTTGCATCATTAATCCAAAGAAAACACCGTAAGTGATTTCAAGCATATACATTTTGACATGGTCAAGGTAATCTGTTGGCGGCGGCGGCAGAATATCAGCTAAAAATGGATACAGCACAACACTTATCCCTAGGGCAATGCTTAGGCGATATCTCATGTTGATATAGGTCGTCATAAAGCCCGGCATGAGCATAATAGCCGAGCCGATACGCAGAAATATCAGCAGGTATTTATAGACTTCTATGTGTAAAAGCTGCTGCATTTATTTTCTTTAACCGCCACTGGTTATTTTATCAAACAAGGTTTCTGATAACATTCTCATTTGGTTTACCATAAACGGAAAGAGGATAATGATTGCTAAAAATACACAGATTATTTTAGGCACAAAAGCCAAAGTCATTTCTTGGATTTGTGTCAAGGCCTGAAAAATACCGATAATTAAACCCACAAACAAAGCAACCAGAAGAACAGGTGTTACAACCTTAAGCAAGGTGAATACGGCCTCACGAGAGATGTCTAATATTTCTACTTCGTTCATGCTTTTACTCCAGTGGGGTTAATGATTCAAAATATTGGTGGTTGTTTATGCCGGTTAGGAAAACACCATCATAACGGCTTAATACAATACCGCGGAAATATTGTGATATAATCTTTTTCCATTCTTCTTGCCAGTATTCGGTGATGTAGCCGTTTTTACTGCTTAAAGAAGCTCTTTTTATCCAAGAGGGAAGATGTTTGTTCCAGTCATCTTGCCAATAGTAGTCTTTGGTGAAGGCTTCGGTAATGTTTTGTCGGGCAATTATGAGGCGTTTAGGACCGCTTTTTTTGAACTTCATTAAATCAACTTCTTCTTGGGTGAAAATGCTGCCGTCATGAAAAATCGGGTCAATAACAACAATATCATAGTTTGATTTGCGCACATCACTGATAAGTTCGTCTCTGTTTTTGTAGCGGCTGTTATCCAATAAGAAAGATATATTCGATGCGTCTTTTACGCTGAAAATATTGCGTGCATTTTCGTTGATTATCGGTTGGTTGGCAATATAGCCAAAGGCAGTTGATAAATTCAAAAATCCGTAAAATAACAGATTTTCTTTTACCGAAAGAGCGGTGGCTTGGTCATAAGCTTCTATGGAAGGGCAGTGGCTGATTGCTCCGAGGCGTATGTTTGTTTTTAACAGGACTTTATCTAATTTTCGCGGAGAGCAATATAAGTCGTTAAAAATTATGGCATTTATTTTTTTGAAAAACGGGTTGTCCAAGTGGCTGCCTAATTGATATTCTTTGGGCAGTGTTAAATCTTTACCGCTTAGAAAGCTGGGGTCGGATTTATCGTCGCCATTTCCGCGGGCGTTTTGATAACCGCTTAAATGGTATTCCCACAAGCCTTTATATAAAATGTCGGCGCCTTCGTGAAGAATGATTTGAAAATCTGGTTTTCTGGCCTGAGCATAGCCAATCAGCATTTCGATATTATCACGCATTAAGCTGCGATAATTTGGAATATTTGCCGGAGGATAGGGCATATTTAAGATTTTTTCGTTAGGCGAGAGTGGCGTTCCTTCCGTAAAACCGTATAGTCCGGCAAGTGCTTGACTTGCCGGTACGGAAATGAACAGTCCAAGTAAAACGCCATATAGTATTTTAGGTATTAACATCCGCTTTGGTCTTACCTGTTCTTTGTTGAATTTCTGCAACGTCTGACGCAATTTTCAGAAGAGGTTGCAATGTTTCGAATGTGTCTTGGTCAAAGTCGTTGTATTCCGGTTGTTCCAGATAAACGCGTAAGGTTGCGCCACTGGAGCCAGTGCCTGATAAGCGGTAAGTGATTTTGGACTGGTTGGTGAAATCAATTACCAAACCGTTTTTGGTGACGGAGCCATCAACCGGATCATTGTATACAAAA
This sequence comes from uncultured Alphaproteobacteria bacterium, assembly GCA_944391315.1. GTDB lineage: Bacteria > Pseudomonadota > Alphaproteobacteria > RF32 > CAG-239 > HGM16780. Next base: position 24,899 of record CALXTD010000005.1, on the reverse strand, counting down.
GGAGCGGCTTCTTTGACTTCGTAACTGCCGAATTTTTGGCCTTTGAGTGACGGAAGTTTGGCTTCTAAGTCGGCCATTAACTTGTCGGCAACTGTGGTATCGAGCCCTTCGTAGTCAAAACGCATATAATAGCTGCGGCCGTATTTTTTCCAGTTTTCACGTGTGATTTCTTCAACGGTTTTGCCTGTTTTGGCAATGATGCTTAACCAAAACAGAATCGCCCAAATGCCGTCTTTTTCGCGGATGTGGGAGGAGCCGGTACCGAAGCTTTCTTCTCCGCAAAGTGTAATTCTGTTAGAATCCATCAGGTTTACAAAGTATTTCCAACCGGTCGGAACAACATAATAAGGAATGTTGTTCTTTTCGGCAACGCGGCAGACAGCCGTTGAAGTGGCTGCTGATTTTGCAACGCCGTATATTCCGTTTTTGTAAGCAGGGATGAGTTTGCAATTATCGGTTAAAATCGCCAGACTATCGCTCGGTGTTACAAAAAACTTGCGTCCCAATATCATATTGCGGTCGCCGTCGCCATCATTGGCTGCGGCAAAATCGGTGGCTTTATTCGAATACATAAAGTCAACCAAATCTTTGGCATAAATTAGGTTCGGGTCAGGGTGAAGGCCTCCAAAATCCGGCAGCGGGGTGGCGCGGATAACCGAGCCTTTGGCTGCGCCTAAAATTTCTTCAAAAATACGAATCGCATAGGGGCCGGTAACGGCGTTCATTGCGTCAAAGCGAATCGTAAAGCCACTTTTGAACAGTTGTTTAAGAGCATCAAAGTCAAAAATCCTTTGCATCATTTCAACATAATCAGCAACAGGATCTATTACTTCAATGTCCATGTCTTCAAGTTTTTGCAGTCCTAAATTTCTTAAATCAATGTCTTTAGAATCGCAGATTTTATATTCGCTGATTTTTTTTGATTCTTCGAATATTCTATCTGTGACAGAGGTAGGGACTTGTCCGGCTGTTTCGTTAGCATATTTTACGCCAAAGTCGCCGTTTTCGCCTCCGGGGTTATGCGAAGCCGAAAAGATGAAGCCACCATCGGTATGATTTTTCAGCATAACATTGGAGCCGGCCGGTGTTGACATGAAGCCGTTTTGCCCGATGATTAATTTTTTTACGCCGTTAGCGGCTGCCATTTTAATGAATCTTTGGATTGCTTCGGCATTGAAAAATCTGCCGTCACCGCCGACAACATAGGTCTTGCCTTTTACCCCGCCGATGGCGTTGAACACACTTTGGATAAAGTTTTCAAAATAGTTGGGCTGCATCATGACTTTAGTCTTTTTGCGTAAGCCGCCGGTGCCCATTTTTTGATCAGAATAAGGCTGGGTTTTGACAATGTTTATCATCTCGGGACTCCTTTTATCTTTCTCGATATTTATTTTTTATAAGTTAGCAGTTTGCTGCCGAAAAACAAGATAAAAGTTTGTTTTATTGACTGTTACTTAATTTTGCAGCGCTTGCTTGATGTGCTTTATGATTTCGTCCAGGTAATCGTTGCTGATTTGCCCTTGTTTTTTGGCATTTTCAAGAGCGGTCAATCTTTTGTTAATTAGCTCCGGTGTTTCCAAATCATAAGCGGCAAGTCCTAATATTTTTGCAGCTTTGCGCCGAGAATAATTTTTGGTATTTTTATCGAGCAATTTTTGTTTTTCGATAGCGCGGTCAAAAATTTTTTTAGCTCTTTGCGAAATGTTAGCGTCAGGGGATAATAATTTTTTCTTTAAGTTGTTCATTATCAGTATATAAACGAGCAAAATGGCTACCAATAAGCTGAGGCAGAGGCGGAGCCAAAAATCCGGAAACATCAGAATGCCGTAGCCGATATAAAAAATGCTGCCCCAGAGCAAGTTAAAAATCATGCGTGAGGGAATGAAAAATGCTGCTCTGTCCGGATGGTTGGGATTGGTTATACGACGGCATAAAACGGTCAGGCCAAAAAACAAGCCGACCATAAACATTAAAAAGCTTAATTCTTTCATTCTTTTTCCTTTATGATGATATTATTCTTCCGGACAGATAAATTCGGCGATGGATTTGACTTCTCTTTTGGCGGCCAGATGCGACATGGTCATTTTCATCTGAAGTTGGGGGTGTTGCATGTCCATAACCGTTAGCCCCATTAAAAAGAGTTCTTTATAAATAATACGATCTTTTAATCCGGGGGTGAAGCGGAAGCCGAAAAGTTTTCCAAGTTTTTCAAGGTATTCAAAAACAAGATTTTTGTTTTTAGAATTATAATTTGAGGTCTTATTGCCAACAACAATCCAGTTCAGGTAGCCACGATTTTCGATTGCCATTTTCTTTTTAACTTCCCAGATGAAGTTTGCGTAATGGCCGGGTTTGCCAATGGTAGAGGAGGCAAAATCAATGTCTGCCATTACGTTTAGATCGATTAGGCTGTCGCTCATCGGTGTTATGAGTGTGTCCGCATGCTTATGAGCTTCTTCAAACAGATAATTTTTGGTGCCGGGGGTGTCTATAATAACGGCATCGTATTCGCGGCTTAATTCTTCTATGCGATTGTTAATATTTTCTTTGCTGGCCTCAAGCAGGCTCAAATCTTCCTGCGGGGCATAAGTGAAAGAGGCCGGTGTCGGCAGGTCAATATTTTTGGTTCGGCAATATTTTTTGCGGTTTTCAATATATTTGCTTAGTGTACCTTGGCGTCCATCTAAATCAACAGTAGCAACACTATAGCCTTCTTGCAGAAGGGTGATTGCCAGATGCATGGAGATTGTTGATTTTCCGGTGCCGCCTTTTTCGTTGCTGACGACGATTACATGCCCTTTGTGGGTGGGGGTTTTTAGTGTCATTACCTTGATGCCATAGTTACAGTTGTTTCCGAATCGTTCTTAACAACTATACAAGATATGCTCGCGTTTTTCAAACGCTTACATGCTTTATCAGCATCATTTTTTTCGAATCCAACGATTTTGGCTCTGTAGACAATGGCGGAAGCGCTTTCGGCGGCTTCAACTTTTATCTCACAATCTTTACAATTTTTGAATTGTTTGTTTTGAATTTTTTGTGCATATTGACGCGCTTTAGCGTAGTTTGAGAAGGCGCCGATCTGGATGTCCCAGCTTGGTGTGGCTTCCAGTTCTTTTTCTATGGCGGCAATTGTTTGTTCCGTATCGGCACTGCCTTGTTCAATTTGAGGATTGGCGTTTTCTTCTTCTTCCGTATTGTCTGTTGTTGAAATGCTGTTATCTGCAAGCTGTTTTTCGATGTCGTTCGGCTTGTTTTCTTCTTTTAGAATTTCAGCATAGAGGTTGGCGTCTTTCATCTTGCTGTTCAAAGCAAGTTTGGTCAGGCCTTGATCCATCATTTGAGCAACTTTTTTATCTCTGGATTTGATGGTGTTGTGCCCCATGGTGACTGCGATTACTCTTTGTCCGTCTCTTTGGGCTGAGGTGACAATGTTATAGCCGGCAGCATTCGTGAAACCGGTTTTCATGCCATCTGCGCCTTCAAAATTTTTCAAAATATGATTATGAGTATAATAAGTTTTGCCTTGATAAGAAAATTTTCTTAGAGAAAAAAGGTCATAGTATTGCGGAAAGTGGTGATACATGGCGGCTGCCAGCATGGCCATATCACGAGCGGTTGTTTTTTGTTGGCGGTTGGGAAGACCTGAGGCATTTTTAAATGTTGTATTTTTCATGCCGAGTTCTTTGGCAACAAGGGTCATGGTTTTAGCAAAGTTTTCTTCTGAATATCCGAGGCCTTCTGCTAAAACTGTGGCGCAGTCGTTGGCTGATTTTACAATCAAGGCTTCAATAACTTTTCTTACGGTGATTTTACTCCCCGGTTTTAAGCCCAGACGGGAAGGAGAGCGGTTGGCCGCTTTTCTGGAGACGGGAAGCTCGTCATCCATTTTTATGATTCCTCTATCAAGCGCATCGAAGGCAATGTATAAGGTCATTAATTTTGTTAATGAAGCAGGGTATCTTAATTTGTCTGCACGCTGGGCCGATAAAACTTCTCCGGTTTCGGCGTTTATCATAATAGATGAGACGTCGGCTTTGGCTGGAGTGGCGCCGGCAACAAAAAACATCGCACTAACCAGTGCGAGACCTGCTTGTTTATAAAGTGTCTTCCATGAGCTTATCATAAATTTTTATTTCCTGAATTTTATGATTTGAGCTATTGTAATTCTGAAATATAAAATAAAGTGTTAATATCGGGACAATAAAAAATGATGTTTTGTGATTTTTTATGCTTGACTTTTTTTTCTTTTATTTGTAAATAAGTTCTGTTGTCAATGGCGAACGTAGCTCAGTTGGTAGAGCCCCGGTTTGTGGTACCGGTTGTCGTCGGTTCGAGCCCGATCGTTCGCCCCAGATTAAAGCGCCTCGTTTGGGGGCGCTTTCTTTATACAAGCTCGTCGATTTCTTCCAAGGGTTCGTTTTTTTCGTAAAGGTGTTTAACGTAATTCTCGTTATAATAGCGGTCGAGTTCGGCGTTTTCTTCTCGGTCATAGATATTTTGATTGGTATTATAAACGCCGACTTTTTGGTTTTGGCTGCGGCCGGCTGCGCTTGAACCGTCATAAACTCCGTTTGCGGTTAAGGCTTCAACTGCACCGGGGACATAGGTGTTTTGACTGATTAAGTTTTTATCAGTTTTTTCTTTAGGAGATTTTTCTTTATTTTTTTGACCGCGCTCATCATTATAAGTGTCAGCATTAACCTGCACTTTGTTTGAGACGTCTATCATTTCAACATTCTGTTCATTAGCATTGAAAGAGCCCGTACTCTTACTTGCACGGGAGCTTGAGGCCTTTCTGGTGCTTGATGAACCGGATACTCTTCTGGTAGCGGATATATTCATAGCACTCTCCGTGTTTCTGATTTTCTTTTATCATCTTATCACGTTTTTTTATAAAATGCTATAAAAAAATGGTATATATTATTGAAATAATTTATTATTTGTTCATTTGCATCAAGACTAGCGTTGAATCGTAGCTTTCTTCATAAGGGGTAATGTTGTTTAGTAAGCTTTCATAGTCGTGACGGGCATCTTTATTGGGGGTTGAGGTTTTGTTTTTTAGGATTTTTTTCATGGAATCAAATCGTGCTTTGCTGTCTTGTCTTAATGGCAGTAGTTTGGCACAAAGTTCTTTGAGCTCATTTATGTCTCCGCGGCTATAGCAATATGCGTCACAGCCTGAGGCTAAGCTTTTTTGCCCGCGGCTGCTTAAGCTGCCGCTTAAGGCGTGCATTTCAATGGCATCTGAAAACAGAAATCCGTTAAATCCAATATGCTTTCTAATCAACTCTTTTATTCCGGCAGAACTTAAGGTTATTGGATTTTCAGAATCGATTTCTTTTACGATAACATGGGCTGTCATCCCACAAGGACAATCATTTAGTTTTTTGAATGGGATGAAATCTTCTTCTAATTTTTCGAGAGGTTGTGATATAACCGGAAGCGCCAAATGTGGATCAACGGCGGCACGCCCATGCCCTGGAAGGTGTTTGATACAAGGGATTATGCCGTTTTTGATGTATTCGTCTACCATGATTTTTCCGAGTTCGGAAACAATTGTTGCCGAAGATGAAAAGCAACGACTGGCAATGGCTGGTGTGGTTTCTTTATGTCCGATATCTAAAACCGGTGCTAAGTTCATGTTTATGCCGCAATCTTTTAGATCTTGGCTAATCAATTCAGCATGAAGCTGAGCTGCTTTTTTTGCTGTTTCGGGTGAGGTTTCCGTATAAAGTCGGCCGATAGTTTGTTGGCTAGCATAAGCGTTGAATTCGGGCTCATGGAGGCGTCTGACGCGGCCACCTTCTTGGTCTATGGCAAAGATAACGTCATCTCTTTGTAAAAGGTCGGAAATTTCATGAGTTAAACCTCGGAGCTGGGTTTTGTTTTGTATGTTTCTGCCAAAAAAGCAAAATCCGAGCGGATTAGCTGTCTTTATGAGCTCTTTTTCCTGCAATGTTAGCTCAAAGCCGGAAAGTGATAATAAAGCAGCTCCGATTTCTTTTGTCATGATTATCCCTACATCAAAATTGAGCTTATGGCTCTTGTCATGTTTCTGATGTACCAGCCGAATAAGTCAAAATTTATACCAAAGCTTTGCAGCAAAAGAGGAATAACGAATGCCAGTGCGATGATTGCTATCATGCCTTCTTTTTCTGCATTAACATATTTTTGTGCCCATTCTTTGTCGTTCCAGCCAAAAAGAATTTTTGAGCCGTCTAACGGAGGAATCGGAAGAGCATTAAATACTGCTAAAATGATGTTAAATATCATAAAGTTGATGAAAAATATTGCGCAGAAAAGCTGGATGTTCGGAGATGGAATGAATGAGCAGAGATAACTCATCAGAGCCCCGATAACGGCCAAATATATATTCATCATAATTCCGGCAGAGGCAACCAAAATGATGTCTCTTTTGGGTTTTGAAAAATTGCGATAGTCAATCGGAACCGGACGTGCCCAACCGAAAATTAATCCGGTATGTGCCATTATCAGAAGAGCAGGGAGAATGATGATGCCGACAGCATCTATGTGATTTATCGGATTTAATGATAATCTTCCGGCTCGTCTGGCGGTATCATCCCCGAGCTTATCGGCCATCCAGCCATGAGCAACTTCATGCGCAATGATGGCAATAAGTGCGGGAATGAAAGTAACGCCTGTTTGTATCAGTAAGTTCATTTTATTTTTTCTTTACAATGCAGCTGCCGCCTTGAGCTTTGATTGAATTGCATAATTTATCTGCGCCGTCACGGCTTGAGAATGCACCGGCTTTCAGACGGTAATAGGTTCCTTTAGCACCTAAGTCAGCTGTTTCAACCTCATGAGGTTCGGATGCAAGTTGCGGATGTTTTTTGACTAATCCACTCCATGCGCCGTTAACAGCTTTTGGATTCGGCGAAGACATTAACTGTACTTGCCAGTCACCGCCTTTTGCTGCTGTCTGAGGAGCAGGTTCTGCTGTTTTGTTTTGTGCAATATTTTCTAAGATGCTGGCGGTTGATTTTGAAACAGCTTCAGTTGGTTTGGCTGCAATCGGTTGTGCCGCTGCTTTTATTTCTTTGGGCGCTGTCGGTGCCTTAATTTCTTTGGGCTCATTTTGGGCGACTGAGGCTTCTTTAATGGTTGGTAATTTTTGTTCAGCAACTTCGTTTACAACGGCTTTGGGTTCTGCAACGGTTTTGACTTCAGCTGTTGCGACGCTTTTGCTTTCTGCAACAGGCGGAAGTTCGGCCGTTGTTTTTACTTGCTCTGCAGCGGCTTCGGCCTGAGCTTGAATCGTTTCAGCATTTATGGTTGGGAGAATCGGTTGTTCCGGAGGCGGAAGAACACTCTCAATCTCTGCTTTTTGCGGTTCTTTTTCTATAATATCATAGACGGTTTTGTCTTGGTTTAAAATTTCCATGCCGCCGGGGTTTTCCGGTTTTACTTTTACGGCTGTTTGCGGACGACGTATGGTGGGAATCTGGGTGGCGTTTTCAACAGCATAGCGTGGTGAAAGGGCAAACCATCCGACAACTGCCGCAAGAGCCAAGCCTGAAACTGCTCCGATAAATACACTACGTGAGCGTTTTAAGTCATTGCGCTGTTCTTCGTAGCTCATGAAGCCTTCTTCCGCAATTTTTTGACGGCGTTCGTTTAGATAATTATCTGTTGTGTTATCTTCAGGAAACTCTTGAAACATTGTTGCTATTCCTCTTTAGAATTAAATTTATTTTTTTACAGTATATTTCCGAATCATTTATAATACCTTAACGCAGCTTAAAATCGTGTGTTTGGATCAAAAAGGCGCGTGTGTTCTTCAATCGCCATGATGTCGGTCATGTTGGCAATGTAATCGCAGATGGTTTCTGCCAGTTCTTTATCTTTGCTCTTGGCTGAAAGTTTTTTTCTGATATCCATGGGCAGAAGTTTGGGGTTTTCCATAAATAATCCGAATAGTTCTTCGACCAAGCGCTGAGACTTCATGTCCATGCGGGCAATCGGCGTGGTGGTGTAGAAATTTTCTTTAAGAAAACTTCTGAGTTCTTTGATGTTTTGCTTCATCGAATCTGAAAAATCAATGATAAAAAGCTTTTGTTTGCGCGCATCTTCCGGTGTTTCTATTTTATAAGTTTTTATGTTGTTTTTGGCATTGTCCATAACGTCAAATATCATTTGAGCGATGAGGCTGCGGGTGATGCCGTAGATTTTTATTTCAGGGTTGGTAACGTTAGGATATTTTTTGTTAAATGTAGTAACGATTTTATCAATAAACGGAAGCTCTCTTAATTGTTCCAGAGTGAAAAATCCGGCGCGGAAACCGTCATCAATGTCATGATTGTTGTAAGCGATGTCGTCAGCTATGGCTCCGACCTGTCCTTCCAATGATGGATAATTCTTTAAATCCAAATCAAATTTTTTGTTGAAGTCTTTTAAGTATTGAGACTCTATTTTTTTCATCGGGCCGTGGTGTTTGACCGTGGCTTCGATGGTTTCCCATGTCAGATTCAGCCCCGGAAATTCGGGATAGCGTTCTTCAAGCTTGGTGATAATTTTAAGCGAATTGATATTATGATCAAATCCGCCGAAGTTTTTCATGGCATTTTGCAGTGCTCTTTCGCCGGCATGGCCAAAAGGAGAGTGTCCTAAATCATGAGCCAGAGCAATGGCTTCGCCTAATTCTTCATTTAAATTAAGGCTTTTGCATAAGGTGCGAGTGATTTGCGATACCTCAATGCTGTGAGTTAGGCGGGTGCGATAGTTTCGGCCTTCGTGGTAGGCAAAAACTTGGGTCTTACCGTCAAGTCTTCTGAAAGAAGCTGAGTGAATTAGTCGGTCTCGATCTCTTTGAAAAGGAGAGCGGTTGACAATCGGGAAGTCCGGATACATTCTTCCTTTGCTGTTTTCGGCCTTGGTGGCATAAGTTGCTAACTTCATCGCTTTTTTTCCTTTCCTTTTGCTTTATTTGTTTTATACTCAATTATCATTTATTAAAGGTTAAGATATGAAAGTTGCTACGTATAACGTTAATTCTATCAATGCACGGTTGCCGAACTTGCTTGCGTTTTTAGCGCGAGAAAAGCCGGATATCCTTATGTTGCAGGAAATTAAATGTAGTTTTAATGATTTTCCGTTGTTTGAGCTGAACTCAGCCGGATATAATGTCAAATTTATCGGCCAGAAAAGCTATAACGGCGTGGCGATACTCAGTCCGCACAAGATTTTGAACGTGATTGAAGGATTGCCGAAGTTTGATGATGAAAACGCGCGCTATATTGAAGCGGACGTTATGGTTGAGGGCGATGAGGTTCGAGTGGCGTCGCTTTATTTGCCGAATGGTAATCCGCCTTATAATAATCCTGATGATGAATCGAAGTTTTTGTATAAGCTCAACTGGATGAATGCTTTTTATGCACGGGCAGCACAGTTGTTAGAAAGCGGCAAAAAAGTTATTCTGGGTGGGGATTATAATGTGATTTTGACTGATTTTGATGTTTATAATCCTGAGATGTTTCGCAATAATGCTTTGTTTAGAGAAGAAGTTAAACAGCGGCTCAAAGCCATTGAATATCTTGGATATTATGATGCATATCGTTGCCTTCATCCGACGGAGGTCGGCTATACTTATTGGGATTATGCCGGAAGTGCTTTAGCAATGGATCAGGGGATGAGAATCGATTATTTGCTCCTGTCCGCCAAGGCGGTTGATGCTCTGGACGCTTGTTATGTTGACCGACAGACCCGCAGTGGTGACAAACCTTCTGATCATGCGCCGTTGGTTGCCGTTTTTAAATGAGCGGTGGATTGTTTGCTTTCCGTGCTTGCGTCTTTGGTGCTTATCCGCTACATAAGATAAAGATATATCTGTTTGTTGAGGCAATATGCGACTGCTCTGTTTCTTAGTTTTGAGTTTGGGTTCTTTATTTTTTTCCGCTGAAGCGAGGGCGGACAGTCGCGCGTTGCTGACAGAGGTTATGCAAGAAGTGCATGATTCTTTTTTGGGGCAGACAGGATATGATTCTTTTTCGATTGCCGCCTTGCAGGGGTTGACCCAGATTGATCCTAATCTTATAGTGGCAGATGATAAATCTCGCGTAACGCTTTATTATAACTCAAAAGTCTTTCGCAGTATTCAAAAACCTTTCGGACAGAAACAGTATGATGTCAACGCTTGGGTGCGTTTGGTATTGAAGTCAGTTGATGCGGCCAAAGCGGCTTCTCCCGTGATTAAAAGCAAAGACTTTGAGCTTATTGATGTTATGCTCAAAAAAGCGGTTTCTTCCCTTGATGGAAATTCAAAATATTTGTCCGCGCTTTTTCCCGATGATGAGAAATTGCGCTTTTCTCGCGATTTTGCCGCGAGAATGTTGGATGGTGATGTCCTCTATATAAAAATTAAAGCATTTACCAAAATTACGCCGCAGAATGTTAAAAATGCTCTTATGCAGAATCAGTTTTTGCTTAAAGCAATTATTATTGATTTGCGCGACTGCAAGGGTGGGGCTTTAGCCGCGGCGATTGATACGGCTAAGTTATTTATGAATTATGGTGTGATTGCGGTTACAAAAGGGAAAAATCAGTCCGATAAAGCCGTCTTTATGTCAGATGAAAGCGGTGTGATTGCCGGTGTGCCGATGGTGATTTTGGTTGATGCGGCAACGGCTTCTTCGGCCGAGGTGTTTGCCTCCGCCATGCAGGAAAATGCTTTGGCTACCGTTTGGGGAACGCAGACCTATGGTAAAGGCACTGTGCAAAATATTGTTTCTTTGCCCGATGATAACAAAATGCTTTTGACCAATGCTTATGTTTATTCGCCCTCGGGAAAGGAGATAAACGGTGTCGGCATTTTGCCCGATGTTTGTTTGAATCGCGCTAAAGACTCGGCAAAGCTTGATGATGTGATGCAAGAGTTTTCGGTTTGTCCGAAAGAGGTTCGCGGTGACAGGCGTATTGATATTGACCTTGCCAAAAGCTTTCTTTTGACGAATCTGAACGCAAAATAGCCTTTTTTGCAAAATTAGGGTTGACATTCATCTAATTTTATGTATATTACGCTCAAATGTTTGTTTTGTAATCTTTTAGAAAAGAGTATTGAAAATGGCTAAAGCAGTTAAAGTTAAAGTTAAATTGGAAAGCACCGCCGGTACAGGCACTTTTTATCTGGCTGAAAAAAATCCAAGAACTCATCCTGAAAAACTGACTTTGAAAAAATATGACAAGAAGTCTAAAAAGCATGAAGAGTTCGTTGAGAAAAAGTTAAAGTAATTTCTCGTTTGTTTTTTCGTGAAGAAAAGTGTCGGTGGAGAAAATGTTTTCCGCCGGCTTTTTTTTGTTTTTATACCTTAGCTGTCCGGTTAGGATTTTTTATAAAGAAGGTTATTCTTCATCAAGAAGCCGTGCTTTGCGATATTCTTTTTGCAAGGTTTCAATTTCAACATCTGTATAGCGCTGGGTGGTGGTTAATGAGGCATGGCCCAAAAGCTCTTGAATTGAGCGTAGGTCAGTGCCTTCGGCCAGTAAATGTGTGGCAAAGGAATGCCTTAGGGCATGGGGCGTCAAATTATCCGGTAAACCGAGATAAGCTCTTATCTTTTGCATTTGGCGCTGTATTATGCGTGGGCTTAGACGTTCGCCGCGCGTGCCCAAAAATAAAGCATCTCCTTGGTTAAAATTATAAGGGCATTCGTTGATATAAGCCGTGATAGTGTCAATAACCTCAGAAAGTATCGGAACTAATCTTGTTTTATTGCCTTTACCGGTAATTCTTAAAAGCTGAGTGTTTGGCTCAATGTCACCAAAATTTAGGGATAAGGCCTCTGATATTCGTAGGCCGCAGCCGTAAAGTAATGTGAAAATGGCGCGGTCACGGAGGCCTGTCCAGCTCTTTTTTGAAAAGTTGGGGGATTCATTCAATAGTTCAAAAGCTTGTGAAACATCTAATGAACGCGGAAGTATCTTGTCTTGCCTTGGGGAGTTAATCACATCAATGGCGGTGTTTTTAACAATATCATTTTTATCCAGCCAGCGAAAAAAACTTCTTAGAGTTGAGATTTCTCGCGCTAGAGAGCTTTTGCTTAAATGTTTGGCTGCACGACGGCTGATATAAGCTCTGAAGTCTTTGACATCAAGTCGGCTTAGTTTTTTTAAGCTTAGCGGCGTTTCAAAAAATTCGGTAAAGAATGACAAATCGCGCGCGTAGGCATCAATCGTGTGCGGTGAATAGCGGCGTTCTGAGCTCAATTCTTCAAGCCATTTCTCAATCTTGGCTTTTAACTCATTGTCGGTATTGTATTTTATTTCCTGTTTCATGAGTTTATTCTATCTCGGTTTGGTTAAAAAAGTGTTTGCGGAAAAGTGAGATTACGCTTGGTTCTTTGGTTCTTTTGTTTTATACTTTGATAAATTTTTTGTGAGGTTTTTTTTATGATTGTCGGCGTTTTGCTTCCGCTGCCGTTTAATGATGTGTTTGACTATCAAGTCGAGGGCGATGTGGTTCTCGGCGAGATGGTTCGTGTGTCGTTTGGGCGTGAGGTTTTGGTCGGTGTGGTCTGGAAGCTTGGTAAAAATTCGGATTTGCCGCTGGCAAAAATCAAGCCGATTATCTCTAAGATTGATATGCCGCCATTATCTGCCGAGTTAATGAAATTTGTGGCATTTGTGGCAAGCTATAATATGGCTTATTTGGGCTTGGTGCTAAAAATGGTGCTGAGTGTTAAAGCAGTGTTTGATGATGAGAAAACAACAACGCTTTACAAACTTTCGGGCAAAACTTTAGCCGAGGCGAAGCTTAAAAACTCTGATGCGCGCTGGAGAGTGATGGATTTGTTGCGGCATTATCCTTACACGCGTGCGGAAATTGCCAAAGGTGCCGGTGTTGGGCAGGCGGTGATTAAAACCATGATTGATGCCGGTGTCTTGGAGCCGGAGGTGGTGGCCTTGAAACGCGATTTTGGTACTCCGAATCCTGATTTTTCAAAAGTGAATTTGACATCTGAGCAGCAAGATGCTGCTGATTTGCTTTGTTCAAAAGTCGGGCAGGGGTTTTCGGTGACTTTGCTTGACGGAGTGACCGGTTCGGGTAAGACCGAGGTTTATTTTGAAGCCGTGGCCGATGCCTTGGCGCAAGGTAAGCAGGTTTTGATCATGGTGCCTGAAATTTCTTTAACCACGCAATGGCTTGGTCGTTTTGAAAAGCGGTTTGGTGTTAAGCCGGCTTGCTGGCATTCGGCCTTGGGAACACGCGAGAGAATCGATACATGGAAAGGAATTATTGAGAATCGGGCTAAGGTTGTGGTCGGGGCACGCTCGTCTTTATTTTTGCCTTATGCCGATTTGGGGCTGATTGTGATTGATGAAAGTCATGATGCGTCGTTCAAGCAAGAAGATGTGGTGAACTATCAAGGGCGTGATATGGCGGTGGTACGTGCCAAAATGGAGCAAATTCCGCTGATTTTATCTACCGCGACGCCGGATTTGGAAACGATTTGTAATGTCGAATCGGGAAAATATGACAGCGTTAAATTGACCTCTCGTTTTGCCGAAGCGGTTTTGCCTGATGTCAAAATTATCGACTTGAAAAAAGACAAGCCGCAGAAATTTCCGAATGACAAAGGGCAAATGTCGGTGGCATGGTTGTCGCCGAGCTTGGTTAAGGCTTTGGCCGAAAATCTTGAAATCGGCGGGCAGTCTATGCTGTTTTTGAATCGGCGAGGGTATGCACCTTTAACAATCTGTCGTGATTGCGGCCACCGAATCCAATGTCCAAACTGCACTTCTTGGCTGACTGAGCATCGTAAAACAAAGTCGTTGATTTGCCATCACTGCGGTTATACGACTTCTATTCCGCCACGCTGTCCGTCTTGTGGTTCCGAAGAGGGGCTTACGGCTTGCGGCCCTGGGGTAGAGCGGATTGCCGAAGAAGTTTCAAAGCGTTTCCCGATGGCTCGAATCGGTATCTTGTCCAGCGATATTACCTCAACTCTTTCCGAGGTTTCGGAAGTTATTCGCAAGATGGAAAATCATGAAATTGACATTCTTATCGGAACGCAAATTCTAGCCAAAGGGCATAATTTTCCGAGTTTGACCGTGGTGGGAATCGTTGATGCGGATTTGGGGTTGATGGGAAGTGACTTGCGCGCCTCAGAGCGGACTTATCAGCTGCTTTCTCAGGTATCTGGTCGTGCCGGTCGCGGTGCCAAAAAAGGTGTGGTCTATTTGCAAACGCTTTATCCTGAAAATGCGGTCTTGAAAGCCTTATTAGACAATAATCGTGCTTCTTTTATTGAGCTTGAAAAACAGAGCCGGCGGTTGCTTAAGTTGCCGCCTTTTGGAAAATTAGCGGCGCTGATTGTTTCCGGAGATAATCAGGATATGGTTGAAAAAACAGCCGTTTCTCTTGGAAAATGTGCCCCAAATACCGATATGATTACTACGCTTGGTCCGGCTCCGGCGCCAATATTTATGCTGCGCGGAAAATATCGTTTTCGCTTGCTGCTCAAAACCGCGCGAACTATTAATATCCAAGAAGTTATTCGGACATGGCTTTCGCGCGTGCCTCATTCTCCTCGGGTGCGGGTTGAGGTGGATATTGATCCTTACTCCTTTATGTAATGTAAAAGTTAAATCTTATTCTTTTCTTTTTATCCTAAAATTATGATTTTTATTAAAACTTGATGTTTTCTTGTGCGTAAGTTGAAATTTCGATTTTCGATTTTATGAATCTTAATAAAATAGAAATAATTTTAGGTTATAGTCTTTGCAGATTTAACCTAATCAGTATTCAGAGTTTGCTCGTGAAAAAAGAATCTAAAATTAAAATTGCTACAACTTATGCCGAAGCTCTTTTCCAAGGAGCTTTGCAAGATGGTGATGCAAAAGCCGTTATTCGCGACATTGATTTGTTGTTGGATCAGGCCGCAGAGTATCGTCAGGCTATTGTGATGCTTGCGAATCCGCTATGGGAAATCGATGATAAAAAGGCGGCTCTTAAAGAAGTGGCCGGAAAGCTGAAATTGGCGCCCGAGATATTGCGTTGTCTTAATGTTATGGCCGAAAATAATCGTTTTTCCGAGTTTGAACTCATTTTGAAAGCTTATCGCAGTCTTTATTTGCAAAAGCATAATATTGTTGAGGTTTCGGTTGAAACCGTAAAAGAGCTTTCTGTTGCTCAGGACAAAGCTTTGAGAGAGAATCTTAAGGCTTTTCTTAAAAAAGATGTCCTTGTGAATTATGTCATTAAGCCCGAAATTTTGGGCGGCCTGACCGTGTCTTTCGGTTCGGATATGATCGATGATTCACTCAAAGGAAAATTAAATCGTTTGGAATCAATAATGAAAGGTGGACAATAATGTCTGTAGTTGCCAGCGAAATTTCTTCCATCATTAAGGATAGAATCACTAATGCCAAAGTGACGCTTGACATGGCTGAGGTAGGTAAGGTTTTGTCCGTTGGTGACGGAATTGCCCATGTCTATGGCTTGGATAAAGTTCAGGCAAATGAATTGGTTGAATTTGAATCCGGCGTTAAAGGTATGGCTCTTAACTTGGAAGAGGATAATGTCGGTGTTGTTATCTTCGGTTCCGATGATGATATTAAAGAGGGCGATACGGTTAGACGTACTGACAAAATCGTGAGCGTTCCGGTTGGAAAAGAGCTTTTGGGGCGTGTGGTCGATGCTTTGGGTGAGCCCATAGACGGCAAAGGTGCCATTAAGGCAAAAGAGTATAGCAACTCTGAAATTAAAGCTCCGGGTATTGTTGCTCGCCGTAGTGTTCATGAACCTGTTCAGACCGGTTTGAAAATCGTTGACTCTCTTATCCCTATCGGAAGAGGGCAACGTGAATTAATCATTGGTGACCGTCAGACAGGTAAAACCTCTATTATCGTAGACACCATTATTAATCAGAAAAAAATTAATGATGCAGCAAAGTCTGAAAAAGATAAAATGTATTGCATCTATGTTGCTGTTGGGCAAAAGCGCTCAACCGTGGCTCGCGTTGTTCAAACCTTGAAAGACTATGGTGCAATGGATTATACCATTGTGGTTGCTGCAACGGCTTCTGATCCGGCACCGATGCAGTATATTGCTCCTTATTCAGGTTGTGCAATGGGTGAGTATTTCCGTGATAACGGAATGCATGCAACTATCTTTTATGATGACTTATCGAAGCAAGCTACGGCTTATCGTCAGATGTCTTTGCTTCTTCGTCGTCCGCCAGGGCGTGAGGCTTATCCGGGAGACGTGTTCTATCTGCACTCTCGTTTGTTGGAACGTGCTGCTAAGATGAGTGATGAGCTCGGGGCCGGTTCTTTGACCGCTTTGCCGGTTATTGAAACCCAAGCCGGTGACGTTTCGGCCTATATTCCGACAAATGTTATTTCAATCACGGATGGTCAGATCTTTTTGGAGAGCTCGCTGTTTTATCAAGGCGTACGTCCGGCGGTTAATGTTGGTATTTCCGTTAGCCGTGTTGGTTCTGCCGCTCAGATTAAAGCAATGAAGCAGGTGGCCGGTAAAATTAAACTTGACTTGGCTCAATATCGTGAAATGGCAGCCTTTGCTCAGTTTGCTTCCGATTTGGATCCGGCAACAAAGCAACTCTTGGCTCGAGGTGAGCGTTTGACTGAGTTGTTGAAGCAACCGGTTTATCATCCGATGAGTGTTGAAGATCAGGTCGTTTCTATTTTTGCCGGTGTGCGCGGCTTTCTTGATTCGATAGCTGTGTCTGATGTTAAAGCTTTTGAAGCTCAGGCTTTGGCTAACATCAAAGCAAACTATCCGGAGTTTTTGGAAGAAATTCGTAACACCAAGGTGATTCCTGATGAGCTTGACAAGAAGCTGACAGCTTTCTTTGAAAAGTATACTCAGGAATTTGCTAACCAAAAACAAGCAGCGTAAGGAATAATCATGGCCGGCTTGAAAGAATTAAGGACACGCATTGAGGCGATTAAGTCTACCAAAAAAATTACTTCAGCAATGAAGATGGTGGCAGCTGCCGGTTTGCGTCGTGCCCAAGGTCTTATCGGTAAAAGCTCTGCGTACTACGAATCTTTGCTTCGTGGTGCGCAGCGCGTTGCCTTTGATTTGAAGCAAGACGAACTGACAAAAGGTATTACTTTTGATGTTCCGGCTTTGTTGACCGGAACGGGAGAAGATAAGAACTATTTGTTAATCGTTATCTCTTCTGATAAAGGGTTGTGCGGCAGCTATAATGCTCATGTTGCACGAGCTGCCGGTCAGCGCATTAAGGAGCTTGAGGCTGAGGGAAAAGCAGTTAAGCTTATTTGTATCGGTAAAAAAGCACGCGATATTCTTAAAAGTCGTTATGCTGAGCTTATCGTACAATCTTATGAAGGAATTGCGCGCAAAGGTGCTGATTTTGATGAAGCAGTAGAAATTTTGCATCCTATTCTTAAAGCTTTTGAAGCTGGTGAATATGATAAAATTGAAATCGTCAGCAGCTTTTTTATCTCCGCAATCAGTTGCGAAACAAAGTCTCGTCCGTTTTTGCCTGCTGTGTTTCCGGAAGTTTCTGCTCAAGAGATTCAGACTCCGATTAATATGGCCGGAGATGCTTTCTATGATTATGAGCCAGAAAAGACGGTTTTGCTTGATGCTTTGTTGATTATGTTGGTTAAGGCCCAGATGTTTAATGCTTTGGTGCAGGCGCAAGCCTCAGAGCAGGGGGCGCGTATGGCTTCGATGGATAATGCAACACGCAATGCTTCGGATATGATTTCAAAATTGACGCTTCGCTACAATGGTATTCGTCAATCTGCGATTACAACCGAGTTGACCGAGATTATTTCCGGTGCAGAGGCGATTTAGTTTTATTGAATTATTATAATCGGTTTTTAATGTTTGGAGAATGTTTATGACAGAGAAAAAAACTCTAAAATCATCGGCTAAGAAAACAACGGCCGCTAAAGAGGTGAAGGCTAAAGCTGAGGCTCCTAAAAAAACAACCGCTAAGGCTAAGGTTGTTAAGCTTGAGGAGGCTCATGCTTTGGGGCATGTATCTCAGGTTACCGGTGCGGTTGTTGACGTTAAATTTGAAAATGTTGATGAGCTGCCAAATATTTTAACGGCTTTGGAATGCGACAACCACGGAAATAAGTTGGTGTTGGAAGTTGCTCAGCATCTGGGCGAAGGTGTTGTTCGTTGCATTGCTATGGATACAACAGATGGTTTGGTGCGTGGGTTGCCTGTGGTTAATACCGGCAATCCGATTAGAGTTCCTGTCGGACCGGAAATGTTAGGTCGTATTATCAATGTTATTGGTGAACCAGTTGATAATCGCGGGCCGTTGAAGGCTAAAATGGAGTTGCCGATTCACCGTGATGCGCCTTCTTTTACCGATCAATCAACTGAGACTGAAATTTTGACAACCGGTATTAAGGTTATTGATTTGCTTGAGCCTTATGCCAAGGGTGGTAAAATCGGTTTGTTCGGTGGTGCCGGTGTTGGTAAAACGGTTTTGATTCAAGAGTTGATTACCAATATTGGTATGGGACATGGTGGTTATTCCGTTTTTGCCGGTGTTGGTGAACGCACTCGTGAAGGAAACGACCTTTATCATGAAATGATTGATTCCGGTGTTATTGACCTTAAAGGCGATAAGTCAAAAACCGTGCTGGTTTATGGACAGATGAATGAACCTCCCGGAGCTCGTGCGCGTGTGGCTTTGACCGGACTGACTCAGGCAGAGTATTTCCGTGACGAAGAACATCAAGACGTGTTGCTCTTTATTGATAACATCTTCCGTTTTACGCAAGCCGGTTCTGAGGTGTCTGCTTTGCTCGGACGTATTCCTTCCGCGGTTGGTTATCAGCCGACTTTGGGTACGGATATGGGTGCCATGCAGGAGCGTATTACCTCTACGAAAAACGGTTCTATTACCTCTGTTCAGGCGGTTTATGTGCCGGCCGATGACTTGACCGACCCTGCGCCGGCAACAACCTTTGCTCACCTTGATGCAACAACGGTGCTTTCTCGTCAGATTTCAGAGCTTGGTATTTATCCGGCAGTTGACCCGCTTGATTCAACCAGTCGTGTGCTTTCTCCTGATGTGGTTGGTGAAGAGCATTATCAGGTTGCTCGTTCGGTTCAAGAGGTTTTGCAAAAATATAAGTCTTTGCAAGATATTATTGCAATCTTGGGTATGGATGAGCTTTCTGAAGAAGATAAGCTTACTGTGGCTCGTGCTCGTAAGATTCAGAAATTCCTTTCTCAGCCGTTCCATGTGGCCGAAGTCTTTACCGGTACGCCGGGTGTGTTTGTTAAACTCGAAGATACCATCAAAGGCTTTAAGGGTATTTTGGAAGGTAAATATGATGATATTCCGGAGCAGGCTTTCTATATGGTTGGAACCATAGAAGATGTTTTGGAAAAAGCTAAAAAGATGAAAGAGGCTGAAAAAGCCGCTTAATCTAAGATTTTGTCGGCGTATCTCGGGGGAGGATAGCAAAGCTGAGATGCGCCGGTTATGTAGGAGTTTGATTGATGACTGTTGTGTTGAAGATTTCTCGTCCGATGTCGGAATTTCCGGAAGTTAAGGCCGCGAAGATTATTGTTCCGTCAGCGGCCGGCGATTTGACAGTTTTGCCTGATAGAGCTCCGACCTATCTTTTGTTGCGCAATGGTCAGGTAAAAGCTCTGGATGCGGATAATCATATTGTTCGTCGTTTTTTTGTTCATGGCGGTGTGACAGATATTGCGCAAGATGTTTGCCGTGTTGAAGCAGAGATTGTTCATGCTTATGACGATATGACGCTTGAAGAGGCTAAACAGTGTTATGAAAAAGCTGCGACAGATGAAATTAAAGATTATTACAAAGTTATTATTGATGAGTTCACTCTTTCTTTCAAGTAAGAGCATCAAAAGAAAATCGGCTCTAAGAGCCGATTTTTTTAATGGCAGCTAAAGTCTTTTAATATTGTTCTGATGACTTCGGTAACGTCTTCTCTTAGCGGGCTGTCATGCACGAGTTCATCAAACCAGCCGTCGTTATCATATAAGAGTTCCATTTCGGCTTCGCGGTGCTGGTCTTCTTTGCTGAGCGGAATAACGATTTTTCGTTCTTCATCAATGAGTAATTCTTCTTCTTCGGGCATAAAATGTTGGAGATAGGGGTTGTTGTTTTTATTGATATATTCTTTATAAGCTTTTTTTAGGCTATTTACGGCCGGAAAAGCAAAATAGTCCGTCGAAATCTTATTCATATTCGCGTCCTTTTCAAATATTCAGAAAACGAATAAATCGTACCAATTTTAGGAATTAAAATCAATTCCCTTATCCACAGGATTAGAGTTTTTGAATATGAAAAATAACTTTGCCCAATACTTTTATGCGACGGTAGTCATCATAGTCAAAGCTGCCGTATTGCGGGTTGTCAGATTTTATGACGGCGGAATTTTCCAGAGGTTTTATTTGTATTCTTTTAAGCGTAGGTTTATCACCGATATTCAATAGGTAAATGCCGTCACTGTCAGGTGATTTGCAGGCGGTGTCAACCCAAACCATGTCATTGGGGCTGATGGTGGGTTTCATGGCTTCGCTGTCTATTTTTATGATTTTAATGCTTTCGGGGGCAGTGGTGGTATATTCTTTTAAAATAGTGGCCGGCATGAGCTGTCTGCCGAGAATTTTTGAGCTGCCTTTTTGAAGATTTATGATGTCAATAGAGACCATGTCTTGTCTTATGTCTTCAAGGTATTGTTCCGGCTTTTCGCCTATGACTTCATAGACCGGAACCTTAAAATAATCTGCAATCAGCTTTGCGTGTTCATAGCGCAATGATGGGGCTTTTTCCCATTTGCAGATGGTGGGTTGTGATTTTCCGATTGCTTGGCCAAGCTCTTTGGCAGTGAGGTGTTTTTTTTCTCTTAGGCGGCGAATATTATTCATGTTTTTTTTCCCGACAGTTTGTTGTTTGTTTTAAGTTATTTTAGAGATATCTTCTTGTCAAATAATAATTTTTCTTGAGGATAACTCTTATTGTGGCGTTGACTTAAATTTAAATTCAGAATATTATTTATTCGTTATCTGAATTTTTTATTCTTTTTATTTATTTCTTCTTTTTGAATTTTAAAGAGCTATCAGATAATTTTTTTGACTATCACGGACTTTTTTTCGACTTGGACTTTAAATCTTAACTGATTTA
The DNA here is from genome assembly GCA_944391315.1 of uncultured Alphaproteobacteria bacterium. Lineage (GTDB taxonomy): Bacteria > Pseudomonadota > Alphaproteobacteria > RF32 > CAG-239 > HGM16780. The sequence continues at coordinate 3,753 of CALXTD010000005.1, read as the reverse complement.
TTTAGGTGAGTTGCTATGGGTAGAAAGAAAAAAGAACCGGATGATGAAGATAACCGCAATTTGATGGTTTATACTTGTCCGTATTTGAACTTGGTTCATGCGATTTTTGAACGTTTAATCGATGATTTGACTTTAGACATTGTGATGGATGTTTTTCCGTGGGAAAAAACTAAGAACGATATTTATTATAAATATTGTCGGTTGGGGGCTTATCATTTCTTTTTTGATAAAAAGAGCAAAAATTACAGAGATTTTATGCGGTGGTGTGATTTGACTGGGTTTGATTATCGCTTTTGGCAGCGAAAGGCTTTGATTGCGGTGACTCTGAAAGTGCTTCAGACACCGCATTTTTATTCTGCCGTGTTAAAGCGAAATTTGAGTTCTGACATCTTGCGCCGGATAGATAAAATGGTGGCAAAAGTTTCAAAGTTAAATGTTTTAAGCTAAGGATTTTTTTGTTATGCGTAAAAGTTTGGAAAGTTTGAAAAAGGACTTGGTCTTTGCGGCATTTGTTATGCGTTTTTTACCGCCGGTTCGGGTGCAGAAGTGTCGATCTTCTTGGCCGAGATTAATCTATACGTCAGAAGAAGTTTCGGCGCAAAAGCTGCAATCTTATTATTATCGGCCGACGCCGGAAGAAATCTCTCGTATGGAAAGAATTTTGGATTGGTATCAGTGCCTTAATGCTTTTGAAACTAAATTGGTGTGGAAGCGCTCGTGCAATGTTTCTTGGAAGTTATTGTGTGTCAGGTTTAAGCATCATCGTTCAACCTTGTATCAAAAATATCAACAGGCTTTGTTAAAAATGCAGTCGTTTGTCAATAAAATGTAATCTTTTTTTATGACTGTGGATTAAACGGTTTTGGCGTTTGCCCGAATCTTTCTTCTGTGCCATTCTGTGTCTTGCCCTCTTGCATCATATGAGAGGAGGGCTTATATAATCATTATGGTTCGTTTCATCTCAGAATCGAGGGTATTATGGCTGCTAAAAAAGAAATTCATCCGGTGCTTCCGTTACGTGATATTGTCGTTTATCCGAAAATGATTGTTCCTTTGTTTGTCGGAAGAGGAAAGTCAATCAGTGCGTTGCAGGAAGTGGTCGATACGGATGATAATATCATCTTGCTCACGCAGAAAGATGCTTCGGTAGAAGATCCGAAAAGCGATGATGTTTATCATGTGGGAACACTGGCCACGGTTTTGCAGATGTTAAAGCTGCCGGATGGAACGCTCAAGGTTTTGATTGAGGGAATTCGTCGGGTTAAGGTCAGCAACTTTGTTGATAATGAAGCCTATATGGAGGCTGCAGTTGAGCTTTTGCCTGAAAGCGATATTAAGTCTATGGAACAAGAGGCTTTGGCGCGTGCAGTTGTTTCTCAGTTTGAAGAATATGTTAAGCTTTCTCGTAAGACCCCGCCAGAGGTGCTGGTCTCGATTAATCAGATTGAAGATTATGGCAAGTTGGCCGATACCATTGCTTCTCATTTGTCTTTGAAGGTTTCGGAAAAGCAAGAGCTGCTCGAGGCGCAAACGCTTAAAACTCGTTTTGAAAAAATTTTGGGCTTTATGAATGCTGAAATGACTGTGCTTGAGGTTGAAAATAAAATCAAGTCGCGCGTTAAAAAGCAAATGGAAAAAAGCCAAAAAGAATATTATCTGAATGAACAGATGAAGGCTATTCAGAAAGAGCTCGGTGATGATGAGCAAGAAGAATATGCTACTTATATGAAAAAAATCGAGAAGGTAAAACTCTCTAAAGAAGCCAAAGAAAAAGCCGTTACTGAGGCCAAAAAGCTCAAGACCATGAGTGTGATGTCCAGCGAGGCAACGGTTGTGCGCAATTATCTTGACTGGTTGCTGGATATTCCTTGGAAGGCACCGTCTAAGGTCAATAAAGACTTAGAAAAAGCCAAAGAGATTTTGGATAAAGATCACTATGGCTTGGATAAAGTTAAAGAGCGCATTTTGGAATATTTGGCGGTGCAATCTCGTGCGGATAAGGTTAAAGGTCCTATTCTGTGCTTGGTCGGACCTCCGGGGGTGGGTAAAACCTCTTTAGGACGCTCGATTGCCGAGGCAACAGGACGTAAGTTTGTGCGAGCCTCTTTGGGCGGTATGCGCGATGAAGCTGAAATCAGAGGACATCGTCGTACTTATATCGGTTCTATGCCGGGAAAAATTATCAAAGGTATGAAAAAGGCCGGAACCTCAAATCCACTGTTCTTGCTTGATGAAATCGACAAGCTCGGTAATGATTGGCGCGGTGATCCAAGCTCGGCTTTGCTCGAAGTGCTGGATCCGGAGCAGAACTCAAGTTTCAATGATCATTATCTGGAAGTTGATTATGATTTGTCGGATGTGATGTTTATTACAACCGCAAACTCGTTGGATATGCCTCGGCCGCTACTCGATCGTATGGAGATTATTCGTCTGTCGGGTTATACCGAAGAAGAAAAAATCGAAATCGCTAAGCAACATCTTGTGCCAAAGATTTTTGAAGAAAACGCTTTGAAAAAAGGCGAACTCAAGATTACTGATGCCGCCATTCGTGATATTATTCGTTATTATACGCGAGAAGCCGGTGTGCGTAATCTTGAACGTGAGCTGTCAAAAGTTGCGCGTAAGGCGGTTAAAGACATTATCTTGACTCAGGAAAAGAAGAAGTCTGCCAAGAAAAAAGCACTTGAGGTAACACCGAAAAATCTGTCGGATTATCTTGGTGTGATACGTTTCCGTTATGGAGAGGCTGAGGAAAAAGATCATATCGGTGTTACAACCGGTTTGGCTTGGACCGAAGTTGGTGGTGATATCCTCTTTATTGAAGCGGTGGATATGCCCGGTAAAGGAAAAGTTATTCAGACCGGTAAGCTTGGCGATGTGATGAAGGAATCTATTGAGACAGCTTTTTCCGTCGTTCGGGCTCATTCAAAAGACTTGGGTATTGATCCTGAGGTTTTTGAAAAGACGGATGTTCACGTTCACGTGCCGGAAGGTGCAACGCCGAAAGATGGTCCTTCTGCCGGAATTGCCATGTATACGACCTTGGTTTCGGTCTTTACCAAAACCCCTGTGCGCAAAGATGTGGCAATGACCGGCGAAATCACCTTGCAAGGGCGCGTTTTGCCAATCGGTGGGCTCAAAGAAAAGCTGCTTTCCGCACTTCGAGCCGGAATTAAAACCGTTATCATTCCGAAAGACAACGAGAAGGACTTAGCCGAAATTCCTTCAATTGTTACCGAGGGGATGAAAATCATTCCGGTGGAGGAAGTATCTGAAGTGTTGAAGATAGCGCTCCGCAAAAAAGCTCGTATAACGGGCAACTAATACAGATTTAGCGGGTCTCCGCCATCCTCACGTACTACTCTGTACGCTGCGGTGTCGTCGCCCTAAAATCTTATTATTTGCCGCGTTCTCCGAGCTTTTTGAAAAAAGAATAACAGCACATCTAGAGGCATTTTACTAAAAAAGTTCGTATAACGGGCAACTAATACAGATTTAGCGGGGCTCCGACATCCTCACGTACTGCTCTGTACGCTGCGGTGTCGTCGCCCTAAAATCTTATTATTTGCAGTGTTCTTCGAGCTTTTGGGTGTTCGGCACACTAAAATTTTTCTCGCAGCTAGAAATGCCTCTATCTGTATTTTGTTTAATGTTATCTTTTTTCTAATATATGATTAAAAAAGTAACCCACCGGCTTAGCCGGTGGTTCTTCACAAGCGGGTGTAACCCTAACGGTGCCAGCGAACGCCTTAA
>CALXTD010000004.1 GCA_944391315.1 uncultured Alphaproteobacteria bacterium | reverse complement strand
AAAGCAAAATACTCATGCTTTCGCACAAAAGCCACAACACCGCAAGCCTTTTGACCATTTAACTCCGGCTTTGATGAGACGGTTCCGTCAGCATAACAATACATCCCCGGAAAAACCCATTTTTTCCAAAAGATAAGTTTTTTAAATAAATTTTTATTCATAATATAAACACAATAAATAAATAACAGAACCTAAAAATAGCAAGCTCGTCTTTATTGTCAAGTTTTAATCTTCAACAGAAAACTCCATAACTTTTTTTGCCACATCATAATCAAAACCGGCACGCGCCAAAACGGCAACATCTTTCTGCCAAAAATCTGCGCGTTCTTCTGCAGGTCGAAAAGGCCCGATTCGTTTTTTCTTAGCAAGTTTCAATGCATTTTGAAAAGGGTCAAATTCTTGCTCTGACAAAATCTGATTAACCAGCTCGTCCGCCACGCCTTTTTGCGCCATTTTAAGACGGATATAATTTTCAGACTTTCCAAGCGCCAAATAATCCCTAATTTTAAGTTCTGCAAAGCGCTTGTCATCAACATAATGGCGATTTTGAAAATCAGCTATAATCTCTTCAATCCACATTTCAGCTTCAGCCACATTAAATTCCGGCACATAAAAGGCATAATCCTTAACCCGCCGCCAAAGCACAGTCCGCAGATTTTCTACTGATGTTTCAAAACGCTGCAAATAATAAAGGGCAATATTCTGCAACCGCTGCTTTGTAATCTTGCGCAATTTCTTAGGTTTTAAAGATTTCTCATCAAGTTCCACTTGCAAAATCCTCTTCAATTAGCTAAATACTATAATAACGATAAAGATAATTATAGTAAGGAATAAAACTGTGGTTAATAAAAATTTTGACAGCTGTGCATCGTTTCACATCAACAACGGCGCATTTTTTGGCCGAATAGTACGGCTTGACAAAGTTATCAACGACATAATCTCGCGTCATGATTACCCCGAAACACTCAACGACATCATTGCCGAAAGCACCGCGTTAACGGCTTTGCTTTCCAGCACCATAAAATATGATGGCCTGTTCAGCTTCCAAACCAAGAGCGACGGACCGGTCGGAACAATCGCGGTAGATGTCACCTCTGAAGGCATAGTAAGAGCCACGGCACAATATGACCGTGACCGTATCAATGCCGCCAAAGCTTTGAGAAAAACATTGGGTGAACATGAAGAAACACCAAACTTTTTAGGTCATGGCTATTTAGCCTTCACGGTGGACCAAGGAGGCCCCGATAAAACCTATCAGGGGGTAACCGACATCCAAGGAAAAACACTTGCTGATTGCGCCATGAGATATTTTCGCCAGTCTGAACAAATAGACACTTTTATCCGCCTGTTTGTTCACAAACCCCAAACACCGAAAGGCCGCTGGGCTGCTGCCGGACTTTTAATCCAAAAACTTCCTTCTGCCGGCGGAAAAATAAGCGAAGAAACAGATATTGAAGAAAGCTGGAAAGAGGCCATCATTTTTGCCGAAAGCCTCCAAGCTGATGAAATTTTCAATGCCGATTTAAGCAACCAAGACCTTTTGCACCGGCTATATCATGCCCACGGCCTTGAAGTCACTGAAAACAAAACTTACCGCTTCGGTTGCCGTTGCAGCCGCGAAAAACTGCACAATATTTTAAGCGCCATGAAGGAAGAAGAGCTTGACTCTTTGGCCGAAAACGGCACCATCACTGCAAAATGTGAGTTCTGCGGAGAGCAATATAGCTTTGCCAAAGGTGAACTGATTAAACAATAACGATTTTTTAATCAATAGAGCGTATGATAGGCTAAAATCGTAAAATAACTTTTATGAATGGAAAAATTCATGTTAAAGAAAATATTATCTGTTTTTGCTGCCATATTAGTCATTCAAGGCTGCAGCAGCATAAACGACAATCGCGCAGAACCCAGCCGTTATGAAGATCCTAGCTTCAGCAACCTTCCGCCGATTCAACTAAAAGTCAACAAAGTTGACATTATCTCTGAGTTCACCCCCTCATTCCAGCGCCCGAATGTTGAACACTTGTTCCCAATATCCATTGAAAAAGCCGCTAGAATCTGGGCCTCAGAAAGACTTGAAGCCGTTGACTTCAGCAGTAACAAAGTTGCCAAATTCATCATCAAAGACGCTAGCGTTACTGAAGAAGAAATCAACACGCCGGATTTATTTACAGCCAATAAAGTCAAATATCGCGCAAAACTTGTTGCTGTGTTAATGGTAACTGATCCGGATTCTTTAAGCACGGCAGAAACCACCATTGAAGCTTGGAGAGAGCTGACCATTCCGGCGCATACTGAGATTGATGAAAAAGAAAGATATTGGAACACCATGGTCAAAAAGTTAATGGATGACTTCAATACCAGCATGGAAAAGAACATCAATCAATATCTGAATATGTATGTTGTCGGCAACAGCCACATTCAAGAATATTAAAAATAAACTTAAACAAGAAAATCCCCAAGGACAAACTCTTTGGGGATTTTTGTAGCAAGAAAACGGAGGTTCGAAACCTCCGCTTTTTTATTTTTTCAAATCACTAGTGCAGTTTGGACACTTAACGGCCGCCGCCGCAATTTCAGAACAGCAATAAGGACAGATTTTTGTTTTAGGCGCAGCTTTAGCAGCATCTTGAGCCTCTTTTTTATCAATCTTTGCCCGCAAATTATTAATTGCTTTAATCAAAATAAAAACCGCAAAAACCACAATGGTAAAACTGATAACGGCATTAAGAAACAAACCATAATTCAGCGTAACCGCACCATCGGCCTGAGCCGCCGCTAAAGAATTATAAACAGCATCACTCGCCCCTGATTTCAACACCAAATAAAGATTGGAGAAATCAACCTTCCCAAGCAAAAGCCCAATCGGCGGCATAATCACATCTTTAACCAAAGAGTCCACAATTTTTCCAAACGCAGCGCCGATAATAATACCGACTGCCATATCAATCACATTACCGCGCATGGCAAATTTTTTAAACTCATTCAAAAAACTTTTAATCATGGCAACCTTTCCTTACAAAAAAAGGGCTCGGCAAACCGAAACCCTTTAACCTAACCATAAAATATTTACTTAATCTTCTCAACCTGAGAAAACTCAAGCTCAACCGGTGTTGAACGCCCAAAGATTGAAACCGAAAGCTTAAGACGCATTTTTTCGGCATCAATTTCTTCAACCACACCGACAAAGGAAGCAAACGGCCCATCAATAACGCGAACCTGCTCACCATTTTCAAACTCAATAGCAGTACGTGGACGTTCAACGCCTTCCGTCATTTGCTTGATAATACGTTGAGCCTCAGCCTCGGTAATTGGTTGCGGCTTGTTACGGCTTCCGAGGAACCCGCTAACACGCGGCGTATTACGAATAATATGCCAAGCATCATCAGACATAACCATTTTAACCAAAACATAGCCAGGGAAGAACTTGCGTTCAGAATTAACGCGAGCGCCCTTTTTCATCTCAACAACTTCTTCAGTCGGAACCATAACCTCAAGGATACGGTCTTCCATACCTTTCAAAACCGCCTGCTCTTTAATCGATTCGGCCACTTTCTTTTCCGAACCGGAATAAACATTTACAACATACCAACGAGCATCCATAGGACCTAAACTCCAATATCTAAAACCAATTTAACAATCCAGCCCAAAATCTGATCAACAAAGAAGAAGAAAGTAGCAGCAATCACCACCAAAATGATAACCATAATCGAAGATTGCATAACTTCTTTCTTTGTCGGCCAAGTAACTTTTTTAACTTCTTGCTTGACCTGTCTGAAAAACTGTATCGGACTAACTTTTGCCATGAAACAAATCCATAAAAAACAAATAAAAAACCGACAAGACACATTGCGCCGCTTCGCCCAATGCGCCCGCCTCATTGCCGACAAGATAGTAAATTATTTTAGATATGTCAATAACTATCTTTTTGTTTCAAGGATTAAAACAGACACTGCTAAAGAAAAATTTTTTCTCTTAAAAAGTTTAGCAATAAAATTCTAAAAAACAAAAGTCCTCAACGTACAAACAGTACGTGAGGACACTTTCGACCTGAGCAAACGGCTCTAGAAAGCCATTCTGCACTTAAAAAATCTCGGATAAAGGAATTTATAGAGTTGTTTGAAAGGCGAAAGTACCGCAGCGTACAAAGAAGTACGTGAGGACACTTTCGACCTGAGCAAACGGCTCTAGAAAGCCATTCTGCACTTAAAAAATCTCGGATAATGGAATTTATAGAGTTGTTTGAAAGGCGAAAGTACCACAGCGTACAAACGAGTACGTGAGGACACTTTCGACCTGAGCAAACGGCTCTAGAAAACCATTAGACAAGATTTTATAAAAAAGATGCTTTTTAGCGTCTTCATCTTGAGTGGCAGGGCAGTAAGATTGTCCGCGACATTGCTTCGCAATGCTTGTTCCTTCGCACTCATTCGCTTTCGCTCACCGGCGTGCTCCCGCCCGCCTTTCGTTTGGCGTCGAACTCACCTTCTCGTGAGTTCTCATCAACTACCCCTAAATGCCAATAAAAAAACCGTCTTTTCGGACGGTTCTTTTATTGGCAGGGGCAGTAAGATTGTCCGCGACATTGCTTCGCAATGCTTGTTCCTTCGCACTCATTCGCTTTCGCTCACCGGCGTGCTCCCGCCCGCCTTTCGTTTGGCGTCGAACTCACCTTCTCGTGAGTTCTCATCAACTACCCCTAAATGCCAATAAAAAAACCGTCTTTTCGGACGGTTCTTTTATTGGCAGGGGCAGTAAGATTCGAACTCACGACACTCGGTTTTGGAGACCGATGCTCTACCAACTGAGCTATACCCCTAACAAATTTCATATACTTTGATACACAACTCTTCATAAGAAATCAAGAACTTTTTTCAGATTTAAGCAAAAATAAAAAAGAGATATAAATTTCATCTCCCCTTTGCCCGTTATCCGAGATTTACAAAAGCTCGGAGAACAGTTACAGATAGAGGCATTTCTAGCTGAGAGAAAAATTTTAGTGTACAGAGTAGTACATGAATTTTTCGAAACAGCGTAAAATGCCTCTAGATGTGCTGTTATACGAGCTTTACAAAAAGGTCGGAGAACGAGTCGAGTAGTAGGCGTCAAGGGCAAAAGTACCGGAGCGTACAGAGTAGTACGTGAGGACACTTTTGCCCCGCAGACAACGCACTAATCGACCGTTATACGACCTTTTAATTATTCGTTTACATTAATCCTCATAGCATAGAACGAACGCCATACGAAGATTAAGGCAATTACCATAAAGACCGCACCGAGAATCAAAGATACATGACGCGGAGCTGAAACGGCAATTTCAACCGCCAACAGACCGAACAAAGTTGTAAATTTGATAATCGGGTTGAGGGCAACGGATGAGGTGTCTTTATAAGGATCACCAACCGTATCACCGACAACAGCGGCCGCATGCAAATCCGTACCTTTTTCGCCAAGGTCAACTTCAACAACTTTTTTAGCATTATCCCATGCACCACCGGCATTAGCCATATAAAGTGCTTGGAACAAACCAAAGACAGCAATTGAAATCAAATAGCTGGCAAACAAGTTCGGATCAAAGCAAGCAAACGCCAAAGTGAATGAGAAGATAGCGATAAAGATGTTGAGCATACCTTTCTGCGCATAGAGAGTGCAGATACGAACAACTTCTTTGCTGTCTTCAACCGAAGCGGCTTTTTTGGTATTAAGCTTAATGTGCTTTTTAATAAAGTCGACCGCGCGATAAGCACCGGTAGAAACCGCCTGCATAGATGCACCGGAGAACCAATAAATAACCGCACCGCCGAGAATGATACCGAACAAAACTTCCGGAGCCAAAAGCGACAATTTCAAGTTAAGCAACAGAATGATTGAGAAAATCATGGTTGCAGCACCGATAACAGCCGTACCGATAAGCACCGGTTTAGCGGTTGCTTTAAAGGTATTTCCGGCACCGTCATTGGCTTCAAGGAAGTGTTTACCGTTTTCAAAATCAGGTTTAAAGCCGAAATCTTTTTCAATTTCTTTATTAATACCTCTGATGTTTTCGATTTGAGAAAGTTCGAAAACCGATTGAGCATTATCGGCCACCGGTCCATAGCTATCGACAGCGATATTGACCGGCCCCATTCCGAGCATACCAAAAGCCACCAAACCAAAGGCAAAGATGCTGGGATAAACCATATAAGCATCAAGACCTTCACGAGCGGTAACATAAGCGATAGCCATCAAAGCGACCATAACGATACCCTGCCAAAAGGCTGAGAAGTTACCGGAAACAATACCGGAAATAATGTTCAAAGAAGCACCGGCTTCGCGGCTAGAATTAACAATTTCCTGAACATGTTTTGACTTTGGTGAGGTAAAGATTTTGGTAAATTCCGGAATCAAAGCTGCAGCCAAAGTACCGCAAGAAATGATAACCGAAAGCTTCCACCACAAATCAGCACCCATCGGTCCAATCATCAGATAAGAAACACCGAAGGTAACCAAGATAGAGATGATTGAGGTCAACCAAATCAAACTGGTCAGCGGTTTTTCAAAGTCAAAGATTTTCTGAGAGCCGTAAAGACCTTTTGACAACACACCGTTCAACCAATAAGAAACGAGCGAGGTCAAAATCATCAAAACGCGCATAGCAAAAATCCAAACGATTAAGCGAGCTTGGATATCAATACCATTAGACATCAAAACAAGGTCACCGTTCGGAGCATACATCATACCGGCACCAAGAACGATAAAGCTGATAAGAGCCACACCGGTCACACCGTATGTTTCAAAACCATCGGCGGTTGGGCCAACCGAGTCACCGGCATTATCACCGGTACAGTCAGCAATCACACCAGGGTTGCGAGCATCATCTTCATCAATTTTGAAAATAATCTTCATCAAGTCGGCACCGATATCAGCGATTTTGGTAAAGATACCGCCGCAGATACGCAAAGCGGCAGCACCGAGTGATTCACCGATAGCAAAACCGACAAAGCAAGCACCGGCACTTTCTCTCGGAACATAGAGCAAGATCATAATCATCATAATCAGCTCAACGCAGATTAAAAGAACACCGATAGACATACCCGAACGCAGCGGCAGGCTCATAACCGGATAAGCTTTTCCTTGCAAAGACAGAAAGGCGGTACGAGAGTTGGCATAAGTATTAATGCGCATACCGAACCAAGCCACGGTGAAGGAGCCGAGAATACCAAAAACCGACCACATCAAAATGGTCAAAACCTTCGACATCGGAGTGTTGTTAAGATAATAGAAATAATAGAAAATGCAAGCCGCAATAAACAATTCCAAAAGGACTAAGAGTTTGGACTGTTGTTTCATATAGGTTTTGCAAGTTTCATAAATTGTGTTTGAAACATTGAGCATCGACTTGTGAGCCGGAATAGCTTTAATTTTATAAAACTCATAAAGCCCAAAAATCATACCCAAGATACAAATACCGATACCATACATGAGGATTTGGCTTCCGGTAACACTAAAACCAAAAAGCGTATATCCGACATCAAGGCTCGGCACTTTTAAATCAATTTCCGAAGCATAAGCTTGAGAAAGACCAACAGCCAAAACCGCAAAAAGCGTCAAGACTGCGGAACCGATTCTCTTTAGTGCTGACATCATAGATTCCTTATAAAAGTTAAAACAAAAAACAAATAAAGCAAAACCACAACAGAAACGTGATTCCTTTTTATTATGTGGGAATGATAGATTCCTGAGTCTAAAAAATCGGTTAACACTTTAAAATGATTCAGAAAATTAATTGACAAACAAATTTTTTTCACCACACTTTCTCCTTTCTTAAAAAATAGCATTGAAAGTAAACCGAATTTATGCTATAATCGAGTCGTGAAGGCAAACGAGATAGGAGAAGTATTATGTTTATCTCACGACAAAAGGCGGTTTTGACCGCGGCGCTTTGTTTGGCGGTAGGAATTTTGCCGACCGGCGCGAGAGCTGATAATTCTGTTATCAAGAGTGACGAACAGCTTGTCTACACACTTCACACACACCTTTATGCTTCGTCACCAAGTTTGCCTTCTTCTGATGAATTTCAAACCGCAGCGGTTTGTTTTATTAATGACACCTCGGCTTGTTCTGATGCGATGTTCGGTGGCAATGACAGTGGCAATTTACCCGATTTTGACATGAATGCTCATGACCGCTGCTTTAATGAAGGTTTTACGGTCAGTGAATGCCCCGAATGGTATGCCCCAGGGGGAAAGAAATGTCCATACGGCCCTTATTATTCAGATTGTGTCTCAACTTGCCCAAGTGATTACGTAACTTGCGAAGAACCCTATGTCGGAGTTGGCGAGGCTTGCAACGGCAAATATGCGTCCTGCACTTGCACCCCTTGCGGCTCGGAATATACCGAAACCGAGATTCCGGCCGGATATGAACAACTTGGTGAACCTTGTTTGGATTGTGATGGACAAACCAAATATCAAGTCGTGGCAGCAGCTTGCGAGGGTTTTCAAATTTGCGGTGATTTAGGACCAATCGCGGGGACAGAAACTTGTTTGTCAGGCACCACCACCCTTTATAGAGAATGTAAGACTTGCGATAACAACGGCACATTAACAACTTGCCCCGAGGGCTATGACTGTGCATTCGAAGATTGCTCGGGCAAATGGTATATCACCGGCTGCGCGGTTAATTATGACTATTATTGCACCGCGCCGATAACCGATTGCGCGGCATTAGGCTATAAGTCAACGAGTTGCAGCGGCAGAGCTTTGAAATGTCCATATAACAGCGCGTTTATGCTGTGCTTATAACAAGAAGGAGAAATAAGATGAGAAAAATCATATTAATGACAAGCGCGGCAGTTATCGCGCCAATAAGCGCCATCGCCCAAACCCCGACTTGTACGGCGACACCAGATTGCGCAAGCCTTGGCTATACCGAAGCTTCTTGCCCAAACGGCGGCGTCAAATGCCCTTGGGGTGATAAATGGTTTTGTACGAAGACCTGTAGCGAAATGGGTTTTAACTATACTTGCAGCGGAACTGGCTACGCCGGTGGTGTTGGAGAAACTTGTGACGGAAAATATACGTCATGCACTTGCAGCAACCCATACACATGGAATGGAACAGCTTGTACTTGCCCGACAACATATCAATATGCTTGCACAGGAGCAAACCAAACCGGAGGAAGTGGCACCGCTTGTGGAGAAAAATATACTGCTTGCAAGTGTACTACAGGTTATTTATGGAATGGTTCAAAATGCGTTATTCCAGTAGAATTCGGTCAATGTAATGGATATGCAACAAACTGCGCAATTGGCGATATCTTGTTCAGTGATGGAACATGCAACGCGAATAAAGTATCGGGCAAGACTCCGATAGCAGTAGTGGTTTATAAATCCAGTGACGGAAAATGCGGACAAGCTTTAGCACTGAAATCAATAGGGGGCTATGAATGGGGTGGCTACGGGATTGATATTCCAGACTTACCTAATTATAGTTATAAAGCGGGAGCATCACAAGACGTTGCAAGTTGTGAAAATAGCGCAATAATAAGAGCTCAAGGAGACAGTAGCACCTATCCGGCAGTATGGGCAGCATATAATTATACAACCAAAGGAACGAAGGTCGGAGATTGGTGCTTGCCGGCAGCAGGAATATTTACCTCATATTACAATAATCAAAGCAAAATAAACACAGGTTTCAATAACGCAGGCGGAACAGCATTCATAAAAACCACCTACGCTTGGTCATCATGTGAAACCGGAGCTTATCGTGCTTGGTATTCTTATTTAGGCAATAGCTATGGTCTGAGCGACAGTACCAGTTCCAGTTTTGACTACGCAAATTACTATAAAGAACGCAGCTACCATGTCCGTCCGGTCATTGAGTTTTAACCCCACAAAAAATCCCTGAAATTGTTGCTACAATATCAGGGATTTTTCTTATTGCCTAAAGATTACGGTTTCCAGTTTTCGGCCTCTTGATAAAAGGCAATGGCTTCCGACTTGAGCTTTTCTTGCGCGGCCGAAGAAATTTCTTTTCCTTCATATGAAAACTGTCTGACTGGTTTTAAGATAACATCAGTCCCATCTTTGACATAACCAACCTTTTGATAATTGCTGACAAAATACCGAGATTCATAATCTTCGGCCAGCACATTTTGCCCCCAAAAGCGGCTGACATAATCAAAGTCCAAAATTCCGAGCAAAGTTGGCAACACATCAATCTGACTGATTGGCGTATCGATTCTCTTCGGCTTAATCAGCTTCGGCGCATAAAGTATCGCTGGGATATGATGTCCGGCCAAATTAATTTCTTCTTTTCCGGCAGCACCGGCGGTATGGTCAGCCACAAACACAAAGACAGTATTATCAAACCATGGCTTTGTCTTTGCTTCTTCAATAAACTGGCCGATAGCATAGTCCGCATAAAGGACAGCCCCGCGGCGCTTATGCTTACCGGATTTCAACGGCAAATTTTCATCCGGATAGGTATAAGGGCGATGATTCGAGATTGAAAGAATAACCGATAAAAACGGTTTACCCTCAGCATAAGACTTATCGGCTTCTTTAATCACCTTGCGATAAGTATCACCGTCACAAGCGCCCCATGCATTAGCAAAAGTAACTTCGCCCTTGTCCCATTTACCGCGGTCAACCACTTGGAAATGATTATTTTTGAAGAAATAATTCATATTATCAAAATAACCGAAACCACCATAAATCCATTTGTTGTCATAACCTTTACCAGCAAAGATAGAACCGATGCTCAACAAATTTTCATTATTATCTCGACGCACGATAGACATCCCCGGAAGCGGAGGCACTGACAAAGTCAAAGCCTCGATTCCACGAACGGAACGTGTTCCCGTCGCATAAACATGACTAAAATAAAGGCTCTCTTTAGCAAGCTTATCCAGATTCGGCGTCAGTTTAACCTGCTCTCCTTCAGGAGAAGGCTCGGTCATATCCAAATATTTTGCACTCAGACTTTCCATCAAAACAATAATCACATTGGCGCGATTTTCTTTTTTAGGTGAAGATATTTTGCGCTCAATCGATTCTTCCGGCTCAAGAAACGTCACATTCTTTCCACCGAATTTTGACCGCAAAATTTCCATATTTTTAGCCTTATCTTGCACCGGATAAAAAGTTTTATAATCAATTTCATTTTTCAAAAAGGCACTAAACAGACTAAACGTCCCTTGTTTTCCGGCCTCATTATTATAATGGTTTTTGCCCCACTCAAGGCGCGACATATCAACCCCATGATACGCCCCGACCAAAACCAAAACATAAATCACCGCACCGGCCAAACGACGTCCAAAACGCGGAACCTCCACGGCAGGAAACAGATATTTATAACCAAACTTCATAATTGCCAGTGTAACCACCAAAATGCCAAACAGCAGCCAGTTCACCGGATAAGATTGATAGATATTTTCAACCACTTCGGTTGTATAAACCAAATAATCAACGGCAATAAAATTAAACGCGGATTGAAACTCATCCCAAAAAATTTGCTCAGCCACAACCCCGAACAGATTCATATATACAAAAACAAAGAAGGAAAGCGTTGTAAAAATCTTGTCACCCTTGCCATAAAGACGCTTTTGCGGCAAAAACATCAAAAACAGCAAAAACGGGATCATCATATACATAAAGGCGATAACTGATGTCAGCACCAAACTTCCGAGCATCAACAACAAGCTCAACGGAGAATAATCAAACCCCTGATAAGTCTGAAAAATCTTTCCAGAAACGGAAATGATTTGAAAAACAATAAAGCAATAAAAAAAGGGCTTCAATCTCTGCCATAAATATTTTGCCATAAGCGATTCCTTTACAATTAAATAGCGAGTAAAAGATACATACCAAATTATACATTTTCAAGCGAGAAAAAATACTTATTAAAGCTTGAAATAAAAAAATAAGGTTGTATACATCTGACAGAGAAAAATTAAGAAACGCTTATGACTGATAAAAGAGGCACAAAAAGATGATTCAAAACATGACCTCGGGCAATCCGATAAAACTGATAATTGCTTTCACGATTCCCCTGTTGATAGGTAATGTTTTTCAGCAAATATACAGCATCTCGGATACAATTATTGTCGGTCGCCTTTTGGGTGTAAATTCTTTGGCAGCAGTAGGATCAACCGGCCCGTTGTTCTTTTTGCTAATGGGCTTAACCATTGGCTTCACCTCGGGCTTAACGGTCATCACCGCCCAAAGATTCGGAGCTAATGACATAAAGAATGTCCGCCGCTCAGCTGCTGCATCAATCCTCATTTGCGGCATTTATACCTTAGCCATAAGCGGCATAACCTTGCTCATATTACCCAGACTTTTGCAATGGATGAATGTCCCACAAGAAATTTTTGCCCAAGCCTATGACTTCATGAAAGTCATCACCATCGGCCTAATCATGATAGTCTATTACAATCTATTAGCCAGTATTTTGCGCGCTTTGGGTGATAGCAAAACACCGCTTTATTTTCTGATATTTGCAACCATTATCAATGTCATCCTAAACTTTGTTTTAATAAAATATGTCGGCCTTGGTGTCAGAGGCTCTGCCCTCGGCACAGTAACAGCATTAAGCCTTTCTGTCATTTTATGCTACATCCACATTCACAGAAAATATCCGATTTTAAGAATAACCAAAAATGACTGGCGCTTTGACTGGGCTTTTTGCAAAGAGCATTTGGAAATCGCAATTCCGATGTCAATTCAGTTTTCAATCATCGCTTTGGGCAGCATTGTTTTGCAAAGCGTATGCAACTCCTTTGGTCCAACCACAATTGCCGCCTTTACCTCAGCCTCCAGAATAGAGCAACTGGCCGTTCAGCCGATGGTTTCTTTTGGCATTGCCATGGCCACTTACGTTGCCCAAAACTACGGCGCCGGATTGATAGGCCGCATCAGAAGAGGTGTCTTCAACTGTTCTATGATATCTTTGGGACTAAGTATCTTCATGGCACTTATGATATTCACAATCGGCGAACACATGGTCCAAATCTTTGTTAAAGAAGACAATCAAGAAGTTATTCGCCAAGCCAAAGCTTACTTGAGTATTAGCGTTCTATTTTACTTTTTCTTAGGGCAAATATTCATCTACCGCAATGCCTTACAAGGACTGGGAAAACCATCAATTCCGGTTATCTCAAGCATTGCCGAACTTCTGCTGCGCTCTTTTGCAGCAATAGTTTTAGCAGCAAACTTCGGCTATCTGGGAATTTGCCTAGCCAGCCCGATTGCTTGGATTGGAGCTTCGCTGATTGTTGCACTAGGCTATCGCTATACCATAAAACAACTGGGAGTTAAATATCTTTACTGCCACCAGCACGCAGAACTGCCGTGGCACTAAGACACAAAACTCTTTTTTAACGCACGCAACCGTTGTTTAACACCGCGCTCTACCCTCAGAGAATCACAAATTTTCTGTACCGTGAGCGAAAGGAGTAAAGCATCGGTTTTTTTATCAAAAATAAAAGCCTCCACCTCGTCAGGAAAGGCCACAAAAAGCACAGACAAAAGCCAAGCCTGCGCCATTTTCACATAATAAGCCGACGAAGAACATTGCCGAACCAAAGCTAAGATTCGCATTAAGTAATCAGCCGAAACAAAATTATTTAACATCATCACAAAACAAAAACGCACAACATACTCTTGCTCAGAACAAGCTTTAAGTTTAACTTCAAGCCAGCGCCATAGCTCATCCTTGTCCGAAAATTTAAGGGAGCAACACACACTATCACAGACCGACCAGTTATCAATCAACGGCAAAAAGCGTTCGAGATAAGAAAATTTTTCATCATCAGACAATGGAGCATAACCAATAACAAAACCAAACAGCATTTCCGCCTCAAATAACGGTGGCACCTCAAGAGCCAAAAAGCTTTGATAATCACCGCGAGCAATTTCTTTTGCCAAATGACGTAACTTTGGCAACCGCACACCAAGCAATTTTTCCTGACAAACATCAGGCAAAAGCTTTAAGGCAAAAAGCCGATACTTTTCATCAGCCATATCATATAAACGACTATACATAATGACCTGTTATAATTTCAGTCCCGTAATTTGCGGATTATTCATAACATCCGAAATCCGACGTTCTGCCAGTTCAACATACTGCTTCTCAGCATCAACCCCAACAAATTTTCTACCAAGCTTAAGAGCGGCCACACCGGTCGTTCCGCTCCCCATAAACGGATCAAGAATCAAATCACCTTCTTGGGTAGAAGCCGTAATAATACGTTCCAACAATTCCAAAGGCTTTTGCGTCGGATGCCGTCCGTGGAGTTTTTCACAGGGTTTTGTTGCGGCAATAGCCCAAACACTGCGCATTTGCATATTGGGCTTTTTGATAAAATCGTTAGGAAAATACCCTTCCTTCATTGCCTTATAATTAAAATAATGCTTGGCTTTTTTATCTTTTCTGGCCCAAAGCAAACTTTCATGACTGGCCGTAAAATATTTGCAAGAGATGTTTGGGCTGGCATTAGGCTTAAACCATGCAATATCATTAAGAATATGATAGTTTAGCAAAAGCATGGCATACCCGCAGGAAAGAATATTATGATAAGTTCCCGAAACCCAAATAGTACCATTAGGTTTAAGCAACCGCTTGCACAAAGACAACCATTTTTTATGGAATTCAAAATCTTCTTCTATGCCGTTGCTTTTATCCCAACTTCCTTTATTGATAGAAACAAGCTTACCGCTTTTACAAGCGATTCCCTCACCGGACAACATATAAGGAGGATCAGCAAAAATCATATCAAACGTTTCTGAGGGAAATTTTTCTAACACCTCAAAACAATCACCATTATATAACTTATATTTTTCAAGCATTTCCATAGAAAACCTCACTTGCATATAAAACTATATGATTAAAGCCATCAGTGCAAGAGCATCAACAGAATAATCCCAAACTAACACCACCCCTTGCCAAGTTTTCTCCAAGCAAATATATTTATAAAACCAAGGAGAAAGATTATGACATTAATACTGGTGAACGACAAAATGCAGCAAGGCAAGCTCTTCTGCAATGGGCATATAATCCTTTATTCTAAAAAAAAGCACCCTGAACGGGCGCTGAAAAGTGGCGTATCCGGCGGGGATCGAACCCACAACCTTTGGCGTCGGAGGCCAACACTCTATCCAATTGAGCTACGGATACATTGAATAAAACAGTAATAATTCATTTACAAAAAAGACTCAAGTAAAAATTTCAACAATTATACTGGACAATAGAAACAAACTTTGCTACTATTGCGAACGAAAAGATATTATTAACCCCAAAAATTATAATTTATGGAAAAATTATTTTTTAAAGAAGAGGAAAACTTTGCAGCAACTGCAAATTTTTACAAAATTGGCCTCTACACTCAAGAACATCAGCTCAGTTGCAATGCCGAAAACATCGTATTTTACAGAATGTGCCGCTACCTTCAACTACATGAAAGAGGAATCTGTAGAACCTATCCAACACTCAGTGCTCAAAAAAAATGTAACGAGGTTAAACAATTAATCAGAGAATATGCGGCAAAATACCATATTCATATTGAAACACTTAATAGTTTAAAGAGCTACAATAAAGACACAAAAGAAAAAGCCGCAGCTGAGAAAATTCTGAGTATTATCGAGGAAATTAACGGTCAAAAACCGGATTAAAAACATCAAACAGCGTATTTTCCAAAGCGGAAATACGCTGTTTTTTTGCAAAAACAACAAGAAATAATAATTTTTCACTTGACTCTAAGCAAATTTGCGTCTATTAAGAGGCAACGAGTTTTTGTTTTGTTAAGAAAATTTAAGGAAAAAACCATGTCAAAAAAATGTGAAATCAGCGGCACCGGCGTAATGAGCGGCAACAATGTCAGCCACGCAAACAACAAAACCCGCCGTCGTTTTCTGCCGAATCTTCAGGTTGTTTCACTTTTGAGTGAAAAGCTTGGCAAAGTATTTAAGTTAAAAATTTGCTCTAAGACATTGCGTTCTATTGAGCACAATGGCGGCTTAGACGCTTATTTGGAATCAACATCTAACAGCAAACTTTCTGCTGAAGCTGTTAAAATCAAAAAGCAAATAAGCAAAGCTTAGTCTAAAACAATTAGAAAATTGTTTGACCCCGCTTTCACCAGAGAGCGGGATTTTTTATCCCCACAATCCACAAAGGGGAGAAAAAATAAGCATTGCCAAGAAAAATTTTTTTTGCCATCATACGACAGAACTAAAAAAACTTAAGGACAAAATAAATGGAGACAAAACCTGATAACGCTGTATTGCCGCAAAACTTAGAAGCTGAACAAGCGCTTCTCGGTGCAATATTGGTCAATAACAAAGCCTTTGAAAAAGTCTCCGAATACTTAAAACCCTTTCACTTTGCTGATTCAATCCATGCAAAGATATTTGAGGTCATCTCAAAGCTAATACAAAGAGGTCACATTGCCGACGTCATCACCCTAAAAAACTACTTTGAACAAGAAGGCAGCCTAAACGAAGTCGGCGGCCACAAATACTTGTTAAAATTAGCAGACAGCGCCTCTCCTTTAACAAATGTCGAATACTATGGACAATTTATTTATGACAAATATCTAAGAAGAGAACTGATCGCCACAGGGTACGACATTGTAAACTCTGCCATGGAAGAAGACCTTGACAGCGACGCCAACACTCAAATAGAACAAGCCGAAAAACGCTTATTTGAATTGTCTAATCAAGGAGATATTAACGGCGGCTTTGTCTCATTCGGTGAGGCTTTAACCAACTCCTTAAGTTTAATTGAACAAGCCTATCAAAAAGAAGGCAAATTATCAGGTTTGCCTACCGGATTAGACGCTCTTGACGCCAAAACCGGCGGACTGAATAACTCAGACTTAATCATCTTAGCTGGCCGTCCTGCAATGGGAAAAACCGCATTGGCCACCAACATTGCTTTTAATGTTGCCGAATATATGAGCCGAGCCAAAGAAAGCGAAGTCGATCCTAAAAATCGCGGAGTCGCCTTTTTCTCACTGGAAATGTCTGCCGACCAGTTAGCCAGCCGTATCTTATCAACGGTAACCCAAACCAGCAGCCACAAAATGAGAACCGGAGAACTTGAAGAATCTGAGTTCATCAGAGTCGCCGCCGGTGTCCGCGAGCTGGAAAATATTCCGTTATACATTGATGATTCCCCTGGGGTAAACATAAACACGATTCGCACCCGCGCCCGCCGTCTAAAACGCAATAAAGGACTTGGCTTAATCGTCATCGACTATATCCAATTAATTAGCGGCAGCGGCAATAAAAAGAACGAAGGCAACCGCGTGCAAGAACTTTCTGAAATTTCCCGTGGTTTAAAGATTTTAGCTAAGGAATTAAACGTTCCGGTAATAGCCTTGTCACAATTAAACCGCGGTGTTGAACAACGAGACGACAAACGTCCGGTTATGTCCGACTTGAGAGAATCAGGCTCTATCGAGCAAGATGCTGATATCGTTATGTTTGTTTTCCGCGAAAACTATTATATTAAAAACGAAGAACCCAAACAACACGCCGGAGAAACACCCGAACACTTCCAAAACCGCGTAGAAGAATGGGAGACCAGAATCAGAAAAACCGAAAACATTGGTGAAGTTATCATCGGAAAGCAGCGTCACGGCCCAACCGGCACGGTTCAGCTCTTCTGGAATGGCGAATTTGCCCAGTTCGGCAACCTAATCAGAGAAGAAAACCTTCCTGACCAAATAGGTTAACCCCAAATGAGCGAAATCAAAAATACACTGATAATTTTCGGGCTGATGTTTTTCCGCGTTTGTTATATGCTAATCAGCGGACTTATCATCCTGTTCGGTCGAATACTCAACCGTGCGTTTAAACATGCCGCTTTCTTGATTAAACTCAAATCGCCCCTGCATCGAAGACGAAAGGTTTAGCCCTTCATAAGGGGTGGCTTCCGGTTTCGAGCAAGAACAACAGCCTGAGCAAGAAGAATCCTCATCTATTTCCGGATTCGGATTTTCTTCGTTCAAAATAACCTTCTGCATCTGACGCAAGCGCTCTTTTTTAGCCTCACAGCAAGAACAAGTTCCTTGAATCGGAGTTTTAATAATTAAATTCGCCAGCCATTTAAACATTTTTCTTCCCCTTTATCAAAACAATGCTATTATAGCGCAAGTTACTTACAAAAAGATTAAAGTGAGAAAGACCTTGTCCAAAAAACTTGAAGACTATACCGAAAAAGAATGGGAAAACATTTGTACCCACTGCGGCAAATGCTGCTTGCTAAAACTCCAAGACGATGAAACGGAAGAAATCTTTTATACCGACATTGTCTGCAAATATTATGACCAAGAGCATGGACGTTGCTCTGTATACGAAAACCGCTGTGAGCTTGTCCCTGAATGTTTAAAACTCACCAAAGACAATATCAAAAACATCAGCTGGATGCCGGATAGTTGTGCCTATCGCCGCCTTGCCGAAGGGCGTGAACCTGCACCTTTCAGCAGCATCAAAGGCCGCTGCATATCTGAAACGGAAGTCTCTGAAAACGAGCTTGAAGACCATATTGTTGATTGGGATGACCTATAATGGCAAACAACAAAGACTACCCGCTTGAAGAAGAGGCTTTTTCGCCGCAAACCCGTTTCAACAATCAAAAGCTGATTGCCACCCGCTTTTGGGAAAAGAAAAAACTCGAAGACATGAGCAAAGAAGAATGGGAGCTTCTCTGTGACGGCTGCGGCAAATGCTGCTTGAACAAAATCGAAATTAAGGGAAAAATCAAGTTCACCAACACCCGCTGCCGCTTTTTAGATTGCCAAAACTGCCTCTGCAAAATCTACGAACACCGCTTTGAAAAAGTCTCTGACTGCCGAGACATTGACCTTGCGGCGATTCGCGAAAAACCGCGGTGGTTGCCCAAGACCTGCGCCTATTGGCTGTTAGACAACGGTCACCCTCTCCCTGACTGGCACCCACTGCTAACCGGACGAGCAGATACCGTTCATGAGGCACAAATGTCGATTCGCAACCGCAACACGGTTTCGGAAACAGGAATAGAAGACTATGAAAATTACATTATTGACTGGCAAGACCTATAACCTCGAGCAAGAATTTGACTTTCCGCTAAAGGTCAACAAGTCAGCCCGAGCCAAAAAACTAACCTTGAGAATAGACAGCAAGGAAAGAATTGTTGTCCTGACACTTCCGCGCTATTGCAGTCAAAAAAAAGCCTTTGAATTTATCAAAAATCATGAAGAATGGGTAAAAACAACCCTGCAAAAGCTCCCCGAACGACGCTTGTTTTTTAATGGTGAAAAAATAAGCCTGTTTGGCAAAGCCCTTGAAATAAAACATGCTCCGGAAAGACGCTTAGGCGTCAAAATAGAAGGAGAAAACCTCCTTGTCTCTGGCGAAGAAGAATTCATGCATCGCCGCATTAAAGACTTCATTAAAAAAAAGGCCAAAGACGAATTTTACAAACGCTCAAAAAAATACGCCAAGAAATTGGGCGAGGAAATAAATGATATCACCATAAAAGACACCAAGTCGCGCTGGGGAAGTTGCTCAAGCCTAAACAATTTGAACTACAATTGGCGCATATCCTTAGCCCCGGACTTTGTTATCAACTACCTAATGGTACACGAGGTGGCCCACCTCAAACATCAAAATCATTCGGGCAGCTTTTGGCAGTGCGTCGCCAAGCTTTGTCCGGATTATGAACAAGGAGAACGCTGGCTAAAAGAGCACGGAAAAGAGTTATACGGCTACGAATAATGCGCTATTGATTTTAGCAAAAAAACACCCTATATTAAAAATAAATAACATACAACACCTTATACTAAAGGAGAAAACATTAATGATAGAAAACACCAACACCCAGGCCCGTTCGGTTATTGACGAAGGCTTACGAACCTATATGCTTAAAGTATATAATTTCATGGCCGGAGGACTTGCTGTTACGGCATTGGCCTCTTATGTGTTATTAAATTCACCTTCATTGTTAAAAATGTTTTTCAGCTTTAATGCCCAAGGCTATGCCACCGGCATGTCAGGCTTAGGCTGGATAATTTTGTTTGCCCCGCTGATTATGGTTTTTGCTTTTAACTGGGTTTTGGTCAAAGGCACCAGCCGTCAGGTTCAAGGACTGTTCTGGGGATTTTCTGCCGTAATGGGAATTTCTCTCGCTCCGACATTGATGATGTATACCGGCGCCAGCGTTGCTCGTATCTTTTTGATTACGGCCGCCATGTTTGGGTCAATGAGCTTATACGGCTACACCACTAAAAAAGATTTAACAGCTATGGGCTCTTTCTTAATTATGGGCGTTTGGGGAATTGTCATTGCCTCTATCGTAAATATATTCATGCAAAGCCCTGGCTTGTCTTATGCCTTGTCTATCTTAGCTGTTATTGCTTTTACTGGTTTAACAGCCTACGACACGCAGAAGATTCGTCAAATGTATTTTGAAGGAGATTCTTCTGACAGTTACACCAAAAAAGCCATTGCCGGAGCTTTAGCGCTCTACCTTGACTTCATCAATATGTTCATTGCGTTGCTTCGCCTGTTTGGTGACCGCCGCTAAACATAAAAACCAAATAAAGACCGGATTTCCGGTCTTTATTTTTGCAAAGAGTTTTTTCTTGACAATCAAAGAATAACCCATTATAAATTAGGCGTTTCCGAGGCTCAGAAACCTGAGCTTAACTAAAAATAAATAACCAGAGGCACAAGCCTCGCATTTAACCGGAGAAATGAAATGAAACGTACCTATCAGCCAAGTAAATTGGTAAGAGCTCGCCGTCACGGCTTCCGTGCACGCATGGCCACCAAAAACGGACGCAAAGTATTAGCAGCGCGCCGTGCTAGAGGACGTGCTAAAATTTCAGCTTAGAGCAATCGCCAAGCAAATGGAAATTTTAACACTAAAAAAACGTAAAGATTTCGTCAGAGTCGCCAACAAGGGACTAAGGGTGGTAACATCTACAGTCATCTTGCAGGCGGCTCAAAATTTATCACCAGAGCAACAAAACGTTTTTGTCGGCTATACCACCACAAAAAAAATCGGCAAAGCCCATGTTCGCAATCGAGCGCGCCGCCGCTTAAGAGCTGCCGTAAGAGAGATATTTCCGCAATCAGCACAAATGAATAATACCTATGTATTAATCGGACGCTATAATACCGCCGATTGCCCATACAAAGACCTCTGCCAAGACCTAAAATGGGGATTAAAAAAACTTGCAAAACTCAGCCTCAAAGAAGAAAAAAATAATGCAAACACTGAAAAGCTTGCTGACTCAACTTCTGAAATTTCTTCTGATAATCCTGATTAAACTTTATCAAAGGTATATATCACCGTTTTTCCCCGGCGTATGCCGCTATCGCCCAACCTGCTCACAATATATGATTGAAGCCATCCAAACCCATGGTATAATCAAAGGCCTATGGCTCGGCACCAAAAGAATACTGCGTTGTCACCCTTGGGGCGGTCAAGGATACGACCCCGTCCCCCCAAAAAAGCAAAAACAAGATTAAACCCTTGCGTTTCTTAGAAATATAGATTAAATTTCAAAACAGATTCTAGAATATAACAAATTCATCAAAACGGAGCTATTTTAATGTACGATGAAGAAAATAACACCAAAGGAATAATACTGGCAACCATCCTCTGCGCATTGGTCATTATTGCCAGCCGCTACCTATTTCCGCAACCGGAACAACCGGCTCCTGCCGCAGAAGCACAAACAAATGCAGTCATCTCTGAAAAGCAAGAACCAATAGCTGCAAACACCTTTTCTGCCGAAGAGGAAATCTATCCGGTTGAGCAAGTCTTGCAACAAAACCCAAGAATAAAAATCAGCAACGCCGCGGTTAAAGGCTCAATCCGTGTTGAAGGTGCTCGTTTTGATGATTTAATGCTTGATAAATACAAACAAACTTTATCACCGGACAGCCCCGACGTAGAGCTCTTAACACCGGCACAAACCAAAAGCCCCTACTTTGCCGAGTTCGGCTGGTTGAGCACACAGGCCGGCGTCCGTGTCCCTAACAGCAAAACCATCTGGCAGGTAAAAGGCAAAGAACTCACCCCTGACAGCCCGATTGTTTTGGAATGGAACAATGGACAAGGGTTAAGATTTGTTCGCACCATCACCCTTGATAAAAATTATATGTTTTCCATTGCTGACAGCGTTGAAAACAACTCTAATAAAGATATAACGCTCTATCCTTATGGCTTAATTACCCATAGTCCGGATCAAGATGCAAGTTCAAATGCCGTAGTGCACCAAGGCATCACCGGCGTTTTGGACAACAACCTTCATGAAATAAAATTCAGTGACCTAGACCCCGGAGAAAGCGAAAAATTCACCACAGCCAACGGCTGGGCCGGCTTCTCTGACCGCTATTGGTTCAGCGCCTTTATCTTGGATGGCAGCGAAAAAAACACCGTCAAAACCCGTCGCAATAATGAAAAATCATATCAAGTCGACTACCTTGGAGAAGCAACCAAAATCGCTCAAGGCGCTGTTGCCACCAAAAACATTAAGTTTTTTGCCGGTGCAAAAGAAATCAAGTTGCTTGATGATTACAAAAATCACTACAATATTCCAAAATTTGACCTAGCCGTAGACTTTGGCTGGTACTACTTCTTAACCAAGCCGTTTTTCTACATTCTTGACTTTTTATACAATTTGATTGGCAACATGGGCTGGGCAATCCTGCTGTTTGCAGCCTTGTTGAGAATTGCCATGTACCCGATTGCCGGCAAATCTTATGAGAGCATGTCAAAGATGAAGAAATTGCAGCCAAAGATTCAAACCCTGCAAGAACGCTATGGCGATGACAAAATGAAACTCCAGCAAGAAACCATGGCTCTTTATCGCAAAGAAAAGATAAATCCGGCTGCCGGTTGCTTGCCGCTGTTAATACAAATACCGGTATTCTTCTCTCTGTATAAAGTTTTGAATATCGCTATTGAAATTCGTCATGCACCATTCATCGGCTGGATAAAAGACTTGTCAGCACCGGATCCTCTGACAATTTCGGTTTGGTCGCATTTACCGATTCCAAGCTTGCTGAACATCGGTGTTTGGCCGATTATCATGGGCTTAACCATGTATATTCAACAAAAACTAAATCCGGCCCCGATGAACAAAGATCAGGCTCGCATATTCACATGGCTTCCGATAATCTTTACCTTCATGCTCGGACATTTTGCATCCGGATTGGTTATCTATTGGACCTTGACCAATATCTTGTCCATCATCCAGCAAAAACTGATAATGAGAAAATATGGAGTCTAAAATGGAAGAAACGCGCGACAGATTTACACCGGAAGAAAAAGCCGCCGGCAATGCTCTGTTCAAAGAGCCCGTAAGCTTTGTCTTAAGCGTTGCCAATCTGTCGCAGCTTCCCTTATCCGAGCTTGAAGAAATCGCCTTTGCTGGCCGCTCTAATGTCGGCAAATCAAGCCTTATAAACGCCCTTTTTAATCAAAAAAAATTGGCAAAAACATCAAGCACTCCCGGAAGAACCCAACAGCTGAATTACTTTAATCTCAACAATAAAATTCATGTTGTTGACCTCCCCGGCTATGGCTATGCTGAGGCTCCGGAAAGTTTGGTAAAACAATGGCAAAAACTCATATTTGACTATCTCAGAGGCAGAGTAAATCTAAGGCGCGTATTTTTGCTTATCGATTCACGCCACGGCCTAAAAAAGGTTGATAAAGAAGTCATGGAAATGCTCGACAAAGCTGCCGTAACTTACCAAATTGTTTTAACTAAAGTGGATAAAATAAGCTTCAAAGCACTAAAGAATCAAGAAACAAGCATATTGAACGAAGTCAAAAATCACGCTGCCGCATACAATGAAATTATTGCCACCAGCTCTGAAAAAAACATCGGACTGGAAGAGCTCCGCGCAGAAATAAATAAATTAATTTAAACAAAAAGCTTGCATTTTGTCAAAAATATTGTATTCTCCAGTTCTAAACACTATAATTTTACATATTATGAAAACATTTCTTTACACTTTGCTGCTTGTTTTAATAGTTGCAACAATCAGCGTATTGTTATTTTCTTGGAACTTATGGATTGGATTAGTTTATGTCGGAGCATGGTGTCTTATGGGTATTTTCACATATCGCGCCCCGCATTATAAAAATACTTTATCCTCCCAAGCCTAAAAAAATAAGCTGCCGCGTCACCTAAAAAAATGAACGCCGCAGCTTATTTTTATATTTAAGACAAGCATCTAAGAAGCCAGCCGGTGCTTTCAATTAATTTTTGAGATAAGATATTCAATATCTTTTTTATCCAACTCTTCATCAACATTAGCATAAGACAAGATTCGCTCAATAACCTTGTGTGTAAAGGTCTGATTACTGCTATTACGCAAATCAAAGCGAATTTCCTTAATAACCTTCAGCGCGCTAAAAACAGCCGGAAAAAAGTTCTTCGGAATAAAGGCTTTACGAAGCAGATTACGAACCACAAAATCAAGCTGTGTATTGAACAAGATTTTGCGAACCTCAACAATCGGCGTATTTGAAAGATAAACAATCGCATATTCAAAAAACTTCAAATCACCCATGCAAATTGAGCGAACAACCAAAGAAGGCGTCAATTTATTAGAAGCATAAAGCTCATGAACCAAGGCTTCTACTTGCTTATCTGTACTATATTCAGCCGAAACTTTAAGCGTAACTTTTTCTTTAACTTCCTCAATAATGTCAGTTGCAAAATCAACCGGAAGATTATGCTTCAAAATCAAACGCTTCTTCAAGTCTTCGGACAAAGAATTCAAAATCTTTGCAATAACGGTAACCGGCAGTTCTTCGCGATAAACCAAACAACGATTAATCGTTTCATTATGATCATATTTTGTAATAATCTTTTGAAAAGTATTTTCAAGAATATTCGCTGAATTATTAGAAATAAGTGTAACCACAACATCTTCCGGACAATAATCAACAATATAGCCCGAAACTTCATTTGACAAATTGCGGCGCTGAGCCACGGCTTTTTGCTTGTCAATATTTTGAGCATTAATAATATCTATCAACTCAGCATCGCTCAGCCCTTGATAATATTTAATGAACGGAATAGAAACGCTGTTTTCGTCAGAAATAAGTTTTTTAACCAAATCATGAGGAATATCTTTTGCGTTTTTTAAGCATTCAGACAATATCTGCCGTACTTTAACCTCAACATCTTCCACCATAATACGGAAAATATCTTCAGCCAGCTTTCTTTCGCGCAAAGTCAAATTAGGTTGACTATAAAGTGAAGAAAGCTTATTCACGGTAATAATTTTATTTTCAGCAGAAGGATTAAGCTCCAAACGGCTAACATCTTCTTGTGAAAGCTCTTTATTATTTGACATAGCGCAACACCCATTTTATTTCTATAAAACCATTGTACAACTAATTTTTATAAAAAAATATTAAACTTTTGTAACAAGATTAATCAAATAGCTAATCCTTTAAGACAGCAAACTGATCAACCTCATTAAGCCTATAAAACGTAATAATATAATCCATCATTCCCACAAAATTTTCAATTTCGGAAGCAAAGACCAAAAAAGCAATCAAAAACTTTCCGGAAAGAACTTGCCCGCCATAACGCTGGCGACTTCTAAGCCACCGAAACTCCGGAAAATCAACAGAAGAATTAAGCCGCAATGCAAAAGACTTCATAGAATCATACAATGATGGAAAAATCCTAATACGATATTCTGTTTCTTCTGTTTCATCTTCAGGAATTAACCCTTCATCAGAATACCAAACCAACTCACGATACAAAGAATTTGACGCCGGCAAAAACTTAGCATTACCCCAATTTGTATTCAGAGCCGCCGCCGCAATCATAATCGAAGGAGGAACCGCATCAACTCTGCGCAACAATTCTTGTAACAAAAGAGCAATTCTTTCCTCTCCCTTTTCCGGAGTAAAATAGTCATACTGACGGGCAAAATTCTCAATAATAGCAATATCTGTCTTATCAAGAGCATCTGTTTGATATTTATAGTTGAGGTAAAGAATCACATTTCGTTCAAAAAGAATTTCTTGATTAAGCTTAAGCGCAAGGGGAATCAAGGTCATAATAAAAAGACGCCTCTGCTCCATCTCTGATTTTATGGAAGTATAATCATATGGCAGCGTCTCAACAAATATGCTCGGATATTGCCAATTTTTGGGCAAAAGAAAATTGTTATAATCATTTTCTTTGAAAATTTTTTCAAGCTCTGCTGCTGAAACTTTTGGCACATCTAACGCCATCGCTTTTCCTACAAATGAAAAGAAAAAAAGCGTACAAAAACAAAATAAGAATAAACTATGCCTTAGAATTTTCGACAGCTTTAACCTCCGGAATATAAGTTTTCAAAATCTTTTCAACCCCTTCTTTAAGGGTAACGGCCGCATAAGGACAACCGGCACAAGCGCCTCTCATCTCAACATAAACGATTCCGTCCTCATAGCGCAAAAAGGCAATATCTCCACCATCTTGCTTAACCGCCGGACGGATTCTTGCATCCAAAAGACCTTTAATTTTAGCAACAATCTCATCATCTTTAGCCGTATCAGAAAACAGAACAACCTTTTCTCCCGTTGCTAAAAAATCCATAATCTCCGCCATAACCAACGGCTTCAAATCCTCCCACGAAGCTGAGGATTCTTTCTTAACCGAAACCATATCCGGCGCAATAAAAACGGAAACAATTTGCCCCAAATCAACCAAGGCCTCGGCCAAAGGAGACTTACGCAAAGACTTTGCGTCAACAAACTCCGCCTGCCCTTTTTCTAAAAGGTGCTGGTTTGGGAAAAAGTTCATCACATCAGCATCGGGAGTAATTTGAGTTTCAATAAGCATAATAAAAATTCCTAAAAAACTAAGACAACCGCCGTTGAAGCTTATCTGCTAAAATCTGAGCTTTTAACAAATAAAGGCGCAAATAATCAAGATGATTCGGAGCAAAAGAGCTGTTTTCATCGGCATTTCTTACCCATAATGGAGAAATCAAAACGCCGTTTTCCAAAGCTTTAAGCAGATGAGTCCACTCTTCATAGAGCCCCAAGTCAACAATCTGTTCGCGATAATCAACGGCTAAAGCCTTCATCATCAGCAAAAATCCATAAGCCTGCCCCTGCACAAAAAAGAAAACATCATCAGCTTTCATATCCCAAAAGGATGAGCTATATTCTCGAACCTGAACAGCCAAATCATGCTCTGATTTTTTCAAAACCGCCGACACCTTTTTTAATATAAAGGCCAAATCCTGCGGACTACGATAAAACAATGCCTCGCCTTGTGCCAATTTCTGATTAAACAGTAAAAGCTCGCGCCTTGCTTTTCGATATTGCCTTGCAGAAGAAGGCACCGGCTTAATTTTATTCTGAGGATCAAGCAGCCAAATCGTCCCCGGATAAGATAACAGCTCAGCAGCAGCCTTGAGTGGATAATCTTTATCTGCCGGAACATTATCGGGAGAAATCTTTTGGCTCAAAGCACTAACGGAAGTCTGTACGGCAGAAATCACACCTAATTGAAAGTTCGGCATATCATCCAAAAAATAAGAAGGAAAGAAAAAAGGCAGATTCGGCGTCCACATATTTTCATTAACTTCGCGATTAATGATAGAGGCCGCCATTTCCACACTGGCAGACTGTGTCGACTTATCGGGTCTGACATCATAATCAACATTTTTATCAATATGATGAATCAAATAAGCCCCGATGGGATAATACAAGCAAAAAACAAGCCCACCGACAATAGCGAGCAAACGCCCCCAAGACTTCAGAAACAAAGAAGACCCGCGCAACAAACCATCACCGGTCGTCCGAAACCTCTTTAAACGAGAAACAATATTTTTCCCAAAGTCCGCAAACTTATTTTTCAGCATTAACTTTTCCCTTATGCGGCAACAAGCGACGCAGCTCATTAAAATCAAATATATGAGTTAGTTTAGCCATAATCCCAAAACTTGCAACACCCAAAATGCACAAAACTGCAAAAAGTCCGCATTTTTTCCAATAAGCCAAAGCCAACCAATCACCAAAAGCATGATTCAGAGTAAACAGTCCTCCGTAAAGCACCGCCCCCATTATCAATGAAGACAACAAAATATAAAAAATTTTGATATTCAACTCTTTGCTAAACTTCCAGTAGCCGCGTTTTTTCAACCCTCTTTTATATTGATAAAAAGACACAAAGGCTGCCAAAGTTGTCGCAAAGGCCACCCCGACATGCCCAAACGGTTTCATTAAAAGAATAGAAAACACCATATTACAAACAAAGACTACAATACTATATTTAACCGGCGTCTTCGTATCGCCTCTTGCAAAAAAATTAGGGGTCAAAGCTTTAACCAACACATAAACCGGCAACCCGACCGAATAAGCCATCACGGCATAGGCCGTCATCTGTGTTTCATGAGCACCGAATTTTCCATGCTGGAATAAGATATTAACAATCGGCTCAGCCAAAACAATCAGCGCCACCGCCGCCGGAAAAGATAACAATGCCCCATATTCAACCGCACGAGATTGAAGACGATTCGTTTCTTCGGCATCGCCGGTTTTAATGCTTTTAGACAAGATAGGCAACAAAGCCACACTAATAGCAGCACCAATCACACCAAGCGGAAGCTGCTGCAACCGATTCGCATAATAAAGCCAAGAAATAGCACCTGTTCCCACCAAAGAAACAATGATTGTATCAACCATCATATTAATCTGATAAACACCGGCACCCAACACCCCCGGAGTAATACGCTTGAACAAAGTTTTAATATCTTCGTGTTTTATCAATCGACGAATATTCCATTGCGGGCGAATAACCACACCGGCACGCTTAAGAAAAAAGGCCAGCCACAAAATTTCCAACACACCGGCAAAGCTAACGCCAAAGGCGATTCCATGAGCCGGAGTTTCACCCAAAGGCACAAAGATAAAAACTGAAAATATCATCATCAGGTTCAGAATAACCGGCGCCGCGGCAGGCGCAGCAAACTTGTTCAAAGCATTCAAAATCCCTGATTGAAAAGAAACAATTGAAATAAAGAGCAAAAAAGGAAAAGTCAATCGAGATAAAACCGTCGCCAATTCAAGCTTTTCGGGATCGTCAGCAAACCCCGGAGCCAAAACCAGCATCAACTCCGGCATAAAAAATTCCATAATAATTGTAAAAATCAGCAAAAAGAATGTCAAAACCGAAATAGCCTGAGAAGCAAACACAATGGCTTTATTTTGCCCTTCCGCCACCATTTTTGAAGACAACATCGGCACAAAAGCAGAAGTAAAAGCACCTTCGGCAAAAAGACTACGAAACAGATTCGGCAGCTTAAACGCCACAAAAAAAGCATCTGCGATTTTTCCGGCACCCAAAAAATTTGCCAACACCATATCGCGGATAAAACCGGTCACACGACTAACAAGGGTAAAACCGCCGAAAGTTGCCACAGATTTAAACAAAGACATAAAAAAAGCTCCGTTTTTTTTGAAAAATTAAAGATTCATTATTGAATTAAGTATATAATCGTGTATAAATAAAGCAAATACTTAATTATTTTTGCACTTTTTTGGTTGAAACCTCTTGACAAAGATTAAAATTATTGAGATAATAGACAAAAGAGAGAGGCAAAAATAAATAATAAAAACATGTGAAGGAGAAAAGTTATGTCAAATATTACTAAAGAAAACGCCGCAAAAATTTTCGGTAACGGAGAAGCTAAAAAGTTTTTCACCAAAGGTGGAACCAAAACACTAGCCAGCAATGCAGAAAGAAATTTTGACGCCAAAGAAGCTGCAAACATCCTCAGCAAAGCTGAAAAAGAAATCGCTGTTAAAACTGCAATGAGAGAAGCTGCAGCCAAAACACACTAAAAAACAAAAACCAATACAGTTATAGAATTAGGGGCATAACTTAAAAAACCGAAGAAGTATCTTCGGTTTTTTTATTTTGTTGATTAAATATTAAGGAAAAGACTTTATATTGAAAGAAAAACAACTCTTTGAAGAAGGAGAAAAAGCGTGGCAGAATCAGCAGAAACCCAACTTTCCGAATTGCTGGAATTAAACAACAAAATCCTAAAAGAAAAAGACTATGATGTCGTCTTGTCACAAATTTTAGGCTACGCACAAAGCACAAGCCAGTCCGATGGCATTTTCATTTACATTCTTAATGATGACAACTTTTTCAATCTGGAAGTCACACGCATAAACAGCCTGAACATTAATAAAGTCGGCAGCGACAACATCTCGCTTTACGCCACCATATACCTTCCGGAATTAAAGAACAAACCAATAAAAAGCATGGCCGAAAGCTGCGCTTATAATAAAGAGATAGTTAACTCTGCAAATGTCTTTTCTTCAAGTGATTACGATAACAAATTGTTCAAACGTTTTGAAACAGAAAAAAACTACACGGTTGTCTCTTGTTTGTCACTCCCGATTATCAATCGCAAAGGACATCTCATCGCCGTCATACAGCTGATAAATGCTAAAGACAATTACGGAAAAATTATATCCTATAATCAAGAGATGCAAAAACAACTCCAGTCCATCGCATCACTCATTGGCATAACACTGGAAAACCGCCAACTTCGTGCATCTTACAACCAACTTTTGGAATCTTTTATTGAGGTTCTGGCACGCGCTATTGATGCAAAATCACCTTATACCGGTGCACACTGCCAAAGAGTTCCGGTCATTGCCCGAATGCTTGCAACAGCCGCCGTACAACAAACCAGCGGCCCCTTAAAGAATTTTGAAATGAGCCGCGATGATTGGTATGCCCTAAACATTGCCTCCTGGCTGCATGATTGCGGAAAAATCACAACACCGGAATATATCGTCGACAAAGCCACCAAGCTTGAAACCATATATAACCGCATCCATGAAATCCGCGACAGATTCGAAATTCTGCGCCGAGATGCTCATATCGAATATCTAAAGAAACGCCTTGCAAATACAGAAAGCCAAGAAGAACTCCAAAAAGAATTTATCGGCAAAGTCAAACAACTGGAAGATGACTTTAGCTTCATCGCACGTTGCAATACCGGCGACACCCCGGTAACAGAAGCAGATATTCGCAGACTGGAAAAATTAACCGAAATCAAATTCATGAGATACTTTGACAGAACCAAGGGCCTTTCTTGGAGCGAAAGAGAAAATATTAAAGATATGAGAGCTTATCAAAACCCTGGATACGAAGAACTCCTGCAAAATCGACCGGATTTAATAAGCAAAGGCTATAATTACGGCGAACTTTACAACCTTGAAATCCCCAGAGGAACAATCACCAAAGAAGAAAGAGAAAAGATTAACGAACACATTGTCGTAACCATAGACATGTTAAAAGCCATCCATTTCCCCAAAGAGCTTTCAAAAGTTGTTGAATATGCCGGCGCTCATCATGAACGCATTGACGGCAAAGGCTACCCCAATGGCCTAACCGGCGAACAAATGTCTATACCTGCAAAAATCATGGCTATCGCTGATATTTTTGAAGCCTTAACAGCCAGCGATCGCCCCTACAAAGAGCCAAAAAAATTAAGCGAAGTATTACGCATAATGAAAGACATGAAAAATGAAGGCCACATTGATCCGGATTTATATCATGTATTTATAGAAAGCGGGGTCTATAAAGAATACGCAGAGCAATACATTTCGCCCAATCAAATAGATGAAATACGTCCGGAGGATTATTTCTAATGAAAATAACACCAATTCTCTGCCGTGCCGGCACAATGGATAACTATTCTTATTTAATAACAGATGAACAAAGTGGCATAAGTGCAATAATAGACCCTTCGGAATCTGCACCCATAATTGAAACCTGCCGCCAGCAAAATATACAGCCGGAATACATCCTAAATACGCACCACCATTTTGACCATACAGACAGCAATCTTGAACTCAAATCTCTGTTCCATGCCCGCATTGTCGGACATGCTGCTGACGCTGCCCGCATCCCCGGAATAGATATCGGAATAAAAGAAGGAGAAACCTTCAATTTAGGAGAAACACCGGCACAAATCATAAGCACCAACGGACATACAATCGGACACATCTTGTGGTATTTTGCAAAAGATAAAGCACTATTTACCGGAGATGTTTTATTCAACCTCTGCATTGGTGGCATTTTTGAAGGAACCATCGAACAAATGTGGGCATCCTTACAAAAAATAAAAGCCCTTCCGGATAATGTCATGTTTTACCCCGGACACGAATACACACTTTACGGTGCCAGAGATGCGTTAAGAATAAGCAACAACGCCCCTGAAGTCATCAAATACCTTGAACTAGCCCAAAACAACCTAAAAAAAGGCTTGCCAGCCGGCCCCTATTGCTTAAAAGACGAAAAACAGTGCAACCCATACCTTTCGGCACAAAGCCTTGTTGAGCTGGAACAACGTCTGGGCTATTAAAAAGAGGACTCTTTTCCGACAGAAATATTACGGTTAATATGAACCGAAAGTAAAATTCCAAAGCTTGCCATAATAGAAAGCATCACCGTTCCACCATAAGAAATAAGCGGAAGCGGAATACCAACCACCGGAATAAGTCCTAAAACCATCGCTGTATTAATAAACACATACAAAAAATAGTTTGTCGTTAAACCAATGGCCAAAATTTTACCAAAATAGCTGCTGCTCTTGAAAGCAAAAGAATAACCATAAGCAATAATGCAAAAATTAATTAAAATGATAGAAACAGCCCCAATCATACCAAATTCTTCAGAAAGCATGGTATAAATAAAGTCTGTATGCTTTTCCGGTAAAAAGTTAAGATGGCTCTGTGTTCCTTTAAGAAACCCCTTACCAAAAACACCACCTGAGCCCAAAGCAATTTTAGACTGAATAATATGATATCCCGCCCCAAGAGGATCACGCTCCGGATTAAGAAAAGTAAGAACACGATTCTTCTGATAATCATGCAAAAAATGCCAAGCGATAGGCGCCATAACCACAGCTCCCACCCCCAGCACCGCAAATTTCCATATCTGAACCCCAACACAAAAGAAAATTGCAGTTGTCGTCATAATGAGCATTAATCCTGTACCCAAGTCAGGCTGAATAATAACCAATCCGGCCGGAACCAAGGCCAACAACAAAGGCGGAACCATTCCCTTAACACTTTCAATACTCTGCAAAGAAGAGGCATGAAAATATCGCGCCAAGGCCAAGACAAGCGCAATTTTCATCAATTCGGAAGGTTGAAGTTTGAAAAAACCAAAATTAATCCAGCGTTGCGCTCCCATTCCAACATGTCCGCTAACTTCAACAATAAACAAGAGAATAAGCGTAAAGAAATAAAACACATAAGCATAGCGCATAAACAAGCGAATATCGATAAGCGCAAAAACAATCATCACCCCCAAGCCAACACCAAAACGTATAAGCTGATTAATCGCCCAAGGAGACCAACTTCCATTAGCTGCAGAATAAAGCATCGTTACCCCGATAGCCGCTAAAAGACAAATAAAGAACACATACCAAAAACTGATATTCATCAATTTTTCTTTAATTGACATTCTCTGCGCACGAAAACTTGTTTCATAAGGTTTATACATTTTTTCCTCTTAATGCTTGCGATAATCAATCGGATCCAAAACCAAACTCTCATACAAAATCTTGCTGGCAATAGGTGCTGCCACGGAAGAACCACCACCACCATGCTCAACAACAACAGCCACGGCATATTTCGGATTATCTGCCGGAGCATAACCAATAAAGATAGCATGATCACGATATTTCCAAGGCAAATCTTTTTGCTTAATAATACCGCTCTGACGCTCTTTCAGCGTAATACGACGAACCTGAACCGACCCTGTTTTACCGGCCATTTTCATTCCCTTATAATCAAACCGTGAAGCCCATGCCGTACCATGAATATGGTTCACAACATCAAACATACCTTGTTTCACAATATCAAGAAAAACATCAGATACATTAATTTTCTTAATTTTAAGAAGCGTCCGATCATCAATCGGGAAAAACGTCGGAACAACTTCATAACCACCATTAACAAGACGAGCCGTCATTGTCGCCAGCTGCAAAGGCGTTACCAAGATATATCCTTGCCCAATTCCGGAAATAAGACTTTCACCGACCTGCCAAGGTTCGCCAAAACGTTTTAACTTCCACTCTTTATCAGGAATAAGTCCGGCTTTTTCATGTTCAAGTCCGATATTTACTTTTTGACCCAACCCAAAACGACGAGCCATTTCAGCAATTTTATCAATTCCGATGCGTTGAGCCGTTTCATAAAAATAAATATCACAAGAATGCATTAATGCTTCCACTACCCCCAAATAACCATGACCTGCTCGTTTCCAGCAGTGAAAAGGGTGATCGCCGAGCAACATTTTTCCGGCACAAAAATAACGAGTATCTGGCTTAATAGCGCCTGATTCCAACCCGGCAAGAGCGACCAACGGCTTAAAAACCGACCCAGGAGAATACTGTCCTTGAATGGCTTTATTAATCAGAGGCTTTTTCTCATTAGTCTGCAAAGCATTCCACTCTTGATGGCTCAATCCACGCGTAAAAGCATTAGGATCAAAGGCGGGTGTCGAAACAAAAGACAATATTTCACCGCTATGAACATCAAGCAAAATCGCAGCGCCACTTTCTTCACCAAAGGCATCAAAGGCTTTCTCCTGCAATCTTGCATCAAGCGTAAGGGTAATATTTTCACCGGGAACACCTTCTGTTTCCTCAATTTCTTTCATAACGCGCCCATAGGCGTTAACTTCCATTTTAAGAATACCGCCTTTTCCACGCAATCTTTTCTCCAAATACTTTTCAATACCGGACTTACCGATTTGAAACCCCGGCACTTCAAGTAACGGATCATCTTTAACATCCGTGTCGGAAACAGCTGCCACATAACCAAGAACCTGAGCCATCTTTTCACCATAAGGATAATAACGGTTCAGCCCTTCATCAATAAATATCCCAGGCAACTCAGACGCATTAAGCTGAATTTTAGACACCTCTTCCCACGTCAAATTGTCTTTAACCTTAATCGGAACAAAGCTCTTGTTTCGTTTCAAATCTCGCTTAATCCGCTCTTCTTCAAAATCCTCAAGCGGCATAATCTTTTTGAAAGAATCAAGTGTCTGCTGAACATCTGCAGTCTGTTCCGCCACAATAAGGGCCTGAAAATTTTGCTCATTTGTTGCTAACACAACACCATTTCTGTCATAAATAATACCACGCTGCGGAATCAAAAGACGTGTTGAGATTCTGTTTTCATCAGCCAACATTTTAAATTTATCTGCTTGATAAACTTGCAAATAATAAAGCCTAAAGATAATGCACAACAACAAAAACGCCATACCGCAAGCCATAATCAGCGAGCGCTTCAGAAGAACTTTACCTTTATCATTATCACGATTCATATCACGCCTCGTCCGTCATAAGCTTATTCTGAATTCCAACATTTACCAATGTCACCAAAGGATAAACGGCTGACGTCAACAAAAAAGAAAACATCAATAAAGCAAAAGGCAAAAAGTCAGCATAATAAATAGAAACCACAAACCACCGAGCAAACATCACAACAAAAGCCAATGGCAAAAACCCAAGCCACAAAAGCTCAAAAGACTTTCCGTTAAAATATTTAACCATATAGCCGACAAGCACGTACAAAAGCAAGAGCTGAAATATGCTTGAGCCCAAAGGAGCGGAAGTTAACACATCTTCAAACAGACCTAAAAAAAACACCGAAAACAGATTAAAAACATCCGGTCGATGCAAAACCCAATAATAAACGCAAATAACCGCCACATTAGCATGAATATTTGTCGGCAACAAAAAATCAAACGGCATATAAGAAAGTGCTACCCAAATAATAGATGTCAGCAAAGGCAGCATTTTTTGTATTGAGAGCTTAAGCGCCTCATCCCAGTCCTCATTCATTGACAGCCTCCTCATCAACAACTGTCTCGGAAAGGACTTCCTGACTTTCCAAAGGAAAAGACACAATCTTCACATACTCAACTTTATTCAAATCCGCAAACGGCAATACCCTTATCTCACGCTTAGACACATGAGAAACCACGCCCACCGGCAACCCTGCAGGGAAAACGCCTGCCACACCGGAAGTAACAACTCTGTCACCTTCTTGAATATTTGCCGACAGCGGCGTAAAAACAAGCTTTGGATTCAGCTCATTATCACCGGCCAAAATTCCACGAACACGCGTATTTTCTATCATCACCGGAATTCGTGAGTTAATATCAGTAATCATAAGAATTTTGCTATAAAGCTGCCCGACTTTATCAAGTCTACCGACTACGCCTTTTTCGGTCAAAACAATCTGCCCTTTCTGAGCAGTAGAATCTTTGCCTGTATAGGCAATAAGCGAATGAGAAAAAGCATCACCCTCTTCAGCCACAACGCGGGCCGTCACAAGATTTTCTTCATCCGGACGTGCATAGTTTAAAAGTTTTGCTAAAAGACGATTTTCTATTTCGAGAGAACGAGCTCTTTCGCTCACCAAGCGCAAACGACGATTCTCAGCCTTAAGAAACTGATTTTCTTTATGAGCTAAAGATAAATCTTTAAGATAATCATAAGCATTAGCCAAAAGCCGTGCTGGTAAAATCAACACATCAACCACAGGGGTAACAACATCAGTCGCGACGGAAGAAGTCTTGTCAATAAGAGCCGTATCTGTTTTATTAAGCAACATCATCACAAACGCAATAAGAAACAAAATCACCAGAGCAAACTTTTTAAGCAACTGCCGAATTTGGCTTAATTGCATAAACAAGACTCTTCTGCGTTTCATGACACCTCTGATAAAAGTAAAAAAGCCGACAAAAGAGGCTCAACCGCCTCTTTCATCGACTCTGATTAAAAAACTAGTACATTGTAGAAAGAATACTTTTCAGCTTGTGAATATCATCCAAAGCCTTACCGGTACCTTTAACAACACAAGCCAACGGATTCTCTGCAATAGAAACCGGAAGACCTGTTGCATTACGCAAAACCTGATCCAAATTAGAAAGCAAAGCACCGCCACCGGTCAGCACAATACCCTTATCAACGATATCGGCAGCTAATTCAGGAGCCGTATTTTCCAAAGCAACCTTAACGGCTTCAACAATCTGAGCCACCGGCTCTGCCAAACTTTCAGCAACTTGACGTTCGGTAATCACGATTTCCTTAGGCACACCGTTCATCAAATCACGACCTTTAATCTCAACGGTACGCCCCTCACCTTTTTCCGGCGGACAAGCAGAACCGATTTCTTTTTTAATTTTTTCTGCACTGCCTTCACCAACCAAAAGATTGTGATTACGGCGAATATAAGAAATAATGGCGCTATCCATTTTATCACCGCCCACACGAACGGAACGGGCATAAACAATACCACCAAGAGAAAGAACGGCAACCTCAGTTGTACCACCGCCAATATCAACCACCATACTGCCTGTCGGTTCTGTAACCGGAAGGCCTGCACCGATAGCGGCAGCCATTGGCTCTTCGATTAGCCATACTTTACGAGCACCGGCTGCTTCGGCAGATTCTTGAATAGCACGACGTTCAACCGCGGTTGAACCGGACGGAACACAAACAATCACCATCGGAGATGCAAAAGAACGACGATTATGAACTTTGCGGATAAAATACTTGATCATCTCTTCGGCAATTTCAAAATCGGCAATAACACCATCGCGCAAAGGACGAATAGCATGAATATTTCCTGGGGTACGACCGAGCATCAGCTTAGCTTCATTACCAACGGCCAGCACTTGCTTTTTACCGCGATATTCTTCGATTGCGACCACAGAAGGCTCATTAAGCACAACGCCTTTTCCTCTGACATAGACAAGCGTATTTGCGGTACCCAAGTCGATAGCCATATCAGCCGACAGCCACCCCATTAATTTTGATAACATGATATAAATCTCCGGATAAGTTCATAAAATTAAATACAAATTGATTATTATATGTATAACGATAATACAATACTTGCAAGAATTTATAACAGTTTTTTCACACCTTCGATAAGATTTTCCAAAAGCTCTTTTTCACCGCGATAACAATGCTCAAACAAAATATCAGCCAACATTTGATTATTAAACCAAGTCCGTTGACGTTTAGCATATTGACGCGTATGCAATTTTGCCAAAGCCACCGCCTCTTGCAAAGAAATTTCTTGTCGCACAAAACGCAAAAGTTCGGGCACACCGAGTGCGCGCATCGCCGGCAGTTTTTCATTCAACTGAAGAGCAGAAAGCTTTTTAACTTCGTCTAATGCGCCTTGTTCAATCATCTTATCAAACCGAACGGAACAATTTTCCTCCAATTCACGAATAGATGGAACCAGCTTAACACTAAAAAAACGCGCCTCGGGAAGCCTTTTTATTTTTGGCAAGCTGTGCCAATAAGAAAGTGGCTTTCCTGTATCATAAAAAACTTCCATGGCTCGACGAACACGCGTTGTATCATTCGGAGAAAGCCGCTGCGCCGTTTCTTCATCATAAACCGCCAGCATTTGATGAAGCCCATTAACTCCTTTTTCATTCAAAATCTGAGCAACTTTCAACCGCACTTCAGAAGATGTTTCCGGAATAGGCGTTGTTCCGTTAATCAAATTGTCAAGATAAAGCCCCGTTCCGCCAACCACAACCGGAATTTTTTCCTGAAACCATAAAAGACGGATAACTTTTTCAGCTTCACTGAGCCAATCAACGACCGAACCATTTTTTGCCGCCGGCCACATCTGATAAAGATAGTGAGGAACGCGCTTTTTATCATCATCACTCGGACAAGCGGAAAGAAGAGGCGTATCGGCATAAACCTGCATTGAATCAGCATTAACCACCGCACCACCAAAAGCCTCAGCCACATCAAGAGCAAGCCCTGATTTTCCCGAAGCCGTCGGACCGGCAATAACGACGATAACATTTTTCATAACCTCACCCCTTATAATTTTCGAGTTTTTGCACCTTCCATCACCAAACGATAGCACAAGTCTTCATACGAAATCCCGCAATATTTTGCTTGCTCCGGCACCAAAGAAAGCGGCGTCATTCCGGGGTTTGTGTTAACTTCCAACAAAACCACACCGTCTTCGTCATTATAACGAAAATCACTACGTGACAGCATATTACATCCCAATGCCTGATGCAAGCGCAAAGCATAATCTTTGACTTTATCTTCAACCGCTTGGGGCAAATCTGCCGGCAAAACATGCTTTGTCATTCCGGTTGTGTATTTTGCCTGATAATCATAAAAATCTGTCTGCGGACAAAGCTCGGTAACCGCCAAGGCGCGATTACCAAACACGGCACAAGTCAATTCGCGTCCGGCAATATATTTTTCAACAAGAATAAGAGCCTGTTCATCAGGATAAACAACCTGAGCCACATCTTTTTGCGTTTTTACAATAAACACGCCGACGCTTGAACCGTCAGCCACCGGCTTAACCACATAAGGCAGAGGGATTTTCGTTCCGAGCTTCTTAAATTCGGCAAAAGTCATTTTCTCGGATTCGGCAATTTTTATTCCGCAATCAGCCGCCACTAGCTTGGTAAGCGCTTTATCCATCCCAACGGCCGAGGCTTTAAGACCGGAATGCGTATAAGGAATTTGCAACAAATCCAACAGACCTTGAATTTCACCGTCTTCGCCCCAATTGCCGTGCAAAGCATTAAACACGACATCTGGCTTTTCGCGGCGCAAAACTTCAATCAGATTCCATGCATCCCGCAAATCATATTCCAAAACCTCACAACCTTTGTGACGCAATGCCTCGGCCACACCTTTTCCGCTGACAAGGCTAACCTCACGTTCGGCCGAAAAGCCGCCCATCAGAACCATAACTTTTTTCATAGCATTAAATCCTTTAAAATATAAATTTTTATGTTAGTATGCGAACAAA
Source organism: uncultured Alphaproteobacteria bacterium (assembly GCA_944391315.1). Classification (GTDB taxonomy): domain Bacteria; phylum Pseudomonadota; class Alphaproteobacteria; order RF32; family CAG-239; genus HGM16780. The sequence continues at coordinate 29,821 of CALXTD010000004.1, read as the reverse complement.
AGATTTAAGGAAAGACTAACTGGGAATAAAAAAATGCTGCAAAAAGCTGAATTACTCTTGCCGGCCGGCTCGCTGACAAAATTAAAGACCGCCATTTTATACGGTGCCGATGCCGTTTACGCCGGCACGCCGGATATGTGCTTGCGCGCACAATCAAAAATGACCATGGAAGATTTACAAGAAGGCATAGCCTTTGCTCATGAACGTGGCAAAAAAATATACCTGACATTAAACTTGTTCATGCACAACCGCGACGTTGAAAAACTTCCAACCTTTGTTGATACCCTGCGCCAATTAAAACCCGATGGCGTTCTGATTGCCGACCCTGGAGTTTTCATGTATGTCAAAGAACACGCACCGGAACTAAATTTATTTGTTTCAACACAGGCCAATATCTGTTCATCTCTGGCCGTAAAGTTTTGGCAGCAACAAGGCGCCAAACTCTGCGTTTTAGGACGTGAAGTCACTTTTGAAGAAATGAAGCAAATCCGCAAAGACTGCCCCGATGTTTTGCTTGAATGTTTTATGCATGGCGCCATGTGTATGTCTTATTCCGGACGTTGCCTGATTTCCAACTATTTAGCTGACCGCAGCGCCAATCAAGGCAAATGCGCACACTGCTGCCGTTGGCATTACAAACTTCACCTCCGCCTCAAAGACGGCACAATAAAAGAACTGGTGATTGATGAAAACAACAAAGACAGCTTTGAATTTTTGCTGGAAGAAGAATTCCGCCCCGGAGAATATTATGAAGTCGTCGAGGATGAACACGGCGGTTATATTTTAAACTCAAAAGATATGTGCTTGCTGCCGCGCTTACCTGACTTATTGAGCATCGGTATGGATTCGCTCAAAGTCGAAGGCCGCAACAAAACCGAATACTACGCCGGCATTGTTGCTCGCACTTACCGTAAAGCGATTGATGACTGGTATAACAATCCGCAAGAATGGGATTATACAAAATACATGGGTGAATTAGAAACTCTTCAAAACCGCGGCTACTGCCTCGGATTCCACGACGGAAAGCTCACCAACATCAGCCAAAACTACGAATACACCCGCACATTAGGCGACTGGTTGTTTGCCGGCTCGATTGTTGAATGGCAAGGCGATGACGCCATCTTTGAGCTTCGCAATTACATCAACAGCGATGAGGAAATTGAGTTTTTAGCACCAAACAGTCTGGAAAATATCAAACTAAGATTAAGCGAATTTGAAGACGCCGACAGCGGTGAAATCACCCCGCGCGTTTCCGCCGGACAAAGCAAAAAAATCCGCATTCGCCCAACCGCTTGGAATCAGGATATTTCAGAAATCAAACAACATTTGCCGCAATACACGATTGCCCGCAAGTTCGCTCCGCTTGAAGGCGAAAACGGCCAAATGCTGGCTCACAAAAAATCTGAATATAATCAGTTGATTGAAAACAAATAAGAAGGCTTAATTCAATACCAGCGGTGTTTCCAAAGAATCAGAACGATTCCCCAGCAAAAATGTCGGAACCTTAACATCTTCGGTAACGCCGCAACCTTCCTTAAACACCTTGCAGCTCCCGTAAAAAACCGCGCTTGGCGTTGATAAAGGCGCCACACTTGTAAATTCATAATATTCTCCGGGCTCCAGTGTCGGAATCTCACCCTTAAAGCCTAAAGAATCATCACGAAAATTATTTCCCTTTGCGTCGGTAATATTCCAGTTTTTACCAACCAGCTGAATTTTTTCTGAAGAATTATTTTCAATACACAAATAGTAACCGTAAACAAATTTATCTTTGTTTTCAAAGTCTTTTTCATCTTGCTCCAACTCAACCGTGCAAGCTGAAATAACAATATCATCTGTTGCCGAAGTTACAAAATTTTCTTCATTTATCATTTCAAAAAAAATCCTTGAAAAGAAACAATTACAAATAAATTTTAAATTTTGAAAAATAATGAAGCAACCGGATAACAACTTGTTCACAGCATTATCCACACATATTTGCAAGAGCAAAAAAAACTATTGATTTTAAAAAATATAAATTTTTCGATTCGATAACAAAAAAAGAGGGGCAACTGCCCCTCCAACCATGGAAGATAAAAGATTTTTTACTTAGCCAAAACCTCTATCAATTTCTGAGTAGCCTCGTCTGAAGAAATATTGTGACAAACGGCATATTCATTAGCAAGACGACCAAGAGCTTGCTCATAAATCTGACGTTCGCTATAAGACTGCTCGGCCAAATTATCCTGACGATACAAATCGCGAACAACCTCAGCAATGGCAATCGGATTGCCGGAATTAATTTTGTTTTCATATTCCTGAGCACGACGCGACCACATAATCTTTTTAACCTTTGCCTTGCCTTTAAGAACATTAACGGCATCATCCATAGTCGACGCTTCAGAAATTTTACGCAACCCGACGGTATCTGCTTTTGCCATAGGAATACGAAGTGTCATTTTATCTTTATCAAAATTAACCACAATCAATTCCAATTCCGAACCGGCAATTTTCTGCTTAGAAATATCAGAAACTTTACCGACACCATGAGCTGGATATACAACAAAATCCCCTGAATTAAAAGCAATACCCGAAGAAAGTTTTTTATTCATCATCACTCCTTCAAACCTATTATAAAATGATTAATGCGAGAGCTCTCTCGCCCTTTGACGCGCACAATATATCACATTTTTAAAGACAATGCTAGCCCTAAAATTATTTTTTTTGACAAAAAACCTCACTTTTTGTTAAAAAGTGAGGTTTTTCTGAATTTTCAATACATTAATATGTTGGATAATCCGTAATGGTTGGTTGAGGTTCAGCCTGAATCCGCTCAACATCCGTGTCCGGATAAGATTGAACATCATAAATTCTACCATCAGACTCATAAAGCGTGTTTTGAATCTGATTATTAACCTGTGCCGGATTCGGCTCTTGAGCAATAGTCGGATCTTGAGGCTCAGACTCTGAAACAACATTAGACGGTGCCGGAGCCGCTGGAGCAACCGAAACATCCGGAGTCGAAGCATCTGCTGTCATTCCTGCTGATGCATTTGATGAATTATCGGTAGGCTGCTCAACAATCGGATTTCCAAGAGGATTTTCGTTACTGTTGCTTTGCTCTAAAAACATAACATTTTCTGTTCCATTAGCATTTTCGGCTTCACCAAAAACTTCCACTTCTTGTTGATTTGAAGAAGGGACATTTTGCGCCTCGGCAGACATTTCTGCCATAGCACTTCCGCTAGCCAAAAGAGCGGCAATCAAAGCAAAAGAAAATTTATTCATAAGTTCCTCCTGAAAAAAATTTTTTTAACGGTCAGAAAAAAATATAATCTGTAATTATATTAAAAAAAGGGCAATGGCTTAAAAAGTCCTGCCCTTTCCAAAAAACAAATTATTTTACCAAATTGACCGTATCTTTGGCAATCATAAGCTCTTCGTTTGTCGGAATAACAAAGACCTTAACGTTAGAATCCGGAGTCGAAATCTCGACCGTTTCGCCTCTCAAAGCATTTTTCTCTTCATTAAGCCCAATTCCGAGATAAGCCAAGCGCTTACAAATTTCCTTACGTAAAGAAGGTGCATTTTCGCCGATTCCCGCCGTAAAGATAATCGCATCAACACCGCCCATAACTGCGATATATGACCCGATAAAACGAATAATCGTGTGAACATAAACTTCCATCGCGGCAAGAGCTTTTTCATCACCTTCCTTGCACTTTTGTTCAACATCACGATTATCAGAATAACCGCACAAACCAAGCATACCGCTTTGTTTGTTCAGCATATCATTAACCTCATCAACGGTTTTACGCTGATATTTCATAATATGAAGCGGAATATACGGATCAATATCACCGCAACGAGTTCCCATCATAATACCGGCCAAAGGCGTAAATCCCATAGACGTATCAACACACTTGCCATCAACCACAGCAGAGATTGAAGCTCCGTTACCAAGGTGACAAGTCACAAATTTTCCGGTTTTGCCCATAAGCTTAGCCGCAGCTTCGGAAACATACTTATGAGATGTTCCGTGAGCACCATAGCGACGAATTTGATGCTCGCTATATTGTTCATAAGGCAACGGATACAAATAAGCGGCACGCGGCATTGTCTGATGAAAAGCCGTATCAAAAGCCACAACTTGCGGCACATTCGGCAATGCATTTTTAACCGCCTTAATACCAAGAACGGCAGCCGGATTATGCAGCGGTGCTAAAGTTGATAGATCATCAATTTTTTGCAAAACTTCATCATCAACCAAAACTGAGCGGTCAAAATAGCTTCCGCCTTGAACCACCCTGTGACCGACACCATCAAGTTCATCAAGACTTTTCAAAACACTGCCCAGCAAAAGATTCAAAACTTCGCGGATAGCCTCATTATGAGAAGGCAGAGCCACTTCTTTAATAACCTTATCATTATCACCGGCTTTAATGCTGACAAAAGAACCATAAATACCGATTCTCTCAGCATTACCTTTTGCCACAACGGTATAATTATCGCCTTCAACATCAAAAAGCTGATATTTCAGAGAAGAAGAACCTGAGTTAAGAACCAAAATTTTTTTCATCCAAACCTCCCGTTACTTTTGTGCCTGCAAAGCCGTAATGGCAATAACACCAACAATATCATCTACCAACGCTCCGCGAGACAAATCATTAACCGGAGCATTCAACCCTTGAAGCATGGGACCATAAGCCTCACAACCGCCAAGACGTTGCAAAAGTTTATAACCGATATTTCCGGCCTCAAGTGACGGAAAGATTAAAACGCGGGCTTTACCGGCAACTTCACTGGCAGAAGCTTTTTTCTTAGCCACAACTTCATCAAGGGCAGCATCAGCCTGCATTTCTCCATCGATTCGAATAGGCAAATCTTTATATTCATCACTCTTCAAATCGGCTTTAGCTAACTCGGTTGCACGTTTAACTTTATCAACCCCATCACCTTTACCGGATCCATAAGTTGAATAAGACAACATGGCTACGTTAGCCTCGATTCCAAACTTCAAAGCACTTTCTGCAGCATCAAGGGCAATGTCTGCCATTTCGCGGTCTGTCGGATTAATCACGATGGCACAGTCCGAAAACAGATAAGGCTTGTCATTTGAAACCATAATCAAACAAGAAGAAACAGAGCGACCTTTTTTGGCAGATTTAATAATCTGCAAAGCCGGACGAACGGTATCAGCAGTTGAATGATTAGCGCCCGAAACCATACCGTCAGCATGACCGGCCTTAATCATCAGTGTTCCAAAATAGTTATAATTAAGAGCTAATTTTGCGGCATCTTCTTGCGTTAAACCTTTATCCTTGCGCAGTTCATACAACAAATTGGTATATTCCTGCAAATGCGGAGAGTTTTCCGGCTTAACAATAGAAATATCATCTAAACCCCAGCCTTTGGAAGCAAAATGATTTTTGATTTCATCTTCATCACCGAGAATAATAATTTTTGCCACTTTTTCAGAAGCAATAATATGAGCCGCCTCCAAAATGCGCAAATCTTCACCCTCAGGTAAAACAATAGTCTTATGCAACAGCTTTGCTTTATCCATCAATCCGCGCAAATATTTACTATAAGCCATGACATTATCCTTAAAAAAACAATATAAAAAATTTTGCTAAAACTAATAAACAATGCTTCAAGCAAATTGTCCACAAAAAACTTTTGATTTTTTAATGTAAATAGAATAACATCAAATAAATTTTTGGAGCACGATTATTTTAACCGCATAGGAAGGGTAGATAAAAACCATGGAAAGAACACTTTCAATCATCAAACCGGACGCCACCGCACGCAACATCACCGGCCAAATCAACACAATGATAGAAGCCTCAGACTTACGCATTGTTGCCCAAAAGCGGATTCGCTTAACTCAAAACCAAGCCGAAGAATTTTATCATGAATTAAAAGATAAAGTCTTTTTTGACAGCATGGTCCAACAAATGATATCAGGTCCGGTTGTTGTTCAGGTATTGGAAGGAGAAAACGCGATTGCGCACTACCGTGAAATTATGGGCGCAACCAATCCTGCCGTTGCAGAAGAAGGCACGATTCGCAAAACCTTTGCTCTCTCAATAGAAAAAAATTCGGTACATGGTTCAGATTCGCCTGAATCAGCCAAAAGAGAAGTTGGATTTTTCTTCAGCGAAACAGAAATTGTCGGATAAGGAGCATTACCTTGCACAAAATAATTTTAGCCCTATTGATGAGCTTTGGCATCATACACACAGCCAACGCAGAAAGCAGTGAAAAATATGTTGCGGAAGTCAGCATAGACATCACAGCCGAAGACGCCGCCTCCGCCCGAGAAAAAGGCATGAAAGAAGCTTATCGCAAAGCTTTTTTGACCGTTGCCGGAAAGTCTACTGACAGCGAGGGATTAGCGCGCCTGTCAAACTTAACCGATGATCAACTGGTAAATTTCATTCAAGAAGCTGAGGTCGTCTCAGAAAAAGCCTCAAACGTGCGTTATATCGCCACGCTTAAAGTCCGCATAAATAATAACCTGCTTAAAGCTTATATGGAAGAACAAGGGATAAACTACGTTATCCGCACAGCTTCAAACATCATTGTTGTTCCCGTATTCCGTGAATTCTCCGGCGATTCTCCTCTGCTGTGGGAAAGCCGCAACGAGTGGCGCAAAGCTTGGGAACAATCACCCCAAACCGGCAGCGAGAACAATTATATATCCGTTCCAGCCGACAGCATGGTTTATTCTGTTTTAGACGGCAACAAAGCGCTCCAACTCAACGGCCAAGCATTAGACCTTGTTGCCAGCCACCTCAACACCCGCAACATCTATGTTTTAGATGCGGTTTATAATGGCATTGAAGGCTTAAGAATAAACATCATGTCCTACAACGGCCAACCATCAAAAACCATAGACATCAGCGGAGAAAGAAGCCCTGAGCTTTTCCAAAAAGCGATTCCCGAGGTCGCTGCTTATATCGACAGCACCATTCAGGAACAAAACTTTGCCTCCGACACAAGCCGGCAGGAATTAATCGGAATGTTCAGCTATCAAAAATTATCTGATTGGATTAAAACCGAAAACCAGCTCAAAAACATTCCCCAAATAAGCAGTGTGAAAATTGAAGCCATGGGCAAAGGCAAAGTCCAATTCCGTCTGGAATACATCGGTCAAATTTATGACTTGATTACCGCCTTAAAGGCTTATCGCTTAAACCTTCAGGATATGAACGGATATTATAACCTCAGCACGGGAGCATAAAACATGATGACCGCCGATAAACCCTTAACCGCTAATCGCAACTGGATGTTTTGGCTCGCTCTATTCATCCTCTTTTGCTATGGACTATACATTTTGCGCTCGGTTTTATTGCCATTTGTCGCCGGCATCATCATCGGATATCTGCTTGACCCATGGGTCAGAAAAATAAATAAATGGGGCATGAACCGCACTTTGGCCACATTTCTCGTTTTGCTGGCTTTAGTGCTCATCATTGTACCGTCCGTCATTTTGCTCCTTGGCGTAATCAACGATCAAATCACGCGCTTTATCTCTGTTGTACCGGAATATTTGGCATCATTAACCCAAAAGCTTGAACCATGGATTAATGACTTGCAAAAAAATATCCCTGCTCTGGATGCTGACAAAGTCAAAAGTTACCTAAAGAGCAATATGGCCAATAACTTAAAACTCTTTGGCAAAGTTTTGCAAGGCGTCATCACCAGCGGATTCGCTCTGATGAACATTATTTCTCTGCTGCTTATTACGCCGGTTGTTGCCTTTTATATGTTACGTGACTGGGATGGCTTCATCAAAAAGATTGATAGCTTATTGCCGCGCAAATCAAAAAAATCGATTCGTATTCAAGCCAAAGAAATCGACCGTACTTTAGCCGGCTTCATCCGCGGACAATTAAGCGTCTGCATTTTGCTTGGTACTTTTTACTCTGCCGGACTTTACTTTGTTGGTCTGGAACTTGGTGTTTTAATTGGCTTTATCGCCGGCGTCATCTCTTTCATTCCTTATGTCGGCAGCATTACCGGCTTTTTGGTCAGCTTAGGCGTTGCCTTTGCACAGTTTGACAGCTTAGGCCCAATTGCTCAAGTTGTCGGCGTATTTGTCGTCGGCCAATTTTTAGAAGGCAACTTCCTAACCCCGAAATTAGTCGGCGACAGCGTTGGCCTTCATCCGGTATGGATAATGTTTGCCTTACTGGCCGGCGGTGTTTTACTGGGCTTTTTAGGCTTGATGATTGCGGTTCCTTTGGCAGCCATTATCGGCGTCCTGATTCGCCACGCCATTGAAAATTACAAACACAGCAGCCTTTACCTAGAGGACTAAAAAAATAACCTTAGAGCATCAAACTCTAAGGTTATTTTTTTAGCTTTCCTTATAACGTTCTTTGCGCTCGCGCCGTGACAAGCTCCACAAATTTCCCCAACCATTAATCGGCTGAACATCATCTTTTGACTTAAAATCAAAATTCCGAGAGAAGAACAAAGACGTTGTTTTAGTATAATTATTCATCGGGCAAAAACCATAAAAATCGACTTGCAGCAAATTGGCTGCTTTCAAAGCCGCAACCGCATCTTTGTATTCTTGGCTGGTGTTAATACGGTCGCTATCATCTAAAATAATCAGCCCACCATCAGCAAGGGCATTAACTGCGGCTTTAGCACATTCGGCACGCCTTTTACCATCAACCACAATCACATCATAGCGACAATCATCTTCAAATATAGCATTCTCATAAATTTCGCCTTCATCACGCCAGCGCACATCCAGATTCTCTTCATTAAATTCGTGTTGCCACTTATCAAACCACTTTGGATTATCTTCAATACTCACCACATTTTTGGCGCGCGCCGCCCAGAACAAAGATGAATTTCCGCAACCAAATTCAAAAATTTTTTTATCACTATAATCAAATTGCGACAAATATTCTATTGCCGGATAAGTATACCACGGCAGCGGCTTGCCATCACGATCAACACAAACTTTTTCATCAATCGTGCGCTCAATGGCAAAATCCACTCGCCACATATCAATAAATTTTTGAAACTTTTCGCTATACATTACAAAATTCCACAATAAAAAATTTAACCCTCTTATTTTGCTTTATTTTTTTATAAATAAAGTCTATAAAGAAAGCAAGCACGAAAATCAGCAAGGAACTTTAAATGAAAAAAGCTGAACTTATCTTAAAAAACCCTCGCACCGAGAAGTTAAAAACCGTATCGACCGGTTATTCTTGGAGCGTATTGCTGTTTTGCTTTTTGGTTCCGCTGTACCACCGCAATTTGAAACAGAGCCTTTTGTTTTTAACCTTGTGGCTCTGCACCTTAGGTGCGGCATCACCTATTTTAGGTTTTTACTACAATCGCCTCTATGGACGCAGCCTAATAAAAAAAGGCTATAAACTATTTCACATCCAAGGGCAGATTTCTCAAAAACAGCTGGAAAAAATATTGCCTAATAACCTCGGCTGAGTTTTGCGGCAGCATTAGCCGCGGCCGAAGAAACCTGCATCAACAAATAACTAACCATCTCCTCAACCGGCATAGCCGCATTACGCGTATCTCTTTCGCAGTTATAGAGCAATTCCAAAACACTAAAAACACGATCACGATTCCAAATGCTAAGCTGTTTTTTGAAACTAGATTCGCGGAAAAAAATAATCCTCGGCACCAGCTTTTTAACTGCTGTGTCAATCGTGTCACCATTTTCCATAGACCCGAGACAAACCAAAATCTTCTGAAAATGATAAAACAAAGAACGCACCACTTGCGCCGGATCAGTCCCTTCATTCAACAAACGTTGATAAGCTTGAAGCGTTTTGTCTTTCAAACCACTGGCAGCAAAAAAACACACGTCATCGGTCGAAGAAGAAGCCGTATCACTAACCACCGCCCGCACATCTTCAGGCAAAACCGTTTTCTTGTCTCCGAGATAAGTCACCAGTTTTTCCAGCTCACCCAAATTACTTTTTCGGTCATTAGAAAGTCGCGCGCATAAAAGCTGCAGCGCCTCATTTCCAACAGACACACCGTTTTCACTCAAAAAGGTCCTGACTGTTGAAAAAACATCTTCATCGCGGTCTTCATAACAAGCAACAACACCGGCAAACTCAGCATCTTCGGCAAACTTCACCAAAGAAGACTTTTTATTCAAAGACGCCGAATAAATAATTAAAAGTGTGTCCGACTTTGCATCATCAAATAAAGACTTAAGAACTTTAGTCAGATTATTGTCGGCGTTTTTGATCACAACAACCCGACGTCCCCCCATCAGAGATTGAGCATTAAATTCGCCGATAAGCAAACCGGCATCAGCATTCACATCTTCTCCGTTAAGATATACAACCTGAAATGGATCATAAATATCAGGGCTGATAGCCTTTGTCAGATTACGCACATATTCCGACATCAGGCCTTCGTTTGAGCCATAAACCAGCCAAAATTTAACGGCATTGTCCGGCTTTTTCAAATAGCGGTCAATTTGCGGAGACTTAAATATCACTGGTTGACCCCTGCTTTGTAATAACTGAGTGGAAATAAGCACCTATACGCAGAGCAATATCATCACCGATAATTTTTGCCGCATCTGTATCAGCCTTTTGCTCTGCCACGGTTGTTGAATAAGGATTCTTCAAAATATCATAACTGGTATAGGCTATGCTATTACTGGTAAAGAGCTTTTCCGTCCCTTCCATCATATAATACGTAACCTTAAAGACCACCATTCGGCGAGTAGCGGTAATATCTTGACGAATAGCCTGGTCATAAGTTCGTTTACTTGCCAGTTTAACAAACAAACGATATTTAGGATTCTTAGGCGTTCCTTTCGGCGTCAAAGAATCCAGAAGATTATTGCGCAGCTGTTGTCCAAAACGATCGGCAATCGGCTCGACTTTAATCTGTTGCATTTCCTCAATAATAGAGGGATTAAAATTGGCATCATAATACCACTTACTTCCGGATTCGCGCTCCACATACAGTGGAGAAAAACCACATCCAGTAATAAGGAACAAGATTAAAATCAGAGCCGATTTCCGCATTCTCATCTCCTGACTAAGCCGCCACAATATTAACGATTTTATTTGGAACGACAATCACTTTACGAATTGTCTTTCCAGCTGTCTGACGCTGAATATTATCCAAATTGAGCGCCGCTGCTTCAACCTCGTTCTGAGGCGTATCTTTTGGCATTTCAATTGTGCCACGCATTTTGCCGTTAAGCTGAACAGCGATTGTGACAACACTATCTTCAGCCAAGTTTTTATCAAACTTCGGCCAAGCAGCCATAACCGCCAGCCCCTCATGTCCGAGGCGCGCCCACATTTCTTCAGACAAATGCGGCGTAAACGGACAGAGCAACACAATCAGATTTTCATAAAGCTCAGGTGCAATTTCAGCTTTGTCTGACAAATAATTTACATAAGTCATCAAAGAAGAAACCGCTGTGTTAAACTTCATCTGGTCGATTCTCTCGGTCACTTCTTTAATACACTTGTGCATAGCGCGCAAATCTTTTTCAGAAGCAACGGCAGACTTATTTACCTTTTTAAACAAACCATAAACTTTGTTTACAAAACGATAAACGCCCATCAAACTTTCATCAGACCACATAGCAGTTTGATCAAACGGTCCGATAAACATTTCATACAAACGGAAGGTATCGGCCCCATAAGCATCGACAATATCATCAGGATTAATAACATTGCCGCGTGACTTTGACATTTTCTCACCGTTTGAAGCCAAAATCATACCATGAGACGTACGTCTTTTGTATGGTTCTTTAGTCGGAACAAGCCCGCAATCATACAAAAACTTGTGCCAAAAACGAGAATAGAGCAAGTGCAAGGTTGTATGCTCCATACCACCATTGTACCAATCAACCGGCATCCAGTAATCCAAAGCTTCTTTAGAAGCAAATTCTTTGTCGTTGTGTGGATCACAATAGCGCAAGAAATACCAAGACGAACCGGCCCAGTTTGGCATGGTATCGGTTTCACGACGAGCCTTTCCGCCACATTTCGGACAAGTTGTTTCAAGCCAAGCCCCAGCTTTTGACAAAGGCGATTCGCCTTCATCATTCGGCAAATAATCCGGCACTTCCGGCAAGGTCAACGGCAGCTGATTTTCCGGAATTGGCTGCCAACCGCAATGCTCACAATAAACCATCGGAATAGGCTCACCCCAATAACGCTGACGAGAAAAGACCCAATCACGCAGCTTATAGTTCACTTTGGCATTACCGAAATTATTTTTAGCGGCAAAATCTATAGCGGCGCGAATACCATCTTCTTTGTTCATTCCGTTCAAAAAGCCGGAATTAATATGAGCACCGTCTTCTTCCCATGCTTTTTCAGAAATATCGCCGCCTTCCAAAACTTGAATAATCGGCAGATTAAACTTCTTAGCAAAATCATAGTCGCGTTGATCATGCGCCGGCACCGCCATAATCGCACCTGTTCCGTATCCGGTTAAAACATAATCAGAAATAAAGACCGGAATAAGCTCACCATTATATGGATTCTTAGCTTTAATTCCTTTGAGTTCAACACCGGTTTTAGAATCATCGGCCGTACGCTGCAAATCAGACTTCTTAGCCGTCTCGGCAACATAGTTTTTAATATCTTCCTGATTAGCAAAACGCGGCATCAGTTCAGCAATAAATTCATGCTCCGGCGCCATAACCATATAGGTCACACCAAAAGCAGTATCCGGACGCGTTGTAAAGACCTTAAGCTTTTTACCTTCCAGCGGTGTTCCGTCATCAAGGCACAGCTCAAAATCAAGCTCAGCACCTTCAGAACGCCCAATCCAATTAACTTGCTGAGATTTAACACGGTCGATAAAATCCAAATCATCTAAATCATTAATCAAACGGTCAGCATATTTGGTAATAGCCACCATCCACTGTTCTTTATCACGGCGCACAACCTGAGCACCGCAGCGCTCACAACATCCATTGACAACCTCTTCGTTTGCCAATCCGACTTTACAAGACGGGCACCAGTTAATGGCAATTTTATCTTTATAAGCTAAGCCTTTTTCAAACAGCTTAATAAACATCCACTGTGTCCATTTATAATATTCGGGATCACAAGTGGCAAAACTTCTGTCCCAATCAAAGCTAAAACCGAGTGACTTCAGCTGACGCGTAAAAGTTTCAATATTTTTCTTGGTTGAAACGGCCGGATGAACACCGGTCTTAATGGCATAATTTTCTGCCGGCAAACCAAAGGCGTCAAACCCCATCGGATAAAGAACATTAAATCCCTGCATTCTTTTTTTGCGCGCAATCACATCAAGCGCGGTATAAGAGCGCGGGTGTCCGACATGAAGTCCGGCACCGGAAGGATAAGGGAATTCAACCAAAGCATAAAACTTCTCTTTAGACTTATCGACATCAACCTTATAAGCCTTTTCATCATCCCAAATTTTCTGCCATTTAGATTCGATTGTTCTAAAATTATAACGGTCTTCAACATCCCATTGTTTTTGCCATTCCTCAAAAGAGGCGCAACCGTTATAGTGTGTATTTCCTGTCATACTAAATAATCCTTAAATATTAACGTGTCATAACATCACGATGATACAGTTCTCTGGCCTGCATCAAGATAGCATTTTCGGTTTCAGCGGAGAGTCGGTTATCGACGGTATCGTCAACCCACGCTCCGTTCTTAAGTCGTCTTTTATAAACTTCCGCCTTAAGGCTGTTTGCTTGCAACTTTTGAGAATAGACATGTACCACAACCTTAAACTGCTCATTATTAGAAAACGTCTTCCAGTCAGTAACAATCACGCCGCCTTCGGCATCAGATGACGCCAGCGGCATAAAAGAAAGCTTATCAAGAGAAGCCTGCCACAAATAAGGATTAACTTTAAGGGCATCAGCCTTCTCAACAACGGCTTCTTTAGTTTGGTTTTCCGCAGTTTTTTCATCTCCGAAAGGCCAAACCTCACGCAGATAAGAACATCCGTTTAACATCAACAGTCCGACAAACAAGCATAAATATTTTTTCATAACTCTATCCTCAATAAAAAAAATTCGTCACTATTATAAAAGCAAATAGAAAAAACTCAAGGGTTTAACTTGCAATTAACCCTAAAAGAACTAAAATAAATCCCAAAAGAAGGAAAAAAGATGATAAACGCACGAGAAAAAACACTAAAAGCAGTGAATAAATGCCTTGAAGAAAAAGCACTTATGCAAATAGATGCCAAGGAAGAAGATTCCGGTTTTATTAAAATGCTGTCACAAAGTCTGTTTCGTCACTGGGTTGAACTGGAGTCGATTCTCAAACAATATATAAAAAAGCCTCTTCCGCCCAAAGAACAAACGACCAAAATCATCTTATTACTCGGAGCGGCAGAATTACGCTTTATGCAAACACCGGCCTATGCCGCCATAAATGAATGGGTTGAACTTTGCAAAAAATATGGCGGAAAGTTTCAAAGCGGCATGGTCAATGCCGTTTTAAGAAAAGTCGCTGAGCACAAAACTAAGAGCTTAAAACCAACCCCTTTTTTTCCTGAAAACTTTTTAAGAATATTAAAGCAGGACTACACGCCTGAACAAATCAAAAAGATGGAAACAGCCGCGCAAAAAGGTGAACCGCCGCTAAACATCACAACCAAGCAATCGCCCGAACTTTGGGCCGAAAAATTAGATGGAAAACAAATAGCTAATAACAGTATCGCAACCTTATCCAAAGGCTCAATAACCGGCTTGGAAGGCTATCAAGAAGGCGCATGGTGGGTACAAGACTTTGCTGCCACTTTGGCCGTATCAACTCTGGGTGATATCAAAAACAAACGGATTCTTGACCTCTGCGCTGCCCCCGGAGGAAAAACGGCACAGCTTATTTCTGCCGGAGCAAAAGTAACGGCACTCGATTCGTCTGCTCCCCGACTTGAAACATTGAAAAAAAATTTAGAAAGATTACATCTAGAAGCTGAAGAAATTGTGTGTGCAGATGCCGTAAGTTTTTTGCAAAATTTTCAGGGCGAAAAATACGACCATATTTTACTTGATGCTCCCTGCTCGGCAACCGGCATATTTCGCCGCCACCCCGAGATTCTGCAGCATAAAAGCTTATCCGACATCAAAAAACAGGCTGAAATACAGCGTTTGATTTTACAAGAAAGCGACAAGGCCCTAAAGACCGGCGGCAATTTAGTCTACTGCGTCTGCTCTTTAGCTAAAGCCGAAGGCAAAAGCCAAATCCGTCGTTTTCTTGAAAAAAACAACTGCTTTCAGCTGATAAAATTGCAAGAAGCCGACATCAAACATCAAGGTCCGGCCTCTCTGCAAGAAGCCATCACTCCGGAAGGCTATGTATCCACTCTAAGTTACATGCTCTCCGAATACGGCGGACTGGATTCGTTTTTTATAGCAAAACTGCAAAAGGTAAAAGAAAGATGATTGAAAACAAAACCACAACGAAAGAAAAACCGATATACATTCTAGGACTAAACGCTGTGGGGCTGTATCTGGCTTCAAAATTTCAGCTTGGAGGAGAACGAGTTATCGTCCTAACCGACAAACGCGATGAGGGCAACTTAAGCGGAACCGACTTTAATATAAAAGAAGATTCGGGCATCAAAAAAGGCGACATAAGATTCACCACTTCTTTCTGGACCAAGGAAGAAGGCAAACTCGTCATTATCGCCTCCAATCCACAAGATATAAATGCAGACATATTCAGACTGGGCAAAGAAAAACTAGCTCATTGCCCCACCGTTTGCGTTTCTCTGTGCGAAGACATTACCCTGGTAAAAAGGAATCTGGAAACAAACGTCATACAAGTCTGGTTTGATGGCTGGGTCAACCGCAAAAGCAACCATATTTTTGCTTACGGAAAAATACCGGAACTGATATTTTATTCCTTACCCGAAAAAGAAACCAGCCGCAAACTCGAAAAACTTTTTTCACCTTCGGGAATAAAGTTCAATAATGACACGCCCAATGAATCAAAAAAAAAGCTCTATTGCTATATGGGCTGTTCTCTGGCCTGCGCCGTCTGCGGCAAAAACATAAATCAAATATTCAAAAACAAGAGCGACACAGCCTTGCTGGAACAATATTTCAAAGAAATCAGCAGTGTATCCGAGGTCGAAAAAAGCACTGTTTCGGCAGAAAAGCTGCTTGAAATGGCAAAATCAACCCCTGCCAATTACACCTTTCCGCTGATTGAAAGCCTAAACCAAAACCGCAGCGGCGAATACAGCTTTTTCTGCGACTACATCTTACGCTACAGCCGACGCAACGACTGCAATGTAGAACATCTGGCGCAAGGGCTTAAAAAAATTTATCACACATATCTTAGTATAACCTAATTGTAATAGTTGAAGCTCAAAAGAAAACATAATATAAAATAACAAGGATGAGAACAATTTTGAGGCCCAAGCGCTTATGGAAAAAAGCTTAATAGCAATTACAATCGCCATAATCCTGTGCTTTTTAGGAAGCTTTATCGGATTAAAACAAATCTCTGCCAACAATGGCAAAGGAACATTTTGGCTTTTGTGGACCGCAATTTTTGCCGGCTGGATGAGCCTCTATTTTGCACTGCCGCCTCAAACCGATTTTATCTCGGCGCTTTATATCTGGGAAATTCCATCTCTAGCTGCCATCAGTGCTGTTCTTTACATTTTGCTCCAAAAATTTCCTAAGCTCAATCTATTAATACTTTTTCTCGGTGCCGAAATTGCTAGTTTCACACTTCCTGCCAATGGCATGATATTTAATGGAGAATTAGACTTTTGGGCGGACAGAAGCACACTCATCTTGCTCTGGACGATTTATGCTTATTGCTTTAGCTGGCTAAGCACCACCAATGGCATAACCGGCGCACAAAGCCTTGGGGTCTTGGGCGGCATTGGCATTCTCAGCCTAATTGGCGGAGCTCCTTTGTTCATAGGCATCATGGCTCTATGCGCTATTAGCATTTTTAGCGCTTGGCAATTATTTGACAACTACCCCGCAAAACTAAAATTATCAAAAGCAGATAGCTGGGCACTTGGTTTTATTTTAGCATGGTTTAACTTAAAAGCCGCCACTGAAGGCGCCGGCAGCTGCATACTCTGCTTCAATATGTTTTTTGCTTATCAAATAATCATCAGCCTCGGACGTTACTTCTTAACAAGAGGCAATAAAAATCAATTATCCCAAAACTCTGACTATTATTTAATCGGATTAAGCGGCTTAACACCTGCAGAAACAACAGCCGCCATCAGCAAACTCTTATTGCTTTTAATCATATTGGGAGGATTTTCGGCTTTTGCTCCAAACGCATATTCATTGCCGATATTTGCACTCATGAGCTGCATCTGGTTTTTCCATCGCCTCTGGCACTGGAAAGAAGCTATCCCGACATTAAAAGAAATTAATAGCACAGTAATAAATGACATTAAAACCAATGTCAGCAACTTCGCCGACGGGCTAAAGACGAAAGACTAGACCAATGAACTTAGTGCAAAAGCTTTTCAGTCTTTTATATCCCCAGCAAAAGGCCAAGGAAAAACCCTTAAACCTTTCAGACTACAAACACATATATTTTTCTGTCGGTGTTATAGAGTTTGCTGACAATGTAGAAAATGATTCAGGAAAAGTGCTGGCTCGATTGCTTGGAGATGCCGACTACTTCAAAAGTTTTTACTATGAGCACGACTATCCGCAAAATATATTATCACTGGAAAGCCGCACCATATTTGACCTGATAGACCGAGGACAATCTCTTCTTGATCGCACCAAAGCCGATGTCATCATCTGGGGCAAAAGAGAAGGCGATAAAATCAGACTCAATTTTCAAACCGGAAAACAATATGAAACCGAGGATAAATCCTTTGTCAGCTTGCTGGACAGCCTTTACATACCGGCCTCATTCTTAGAAAATCCGGCTTTATTTCCGCCAGCCATTCATAATTTGATAAACGGAGCCATCCTCAGCGCCATCAGTCCTCTTGACGCACAACAAAGAATCTACCGCCGTTACCTTCTAAAAAGAACGATTTATAACCTGACAAAAGATGATTCGGCAAAAAACATGCCTGAAGAATATCTGCCTTATATATTAAACTTCTTAGGCATAATATATCTGAGTTACGCGCACGAAGAAGAAGACGGCAGAAACTTCCGCACCATAAACCAGCTTTTGAATGCCGCCCTAAAAAAACAAGATTTAATCAGCAATCCGATTCATCTGGGCTGCATATATTACCACTTTGGGCAACTATACGATTCGGCGGCACAATGCACAACGCGCAACCCGATTAATTACTACCGCGGTGCAATCAGCTATTACCGCCAAGCACAAAAATATTTAAGCAAATACACTTATGCTTACGACTACGGCTACATATCTTACAAGTTATCAAATCTGTATTATAATTATTGGAAACAAAAAGAAGATTTGCAGGCTTTAAGAGATGCTGTTTTTCACCTAAGAGAAGCTGAAAAAATATACACCTTCGCACTATTTCCAAATTTTTGGGCCGAGCTTCAAGGACAGTTAGGAAAAATGCTTGCTTTACTGGGAAGCATAACCCACAGCAGCGAAATTTCCGAAGTGGCAATTAACAGCTACCGCAACCAACAAAAGGTGGTTACCGAACGACGCAATCCGCTGGCTTGGGCACATATCCAAGAAGCCATTGGTAACATTCATTATCAACTTGGGCAAAATGGCGGCGGCAATTCTCATTTTGAAGAAGCCATGGAATATTTTCACGACGCATTGTATATTTATGAAAATATGGAACTCTCTGAGAATATCAGAAAAATCACTTCCAGTATTTCCCGCACCCAGCGCCTTCTGATAAAATAAAAAAAAGGGCTGCCCAAAGGCAACCCCGAAACAAAGGAAGAGATTTAAACCGAAACTTTCCCCTTAATCGCCGGATGATACTGATACCCTTCCAGCGTAAAATCTTTAAGCGTAAAACCATCGATTTCACGAACAGCTGGATTCAAAACCATTTTTGGCAGCGGATAAGGCTCTCGAGAGAGTTGCTCTTTCACCTGCCCAAAGTGGTTTTTATAGATATGAGCATCACCCAAAACATGAATATACTCACCAACTTCAAGCCCACAGACTTGCGCCAACATCATAGTCAGTAAAGCATAAGAGGCAATGTTGAACGGCACACCAAGAAACATGTCCCCGCTACGCTGATACATCATGAGCGACAGCTTTCCGTCTTGCACATAGCATTGATACATCATGTGGCACGGCGGCAAAGCCATTTCATCAAGCTGCGTCGGATTCCAAGCTGAAACAATGAGACGGCGGCTATCCGGCGTGTTTTTGATGTCTTCAACCAGCTTTTTCAATTGGTCAATTCCGAAATTATCCCAGTTGCGCCATTGCGCACCATAAATAGGCCCGAGGTTACCGTTTTCGTCAGCCCATTCGTCCCAGATATGAACACCATTGTCATGCAGGAACTCAATATTCGTGTCCCCTTTGACAAACCATAACAGCTCGGAAATCACGCCTTTGAGGAACATTCTCTTTGTTGTCAGTAGTGGAAACCCTTGCGACAAATCAAACCTCATACTACGCCCAAAAACAGAGCGTGTTCCTGTACCTGTGCGATCTTCCTTATCATGACCGTTTTCCATAATGTCTTTGAGTAATTCAAGATACTGTTTCATATTAAAATAATTTAAGCATTAATAATAAAGTGAATTGAGCTTAATATATCCCACATTAGACAAAAGTCAACAAAAAAAGCCACTGAATTTTCTTCAGCGGCTAAAATAAAATCATTTAGGAGCAATTGCACCTTTTCTTTCGGTAATATTTCTAGCAGAAGAATAAGCTGACTTCACTTGGGCATATTTTTTATCAGACACTATCTCCTTTTCCAATGTCTGAGGCAAAGACCATCGCCGAGCATATCCCCAAAGCAAGTTAGCAAACTTGGGTCGCATACAAGCATCAACCTCACATAATTTTTGTTGAAACTTCAGATTGTCGTATAGCCCTCCCTTGCGTAAAATTTCCAAGAAAGTGTCTTGCAAATACCCATAAGTTGAAATAAAATTCAATGGTTTTTCATACAAAGAAAGAACGATATACGGAGCAATTCGCTCAAAACAATCATCCCAAAATTCACGAGGCCGATATTCAGGATTAGACAAAGACATACATTTCAACAAAGCCATAACCTCATCTTCAGACAAAGGTTGGACCGAAGTTTTCTCACTATCCAAAATACCATTCAACAAACGCTTAATCCGATGCTTGGCTCCCAGCCCCCAAAAGCGCATTTCTAAAGCTTTTTTAACACGATTTTCTTTCATAATTTTAAAATAATAAAAAGAGTAATAAAGAATTGGATTAAGAATATAAAATTTTACAATCCTTGTCAACAAAAAAGCGGTTGCAATCTCGATTGAATTCGGTTATAACCAAATCAATTTTTAAGATTTTGTTTTTAAGGAGTTTTTTTAATGGGTTTTAATTGCGGGATTGTCGGTTTGCCAAATGTCGGAAAATCGACGTTGTTTAACGCTTTAACACAAACGATTGCGGCACAGGCAGCAAATTTTCCGTTTTGCACGATTGAGCCAAACACCGGCCGCGTTGCCGTTCCGGACGAAAGATTAAAACAACTGACCGAGATTGTAAAACCACGCATGGTCACGCCGACTCAGCTTGAATTTGTTGACATTGCCGGATTGGTAAAAGGTGCATCTAAAGGCGAAGGCTTAGGCAACCAGTTCTTGGCCAACATCCGCGAGGTTGACGCGATTATTCATGTTTTGCGTTGTTTTGAAGATGATAACATTACCCATGTCGAAGGCTCAGTCGACCCCATCCGTGATGCCGACATTGTCGAAACCGAGTTAATGATTGCCGACTTGGAATCTTTGGAAAAACGCTTTGAACAAACCAAGAAAAAAGCCCAAACCGGTGGTGATAAAGAAGCCAAAATCCGCGCCCAAGTTATGGAGCCGATTATCGAAGCTCTTCGCGCAGGCAAGCCGGCTCGTTCTGCCGCACCGGATAAATCAGATAAAGAGGCCTATAAACAATACGAAATGCTCCAACTTTTAACCTCAAAGCCGGTTTTATATGTCTGCAATGTTGATGAAGCCTCCGCAGCTGAGGGCAATAATTTTTCTAAACAAGTTGAAGAACGTGCTAAAAAGGAAGGAACCGAAGCGGTCATTATTTCAGCAGAAATCGAGTCCGAAGTTGCTCAGCTTGATAATGAAGAAGAGAAAAAAGAATTTTTAGACTCTTTAGGCTTGTCAGAAACCGGCTTAGCCAAGATTATCCGCGCCGGTTACAAGCTTTTAGGCTTGCAAACTTACTTCACTTGCGGCCCGAAGGAAGTCCGTGCATGGACTTTTATCAAAGGCTCAAAAGCTCCGCAATGCGCCGGAATCATCCACTCTGACTTTGAAAAAGGCTTCATCCGCGCCGAAACCATCGCCTTTGATGACTTCATCAAATTTGGTGGCGAACAAGGCTGCAAAGAAGCCGGAAAAGTCCGCTCCGAAGGCAAAGAATATATCGTTCAGGACGGTGATGTCTTGCTCTTCTTGTTTAATGTATAAAGAATAAGGTGAAAAGATGCGCTTGGCTTTGTTTCAACCCGACATTCCGCAAAACACCGGCACATTGCTGCGGCTTGGGGCTTGTTTAGACGTTGCTCTGGATATCATTGAACCTTGCGGCTTTATTTTTAATGAAAAAGCCATGCGCCGCGCCGGTATGGATTACTTGGAACAAGTATCCTACCGCCGGCATAATTCTTGGCAAGATTTCTTAGCGTTTCGCCAAGAACATCCCGAAGAATACGGGCGCTTGGTTTTAATGACCACCCATGCATCAAACCCTTATACCGAGTTCAATTTTAAGAAAAATGACATTATCTTAATGGGCAGAGAGAGCGCCGGCGTTCCACAAGAAGTTCATGAAACTGTTGATGCTCGACTATTAATCCCGATGAACAAAAACGCTCGTTCGATTAATATGGCGGTTTCGGCAGCCATGGTCTTGGGTGAAGGCTTACGCCAAACCCACCTCTTCCCTCAAGGCTAAAAAAACGAAGCATAAATTTTTATTTGACATTTTTGACATAAAGTGCTACCTAAAAATCAGAGAATTATTATTTTAGTTATTAATTTATAATACCTTATTTTTATGAGCACTTTAGAAATTTTTGTACTGCTTCCTATCGCGGTCATTGTCATCAGCTTCTTCTATGTAGCATTCAAGCAACCATTTTGGAATTTTATCAAACAAACCTTATGGAAAATGTGGAACGGATTCTGGATATTTGTTTTAGGTTTTCTGTCATTTTTTTACTTTGCAGGCAATGAGAAGGCAAATCCATATTTTTTACTATTCATTGTCATAACAGTAATAATAGGGTTTATCTCTATAAAAATGGCAGAAGCAAAATTCAAATTAATTTTGCACAGCGGCACCCTCTTCTTTCGCATTACCACCTTTTATGGCAAAAAGATCTACGGTGAACTAGCTATTAACAACACTGCAGAAGTCTTTCCAGCCAGATTGCTCTGCCCATTGCATGCCGATTATAAATATAACGACATCATACCGGTTACGGTTTTGTTATGCAAACAAAATGAAATCATCGTCGAACCGACGGAAATTAAACATCAAGGGGAGCTTTAAGCTCTCCTTTTTTTGTTTGACCTTTTAAGCATAAAATGATACTTGAAAATCGAAGAATAAAAAAAACAAAAAAAATACAGAGCCCCAAAGCCCTGTATTTTTTTGCAAAATCAAACATTTTTACAAAAAAGTTCTTGCATTTTAAACAAATAAGAGGTAAACAGAACTTGCTTTAGAACACCCCTGGAGGTTTTAAGGCATAAAATTTGTTTTTTTTAATAAAGGAATTTTAAAATGGCTGATTTAATTTTTAATGCTAAAAAGCGTGAAACAGCAGGTAAGGGGGCAGCTCGCGCATGTCGTCGTGAGGGCCGTATTCCTGCCGTAATTTATGGTGGAAAAGAAGCTCCGGTCATGATTAGTCTTGACCCTGTTCAAGTTGAAAAAGCTTTGGATATGGCTGGCTTATACAGCTTTGATATTGACGTTAACGTTGACGGCAAAAACTATGCCGTTAAATGTCAGGATGTTCAATTCCATCCGGTTAGCGACAGAGCTATTCACGTCGATTTTCTCAGAAAGTAAGTCTCTTCATCGTGAAAGTCGTCCACTATGCTTCTCTCGGATGGGCTTTGCGATGATAAATTGCTCATAGAACGGGAGTTTAGCTCCCGTTTTTTTTGAAGGTAAAAAAATATGTTTTTGATTGTCGGTTTAGGAAACCCCGGAGCAGAATATTCAGCCACCCGCCACAATGTCGGATTTATGGCGGCCGACGCTCTGCATGAAAACTATGCGTTCGGAACGTTTAAAAACAAATTTGACGGCCTCATTGCCGAAGGAAAAATCGGCAATGAAAAAGTTTATTTGCTAAAACCACAAACTTTTATGAATCTGTCCGGCAATTCTGTCGTTAAAGCCGCTTCTTTTTATAAGATTTTGCCGCAAAATATCGTGGTTATCCATGACGACATGGACTTACCTGTTGGCAAGCTCAAAGCCAAACTTGGTGGTGGCGCCGGCGGACATAACGGGCTCAAATCCATTGATGCCGCAATTACGCCGAATTACAACCGCATCCGCATTGGTGTCGGCCACCCACAAGGACACGGCGAAGAAGTTGTAAACTATGTTTTAGGCGGCTTTTCAAAAGCAGATAAAGAAACCATTTTTGCTGAGATTGATATGATAAGCGAAACCCTGCCGACTTTGCTGGAAAAAGGCATGGCCGCTTATTCCAACCTCATCGGCCAAAAACAACATTTGTAGAATATTTGCCAGCTTGATAACACTGTATTAGTTGCACGCTATACAAACTTTGTAAAAGTTTGGAAAACGAGGCAAATAATAAGATTTTAGGGCGACGACACCGCAGCGTACAGAGTAGTACGTGAGGATGTCGGAGACCAGCTAAATCTGTATTAGTTGCCCGTTATACGAGCTTTTCTACGACTTAAAACTGGGGATAATAGTACAGATAGAGGCATTTCTAGCTGAGAGAAAAATTTTAGTGTACAAAGTAGTACATGAATTTTTCGAGACAGCGTAAAATGCCTCTAGATGACTTTTCAAAAAGTTCGGAGAATGAGTCGAGTAGTAGGCGTCAAGGGCAAAAGTACCGCAGCGTACAGAGTAGTACGTGAGGACACTTTTGACCCGCAGACAACGCACTAATCGACCATTATACGAACTTTTTTATTCGAGGTCTTCCCCTGTCTCCTGATTAACTCTCTTTGCGGAAAGCTTAACCTTGCCACGATTGTCCGTGCCAAGACATTTTACCCAAATTGAGTCACCTTCTTTGTAGAAGTCGGAAACGGAAGCAATGCGCTCATTCTTGACTTCGGAAATGTGAACCAAACCTTCGGTTGTTCCGAGAAAACGAACAAAAGCACCAAAATCCATAATCTTGGTAATAACACCATGATAGATTTTGCCTTCTTCCGGCTCAGCAACAATACCGGTAATCCATTCAAGAGCAGCATCACCGTCTTCTTTTTTGAGCGAAGCAATTTTGATAACACCATCGTCGCTGATATCAATTTTGCAGTGCGTTTTTTCGGTAATTTCACGAATAACTTTACCGCCTGAACCGATAACTTCACGAATTTTATCAACCGGAATCTTAATTGCAACAATACGCGGCGCTTTGTCCGAAACATGAGGACGCGGTTCAGAAATAGCCTTTGCCATCTCACCCAAAATATGGATACGACCTTCATGAGCCTGAGCCAAAGCGGTTTTCATAATATCTTTGGTGATTGATGTGATTTTAATATCCATCTGCAAAGCGGTAACACCGTCTTTTGTACCGGCAACCTTAAAGTCCATATCGCCGAGGTGGTCTTCATCACCGAGAATATCGGTCAAAACGGCCACACGACCATCTTCTTCCTTAATCAAGCCCATAGCAATACCGGCTACCGGTTTAGCCATTGGCACACCGGCAGACATCAAAGACATGGTTGTTCCGCAAACCGTTGCCATTGAAGAAGAACCGTTTGATTCCAAAATTTCAGAAACAACGCGAACAGTATAAGGAAATGTATCTTTATTTTTCGGCATCATCGGGTGAATAGCACGCCAAGCCAATTTTCCGTGACCGATTTCACGACGTCCGGGGCTACCGATACGACCACATTCACCAACCGAGAACGGCGGGAAGTTATAGTTCAGCATAAAGTCTTCTTTATATTCTTCCATCAAACCGTCAACAATTTGAGCATCTTCGCCCGTACCCAAAGTTGTAACAACCAAAGCCTGAGTTTCGCCACGAGTAAAGATAGCTGAACCATGAGCCATCGGCAAAACATCAACTTCGCACCAAATCGGACGAACAGTTTTGGTATCACGACCGTCAATACGTTTACCGGTTGTCAAAACTTTTTCGCGAACAACTTTGTGCATCAATTTTTCAATAGCGTCTTGAGCAAACTTTTGGTCAAACTCATTTTCCGGATCAAGGGTTGCCTTAAATTCTTCAGAAGCCTGAGCAACGAGTTCACCACGTTTCAATTTATCGGTTTCTTTGAAAGCTTCTTCAAACTTAGAGATAAAGCCTTTTTCCAGTTTGTTATAGAGTTCATCAAACTCCGGCGGAAATTTCGGCATTTCCCAACGCGGCTTTCCGGCTTCTTTAACCATTTCGTTAATCATGGCAATAACCGGCTGGAAGTTTTCAAATCCGAACATAACGGCGCCAAGCATGGTTTCTTCAGACAATTCCTGAGCCTCAGACTCAACCATCAGCACACCTTCAGATGTACCAGCCACAGCCAACTCAAGTTCAGATTCTTTTTGCTGTTCGATTGTCGGGTTCAAGATATATTCACCATTTTTATAACCGATTTTAGCAGCACCGATAGGACCAAGGAACGGAATACCTGAAACAGCCAAAGCGGCTGAAGCAGCAATCATAGCCACAACGTCGGAATCTGTCTGTTGATCATGAGAAAGAACGGTACAAATAACCTGAACTTCATTTTTAAAAGCATCCGGAAACAGCGGACGGATAGGTCTGTCAATCAAGCGAGAGATAAGAACTTCGCGCTCAGAAGGCTTGCCTTCACGTTTCATAAATCCGCCGGGGATTTTACCTGTAGCATAATATTTTTCTTGATAGTTAACGGTCAAAGGGAAGAAATCCTGATCGGGCGCAGCCTCCTTTGCGGCACAAACGGTAGCCAAAACCGTTGTTCCGCCATAAGTAGCCTCAACGGCACCGAGAGCCTGCTTCGCAACTTTACCTGTTTCCAACACCAACTTTCTGCCGCCCCAATCCAGTTCTTTGCGGCAAATATTCAATTCGACCATATTTCAAACACCTTTCATAACATCTTTAACATCTTTATAAACCTCACCCTGACTTGGTCATAAAAGTCACGGGATTTTTAATAAAGCATAATAATTAAAACAAAAGCCCCAAGGGGCAAAAAAGCGCTTGGAAGAAAGAGCTGAAAGCTAAAACTTTCTTTGCCGCCAATAGAAAAAACGGCCCCTCCCCTCCAAACGCCAAGAGTCCCTTACTTACGCAGATCCAGTTTCTTAATGATATCCTGATATCTGTCGCTGTTTTTAGCTTTAAGATAGTCGAGCAAGTGACGACGACGGCTAACCATCTTCATCAAGCCCAAACGAGAGTGCAAATCTTTGTTGTGAACATTAAAATGCTCAATAAGTTTGTTAATACGAGCGGTCCAAATAGCGATTTGAACTTCCGGAGAACCGGTATCATTCGGATTCAAACCAAATTTGCTAACAATATCTTTAACTTCATCTTGACTAATCGACATCTGTATATTTCCTTTTTTAATTTTAAAGATTAAACACACGAACAGGAGCAATTCTGCGCTCCTCGATTCGCACCACAGCCACCAGCTTGCCCTCACAAACGGCAACCGCCTCTTGTCCAACAAACTTTTGAACATCAAAAGCCCTTGGCGAGAGCGCCTGCCCGAGTTTAAGCTTAGCGGCATCAACTTCCGAAACAGCAATAACCGTGATGTCGCACAGAAATGTTTCTATCGGAAGCAAAACTTCATTTAGGGCACCACCATACACCATATTTTCTAAATTTTCCAGTAAAATTTTATGTCTAAGGTCAAATTGCCCGCATTTTAAACGCCGAAGCTCCTGCAAATAGCCCAAAGTGCCGAGTTTTTGAGCAATATCATGTCCCAAAGTGCGCACATAAGTTCCTTTTGAACAAACCACGCGGAACTTTGCCCGATTCGCCGGCAAAATTTCTTCGAGTTCAAGTTCAAAAATTTCAACCTCACGCGGCGGAATAGAAAATTCAACCCCTTTCCGCGCCAAATCATAGGCTCTTTGCCCATTAATTTTCAGGGCAGAATAAGCCGGCGGAACCTGCATGATTTTACCTAAAAACGCTGGCAAAATATTAAGAATTTCTTCTTGCGTCGGAATTTTATCGCAGCGGTCAATAATCTCGCCATCTGAATCATCAGTATTGGTTGCGGCTCCCCATTGCACCACAAATTCGTATTCTTTAACCCCATCGGTCACAAACGGCAAAAGTTTTGTCGCCTCACCGAAAGCAATCGGTAAAACACCGGTAGCAAAAGGGTCAAGTGTTCCGGCATGACCATTTTTCTTAGCCTTAAAAATCCGCTTTGTACGGCGCACAACCTCGGTTGAGCCCATTCCGCGAGGTTTATCAATAATCAGCCAACCATTTACATCTTGCCCTTTATGTTTCATTCCAAAATTCCGTAACATTAAAACCTTATACCGAAGGTGATAAAGGATAAACCACCCCCTGTCAACTGATTTAAAACGAAAAAAGCCCTGCCATAAGCAGAGCTTTGTTCTCAAAGAGCCGGTTTAAACCGACATAATCTTGCCAGCACATGGACTGAATCTTTCACGACCTCGCCAAAGCTTCGAGGGGCAGTTAAATACAAATAATCCGTATTATCAACACCATAAGCCAAAGACATTGACTTCTTCAAACTAAGCAATTCTTTACAGCGCTTGAGCATACTTGGCAACGCAACCGGCTTTTCATAATAGATATCTTTATGACGGTTCCGATTGAGCAACATCCCTTTGCTATGTCGCACCACCAAGAGCAAATCAGCAAATGTTCGTTCAAGTATGCCTTGACGGTTATCATACCAAACATCAAAACTCTTAAAATCCATTTCCGCACAAACAATCTGCTTAGGATTATATTCATTGCGAAAAACGGAAAAATAAGTTTTCTGTTTCAGGCCGACATACTTGTCAAAGAATGAAAAACGGTTGCCATCAACATACAAAGCACCATTTTCAACCAACGCCCCCAAGCGCTTAATTTTGTAATCAGGCCCAATTGCATAGTAGCAATCACCAACATATGATTTCATGCGCATACCATTTTGATACTCGCCACTGCATGTTCCCGAAGGATAAACCAAATGTCCACTTTTTACGCTAATGGAACGCACATGAGAAACCAACACCTCCAATGTCGGAAAACTAAGGATCATATTTAGCTTTGTTTCCGGACAATAAAGCACGGCCAGATTACGAAAAGTCCAAAACTCACCTTTTTCAACACGAGTTTCAATTCCCCCGATTTCTCTTGATGATACTTTCAGAACAGCTGTTCCGTTTTGAATAAATTTTTCCATAATATATAATCTTTAATAATAAATTCTCGACTTTTAAGAATACATCGTTTTAGACAAAAGTCAAGCTTTTTACACAAAAAAATACACTGTTCCCCATGTAAACAGTGTATTTAAATTCCAAGACGACTAAAATTCGAGCATTAGAGATTCTGTCTTTTTAAACAATTTATCTCCAATTTTAAGGTGTTTACTAGGAATGCACTCTAAAAAGCCACCTGAAGCCAAAACCACCTTTCGGTTCTGATTATCAAACCCCAACAAAGTAAATGGCTTTGAAGAGTCAGATAAGACAACCGTATT
The DNA here is from genome assembly GCA_944391315.1 of uncultured Alphaproteobacteria bacterium. Lineage (GTDB taxonomy): Bacteria > Pseudomonadota > Alphaproteobacteria > RF32 > CAG-239 > HGM16780. The sequence goes on along the minus strand of CALXTD010000004.1, from coordinate 816 downwards.
CATCCACAAAGAATAACATTCTTTTTCTTTGCTTAACAATAAAAAAGAGGCAGATTTTTTATCCCAACCATACAATCGATTATTAGATTTAAGAAAACAATGTCGGCGTGGTTTATAAAGACGACCAACAGGTGTCAATACATCAAACCTGCCATCCAATCGCTCTCCTACAACAAATTTTCCTTGATGTCCCCAAAAATCAATTATTTCATAATTCTTCCATACAGTTTCACGCACCACATTTTTATTAAAATAACGAACAGTCATCATCCCATCAGAAAAAGGAGTAATAAAAACATTGTTTTCATCTAATTTCTTTTTTCCTAACAAGACTTCATCTTCGCCACAATACCAAGATTTTTTCCCCTTTCGATATATAAAAATATAAGGAGAAAAACTAAAATCTTTTACACTGCATGAAAGCTTCACAAAAGAACATCTTTTAGAACAATAACGATAAAGAACATAAAGACCATCGGTTTTACTAAAAACTAATAAATCTCCCTCATGAAAAGAAAAGCTTCCTTTAAGTCCTCTATTATAACAAACATACTTTCTTTCCTGTTCAGAATACAGATAAGCCGCATTCAAATCACCAATAAACGTTTGCGTTCCAAATTTTGAACGAACAAAAAACTTCGTCTCGGTTAATACAAAAGATTTCATAATTATAAAGATTAAAATTAAACATAAAAATAAATTAAAGTAACCAAGAGATAGCACAAGTTTTTCATTTGTCAAACAAAAAAAGTAACCCACCGGCTTAGCCGGTGGTTCTTCACAAGCGGGTGTAACCCTAACGGTGCCAGCGAACGC